>NZ_JAQFJC010000002.1:0-302322 GCF_030439935.1 Streptococcus sp. SG1 | reverse complement strand
TCAAGATCTACAAGGGCGACAAGGCAGAAGGCCAAGCAGTAGAAAGCTGGACATCTGAAGCTGGTAAGTCTAAAGAATTGAACTTGGCACCAGGTACTTACACCTTCCATGAGGAAGCAGCTCCAACAGGTTACCTCAAGGTGACTGACATCACTTTCCAAGTCAAAACTGACGGTACAGTGGAAGTGACGAATGTTGGAGAAAAAGACTCTAAGGGTGAAGACAACAAGGTCGTAACCAACGGCTCAACTGTTACAGTAACGGATAAAGACGATGACAGTCCAAAAGCCATTACTTTCAGTAAAGTTAACCTTGGTGGTACAGAAATCGCAGGTGCTCAAATTAAGATCTACAAGGGCGAGAAAGCTGAAGGAGATGCAGTAGAAAACTGGACAACTGAAGCTGGTAAGTCTAAAGAACTGAATTTGGCACCAGGTACATACACTTTCCATGAGGAAGCTGCCCCAACCGGTTACCTCAAATTGACCGATATCACTTTCCAAGTCAAACATGACGGCACAGTGGAAGTGACGAATGTTGGAGAAAAAGACTCTAAGGGTGAAGACAACAAAGTCGTAACTAACGGCTCAAGTGTGACTGTAACAGACAAAGACGATGATCTTCCACGTAAGGTAACTTTCAGTAAGGTTAGCCTTGGTGGAGAAGAAATCGCAGGTGCTCAAATTAAGATCTACAAGGGCGAGAAAGCTGAAGGAGATGCAGTAGAAAACTGGACATCTGAAGCTGGTAAGTCTAAAGATCTCAACTTGGCTCCAGGTACTTACACCTTCCATGAGGAAGCAGCTCCAACAGGTTACCTCAAGGTGACTGACATCACTTTCCAAGTCAAACATGACGGTACAGTGGAAGTGACAAACGTTGGCGAAAAAGACTCTAAGGGTGAAGACAACAAGGTCGTAACCGATGGTTCTAAAGTAACTGTAACCGATAAAGATGATGATCTTCCACGTAAGATTACCTTCAGCAAGGTTAGCCTTGGTGGAGAAGAAATCGCGGGAGCTCAGATCAAGATCTTCAAAGGCGATAAGGCAGAAGGCCAAGCTGTAGAAAGCTGGACTTCAGAAGCTGGTAAGTCTAAAGAATTGAACTTGGCACCAGGTACTTACACCTTCCATGAGGAAGCAGCTCCAACAGGTTACCTCAAGGTGACTGACATCACTTTCCAAGTCAAACATGACGGTACAGTGGAAGTGACAAACGTTGGCGAAAAAGACTCTAAGGGTGAAGAAAACAAGGTCATAATCGATGGTTCCAAAGTAACTGTAACTGATAAAGACGATGACCTTCCACGTAAGGTAACTTTCAGTAAGATCAACCAATACGGTACTGAAATTGGTAGTGCACAAATTCAAATTTTCCGAGGCAACGAGGCAACTGGTAATCCTGTAGCAGAATGGACTTCAGAAGTAAACAAATCACATGATTTAGAATTAGCTCCTGGAGTATATACTTTCCATGAAGCGACAGCCCCAGCTGGTTACCTAGCTGTTAAAGACATCACTTTCCAAGTGAACTTCGACGGAACGATAACAATTTTGAACGCTAATGGAAACACAGTAGAGTACAAGGATGGGAAGTTAGTAGTAACAGACCAAAGTATTCCAACAATTCCAAGTGTCCCAAATAAACCAAACAAACCAAACAAACCAAATAAACCTGATAAGCCAGGCAATAAAGATCCTAAAGATCCAGGCAATGGAAAACCAAAGGATCCGGATAAGAAAAATCCTAAAGATCCTGGTAAGACAAATCCAAAAGATTCAGAAAAACCACAAGAAAAAGATAAGACTAAGAAAACTTTACCATTAACAGGTACAGAGCTTAGCTTTACACTTCTTGCCCTTGGTTTAACTATGATTGTTGGATGGGGAGTTTATTACGGGACTCGTTTTAAAAACTAAAACAAGAAACAAGTGTCAATGAAAATTGACGCTTGTTTTTTTATGTTTTTTACTTTTTATCAGAAATAAGTGACAGAACTGAACAGATGGGGATGACTGATAACTGAAGAAAATTCTATGATTCTCCTAATTTTAGAAAAATCACTCATAAATATGAAAACGGCTTCATTTGTATTGAGATTATGCAACTTGTTTTATAAAATAAGGTGAAGAAAACTATAGGAATAGCTTGCTTCTATAAAAATGGAAGCGGTTACTTGGTGGAGGACCTTATGGAAAAAGGATATTGGAATCGTAAAAGAGTCTATAGCATCCGAAAATTTACTGTTGGTGCATGCTCAGTGCTTATTGGAACTTGTGTAGTTTTGTTTGGAGCTAGTCTTTCTGCAGGAAACCCTGTTTATGCGGAAGAAGTGGCCGTTAACGCTAGTGCTGAAAGCGTCAAAGAAGAAGGAAAGATTGTGGAAGAGCACTCTGATAAGGCAGTTGCCACTAGTGAATCGTCTGAGGCTGCAGATGCTAGTACAGCTCTTTCAACACAGGAAACTTTCCCAGAGAAAACAGAAGAGAATTCACCTAGTCCTAAGGAAGAAAAAGAGTTTTCTGAATCAGTAAAAAATGAAGCGAAAGAAATAAGCGAGTCCTCTGCCCAAGAAGGATCAGAAAAGGATAAGGTGAAATCTGCTACTGAGGAGGAAGTGAGTCAAATGATTGAGGATAGAAAGGTCAATTTTAATCAGAACTGGCACTTTAAATTAAACGCTAATGCTAAGGAAGCAGTAAAAGAAGAAGCTGACGTGACTTCATGGAAAAAATTAGACTTACCTCATGACTGGAGTATCCACTTTGACTTTGATCATGACTCTCCTGCACAAAATGAAGGTGGGCAGCTTAATGGTGGAGATGCTTGGTATCGCAAGCCCCTTAAATTAGATGAAAAAGATTTAGATAAAAATGTTCGCCTGACCTTTGATGGGGTCTATATGGATTCGCAAGTCTATGTGAATGGCCAGCTGGTCGGTCATTATCCAAATGGCTATAATCAATTTTCATACGATATTACAAACTATCTTCACAAAGATGGCCGGGAAAATATCATTGCTGTTCATGTGATTAACAAGCAACCAAGTAGTCGTTGGTATTCAGGAAGCGGAATCTACCGTGATGTTTCTCTTCTTATTAGAGATAAGGTTCATGTCCAAAAGAATGGAACAACTATCTTGACTCCTCAGTTAGAAAGTCAAAAAGATGGAAAGGTAGACACCCTTGTCAGCAGTAAGATTGCTAATACTGATGATAAAGATCATGAAATCACAGCTGAATATCAAATTGTGAGACGAGGCGGTGAAGCAGTAACAGAAGTGGTTCGTACTGCCAGTCAAAGACTGAAAGCTCATGAGACTAGTACAATTCAGACAAGTCTACAAGTTGAAAGACCAGAACTGTGGACTGTGCTGAATGATAAGCCTGCCTTATATGAGCTAGTGACACGGATTTATCGTGATGGTCAGCTTGTTGACGCTAAGAAAGACTTGTTTGGCTATCGCTATTATAACTGGACTCCTAATGAAGGTTTCTCTTTGAATGGTCAGAGAATCAAATTTCACGGGGTTTCCTTGCACCATGATCACGGAGCCCTAGGAGCAGAAGAAAACTATAAGGCTGAGTACCGTCGTCTCAAGCAAATGAAGGAAATGGGGGTTAATTCGATTCGTACGACCCATAATCCTGCTAGTGAACAGACTTTGCAGATTGCGGCAGAGTTAGGATTGCTAGTCCAAGAAGAGGCTTTTGATACCTGGTATGGAGGCAAGAAACCATACGATTACGGTCGTTTCTTTGAAAAAGACGCCACTCACCCAGAGGCCAAAAAGGGTGAAAAATGGTCTGATTATGACTTGCGGACAATGGTAGAAAGAGGTAAAAATAATCCTGCCATCGTCATGTGGTCTATCGGAAATGAAATCGGTGAGGCTAATGGAGATGCTCATTCTTTAGCGACTGTTAAACGTCTGGTCAAGGTTATTAAGTCAGTTGATAAAACCCGCTATGTCACGATGGGGGCAGACAAATTCCGCTTTGGTGATGGTAGTGGTGGCCACGAAAAAATCGCTGATGAGCTAGATGCAGTTGGTTTTAACTATTCAGAAGATAATTACAAAGCCTTGCGTGCCAAACATCCAAATTGGTTGATTTATGGTTCTGAAACGTCTTCTGCGACTCGTACACGTGGTAGCTATTTCCATCCAGAGCAAGAATGGGTTGGAAGCAATCAGTCTTGGCGAAACTATGAACAATCGGACTATGGAAATGACCGAGTTGGCTGGGGTAAAACGGCAACAGCTTCTTGGACTTTTGACCGAGATAATGCTGGTTACGCAGGACAATTTATCTGGACTGGAACAGATTATATCGGTGAACCAACTCCTTGGCACAACCAAAACAGCACTCCTGTAAAGAGTTCTTATTTCGGAATAGTGGATACAGCTGGGATTCCTAAAAACGACTATTACCTTTACCAAAGTCAGTGGGTTTCTGCTAAGAAAAAACCAATGGTTCACCTGCTTCCTCACTGGAATTGGGAGGACCAGAAATTAGCAGACAATGTTGCAGATGCTGAAAATAAAATACCAGTCCGTGCATACTCCAATGCTGCTAGTGTTGAATTATTCTTGAACAACCAATCTTTGGGACTCAAGAAATTTAACAAAAAAGAGACAAGTGACGGCCGAAGCTATCAAGAGGGGGCTAATCCTCAAGAACTCTACCTTGAGTGGAAAGTAGCTTATCAGCCAGGGACTTTGGAAGCAGTAGCTCGTGATGATCAAGGTAAAGAAATTGCCCGAGATAAGATTGTAACAGCAGGTCAACCTGCAGGTGTGCGCTTGGTTAAGGAAGAGCATGCTATTGCAGCAGATGGAAAAGATTTGACCTATATCTACTATGAAATCGTAGACCGTGATGGCAATGTCGTGCCAACTGCCAATAACCTCGTTCGTTTCCAATTGCATGGACAAGGTCAGCTTGTCGGAGTAGATAATGGCGAGCAGGCTAGCCGTGAACGTTACAAGGAACAAGCAGACGGCTCTTGGATTCGCAAAGCCTTTAATGGTAAAGGGGTTGCCATTGTCAAATCAACAGACCAGGCAGGGAAATTCACCTTAACGGCTCATTCTGATTTATTAAAATCGGACCAGGTGACTATTTTCACTGGAAAGAATGATCAGAAAGAAAAGACAGTGTTAGGGACGGAAGTGCCAAAAGTTCGTACAGTTTTGGGACAAGCTCCAAACTTGCCAGCGACAGTTCCTTTTGTTTACAGTGACGGAAGTCGGACTGAACAGCCTGTGACTTGGTCACAAGCAGATGTTAGTCATTCAGGCATTGTAACTGTCAAAGGAGAGTCAGATGGCCGTCAGGTAGAAGCGCGTGTTGAAGTTCTAGCCGTTGAAAGAGAGTTACCAGTTATCAAACGAGTGGCACCAGGGACAGATTTGAGTGCTGTAGATAAGTCAGTTGCTCTTGCCTTAACTGATGGGAGTCTTGAACATTATGATGTGGATAAATGGGAAATTGCGCCAGAAGATAAGGAAAAACTTTCTGTCCCAGGTTCCCGCATTCAAATGACTGGGCAACTTGCAGGTACAAAGGTTTCAGCAACCTTACTGGTGACAGATAGTGAAGCAGAAGCACCTGTGAATCCAGCTGTAACTCTTGACGGTGATTCTGTAGCAGGACTAACTAGTCAGAAACCAGTTCATTACCATAGCCTGGCCTACGGATCTCAACTTCCTTTGGTAGCAGCTACTGCTGAAAATGCAGATGTCACGGTTGTTCAGGCTAGTGTTGCAAATGGGTTGCGGGCCAGCATTTATGTTCAACCTAAGGATGGCGGTGCCCTACAGACCTATGCTGTTCAGTTCTTAGAAGAAGCTCCTAAAATTGAACGTTTGAGCTTACAAGTTGAGCAAACGAATCATCTAAAAGAGGATCAGACTGTTCAATTAACTGTTTTGGCCCACTATCAAGACGGTACTCAGGCGGTCTTACAGGCTGATAAGGTTGCTTTCTCTACAACAGGAGAGGGAGAGCTGGCTGTTCGTAAAGGAATGCTTGAATTACACAAGCCTGGAATTGTCACACTCAAAGCTGAATACGAGGGAGCAGAAGGACAAGTAAACTTGACGATTCAGGCTAATACAGAAAATAAAACGGTTCAATCCGTTCGTCCTGTTAGTGTGGTAACTGATTTGCATCAAGAACCAAATCTTCCAACCACTGTTACTGTTGAGTACGACAAAGGATTCCCTAAAGTTCATAAAGTTACTTGGCAAGCAGTGGCTAAGGAGGAACTTGATCGCTACCATACTTTTGAAGTAGTAGGAAAGGTCGAAGGTATTGATCAAAAAGCCATTGCTAAAGTCTCCGTTGAAGGGATCATTGCAGTCGAAGAAGTCAGTGTTACGACACCGATTGCAGAAGCTCCACACTTGCCAGAGAGTGTACGGACTTACCACTCAAATGGTCAGGTTTCGTCAGCAAAAGTTACTTGGGAGCCTATTGCACCTAGTCAATATCAAAAAGAAGGTGTCTTTACTGTGTCAGGACAGGTGGAAGGAAGTGCTTTACCAACCAAGCTTCATGTACGAGTATCAGCTCAAACAGAAAATGGTGCTAACATCTCTGATCAATGGACAGGTTCAGAATTGCCACTTGCTTTTGCTTCAGATTCTAACCCGAGCGATTTAGTATCTAATGTTAATGATAAAGTGATCTCTTATACGGATCAGCCAGCCAACCGTTGGACTAACTGGAACCGTCGTGAAGAAGATTCGGTAGGGGTTCTCTTTGGAGATTCTGGTATCTTGACTAAACGGTCAGTAGACAATCTAAATGTAGCCTTCCATGAAGATCATGGGGTAGGGGCACCTAAGTCTTATGTGATTGAATATTATGTTGGTAAAGCTACGCCGACTGCTCCAAAAAATCCTAGCTTTGTAGAAAGCGAAGAACATGTCTTTAATGATGATAGCAATTGGAAACCTGTAACCAATCTGAAAGCTCCAGATCAGCTAAAAGCAGGTGAAATGAATCACTTTAACTTTGATAAGGTAGATACCTATGCTGTTCGTATTCGTATGGTGAGAGCAGATGACAAACTTGGAACCTCTATCACAGAAGTTCAAATCTTCTCGAAACAAGTTGCTCCAGCTAAGCAAGCACAGACTAGAATACAGGTGGCGGGACAAGATTTGCCAAACTTTAATCCAGACTTAACAGACTACTATTTAGAAGCTAAGGATGGAAAGGCGGATGCAGTAACCGCAAGTGTCAGCAATAATGGTCTGGCAACTGTCGTACCAAGTGTCCGCGAGGGAGATCCTGTTCGTGTTATCGTCAAGGCTGAAAATGGAGATATTCTAGGTGAGTATCGCATCCACTTTACAAATGATAAAGATCTATTGGTACGTAAACCAATAGCGACAGCAAAACAAGCTCGCCTGCTCCAACTAGGTCAAAATCTAGAGTTACCAAGCAAGGTCCCTGTTTACTTTACAGGGGAAAAAGACTATGAAGTGAAAGATTTGGCTGTCGAATGGGAACCTGTTCCAGCTGAAAGCTTATCAAAAGCTGGGCAGTTTACTGTTCATGGTCGTCTGGTTGGAAGCGACTTACCTGTCGAGCTAAGAGTTCGAGTGACTGATAAGTTAGGCAAATCTGTATCAGACAATCCTTACTATGATGAAAATAGCAATCAGGCTTTTGCATCTGAGACAAATGATGCTGATCCAGATTCTCATGATCGAGTGGATTATATCAACGACGGGGACCTTGATGAGAGCCGACGTTGGACAAATTGGTCAGCGACACCATCAGCTAATCCAGATGTTTCGGTAGGTGTTATCTTCAAAGAAAACGGTAAGATTGTCGAACGAACAGTCAATCAAGCCAAACTGCACTTCTTTGCTGATAGCGGTACAGATGCTCCGTCTAAACTAGTCTTAGAGCGCTATGTTGGCCCAGACTTTGATGTTCCAATCTATTATTCAAACTATCGAGCTTATGAATCCAACCACTTGTTTAACAATCCTGATAACTGGGAGTCCGTTCCTTACAATATGAATCAAGATATCCAGGCTGGTACAGAATTGACAGCAACCTTTAGTGCTGTGAAATCCAAGGCTATGAGATGGAGAATGGACAGAAAAGCAGATAAGAATGGAGTTGCCTTAATTGAGATGACTTTCTTGGCGCCAAGTGAGTTGCCTAAAGAAAGTACAAAATCAAAAATCTTACTTGATGGTAAAGAACTTCCAAACTTCTCTGCAGAACGCTTGGAATATCAAGTGTCCTATAGTGGTCAACGTCCTAAAGTGACAGTAGAAGAAAATGACCAAGTGGCTTCAACTGTTGTAGATAGTGGAGATAATCGTTTGCCAGTCTTGGTTCGACTTCTGTCTGAGAATGGTAAGCAGGTTAAGGAATACCGTATTCAATTGACGGAAGAAAAAACTACTGCTGGTAAGGTAGCAGCTGCAGTTCAAGAAGAACTTCCACGTCTAGAAGTCGAAGAAAAAGAACTTCCTTATCAGACGATTGAAAAAGAAGATGCCAATCTCTACCTTGGGGAAAGCCGTGTAGAAAAAGAAGGACAAAATGGTAAGGAAAGAATCTTTACTGAAGTTTCTCCAGATGGTCAGCGAGCAGAAAAATTACGAGAAGTGCTTCAAGATCCAATCAATCGCGGCCTGCTTGTCGGTACTAAGAAAGGAACAGCTCTTCCAGAAGATGATATTAAAGATTTGGTTCTATATAGACCAGAGCTTCTGATAGAGGAAGAAGAGGTTGATTTCCAAGTGCAAGAGCGTAAGAATCATATGCTTCCAGCTGGTCAAACGCGTATTATCCAAGAAGGTCGTAAAGGTATTCGTGTGAACTTAGTCGAGCTTGAAAATGGCAAACGCACTCTTAAAGAAAGCTACAATAAATTAGAAACACAAGATCAGATTCTAGAAGTGGGAACAGCCCTTTCAGAAGAGAAAACAAAGTCACAAGATACTTATAAAGCTTATTCACAAACTTCTGGGCAAGGCAAAGATCAGAGTCTAGAAGAAAAAGTTCAAGGCACCAAAGCTGTGAAAGAAGATCATAAAAAAGCTAAATCTGAAGCAGTGCAGCTTCAAGCAGAAAAAGTCAAATCAACTGAAAAAGGTTACTTACCGAATACAGGAAGTCAGTCAGATCAAGCTACGATAACCACGGGCTTAGCTCTCTTGGGCTTAGGCGCTGGTCTTGCTGCAAGGAAACGTAGAAAAGAAGACTGAGATTTAATGATTAGGTAAGAGGACAATCCGTTGAACTAGACGAAGAGATCAGGGAATTATCCCTGATCTTTTTTATGTAACTACAGCACTTCTAGTAAGCTGAGTCTAGCAAGATAAGGTTCACATTGACTCCTTGTGTTGAAAGATGACAAAATTGTAAGCTTTAAAAGCCCAAATGAAAGGTTAAGTTATGGAAGCGAGTTTAAAAAAGCAGTATCCTTATAAGTGTAAAGGAAAGGGAAAGAATACTTTCCCTTGATAAAAGCAAATGTTATAAAGGAGGCCCACTATGAAAACTAAACTTTTTAACCAAGACAAACGTCCTCTAAAAGCACAAAAGATTTCTAAAGAAGAAATCGAGAAGACTCGCTTAGGCTGTGCCTCTAGTCAATATTACTTCTGGTTGCAGTATAGTCATTAAGGAATATCCAGTTCCAACTTCTATAAAGAGAAAGTTTATCAAAACTTTCTCTTTATACGATTAAAAATCAAAGATGACAAAAATGTAAGATTAGAAGTAAGATTGTAAGGTTAGGTTATGGAAAGCCGAGTGCAAATTCGGTAGAATAAGATTATCAAAAGAAAGAAGTGTTTAGAATGAAATTATTTAAAATAAGTCATAAGAAAGATAAACCTTCCATTCGGCCAAGTCAAAAAGAAATTGAATGGACGAAATTCGGATGCCAAGCCAATCAGGCGGCTCAAGAAATGTACTTAGGATTTTAAAGGAGAAGTTATGAGTTTATTAGATGTACAACACGTAAAAAAGATTTATAAGACCCGTTTTCAGGGCAATCAAGTAGAAGCGCTAAAGGATATTCACTTTACAGTAGATGAGGGTGACTATGTGGCTATCATGGGAGAGTCTGGCTCAGGCAAGTCAACACTCCTCAATATTTTAGCCATGCTGGACAAGCCAACAGAAGGGCAAGTCTTTCTGAACGGAACAGATACAGCGACTATCAAAAATAGCCAAGCATCCAGCTTCCGCAGAGAAAAGCTAGGCTTTGTCTTTCAGGACTTTAACTTGCTGGATACCTTGTCAGTTAAGGACAATATCCTCTTGCCTTTAGTGCTTTCTCGACGTCCCGTCACCGAGATGATGCAAAAGCTAGTCACTACTTGTACTGAATTAGGTATTAACAAGCTGCAAGAGAAGTTTCCTTATGAGATTTCCGGTGGTCAGAAGCAACGGGTTGCGGTGGCGCGGGCCATCATCACGGAGCCAGAGATTTTATTAGCGGATGAGCCAACAGGGGCACTGGATTCCAAGTCATCGGCTGCGCTTTTGGATGTCTTTGACGATATTAATGACCGAGGTCAGACCATTCTCATGGTGACCCACTCGACATCAGCAGCTAGCAGAGCCAAGCGGGTACTCTTTATCAAGGACGGTATTCTTTACAATCAGATTTTCCGTGGAGATAAGACAGAACGTCAGATGTTCCAGGAGATTTCTGATACTTTGACTGTCATGGCAAGTGAGGTGGGTGCTCATGATTAGATTAACCGGTAAGCTTGCGCTTTCCAATCTTGTGAAAAATCGCAAGCTCTATTATCCCTTTGCCCTCGCGACCTGTCTGGCAGTAGCTATTTCCTACATCTTTTTCTCTTTGACCTTTAATCCCCATTTGGCAGAAATGGCTGGAGCGAGTGCCGTTTCCATGGTCTTAGCTCTAGGATTAATTATTGTTAGTATTACCACATCTATTATTGTTTTTTATGCCAATAGTTTTGTCATTAAAAATCGGTCCAAAGAATTAGGGCTCTATAGTATGCTGGGGCTGAATAGATTTCATCTCTTCATCATGATGATCATAGAGTTGATAGTCTTTGGGCTGGTGACACTCATAATTGGTCTGGGGCTAGGTCTCTTGTTTGACCAGTTGATTTACGCTTTATTGCTGAAAATCATGGATCTGAAGGTTGTTTTGACTTCAACTTTTCAACCTCTAGTACTATTCCTAGTCACTTTCTTCTATGGCTTTGTATTTTTCTTCTTGATGATTAAAAATGGCTTGTATTTGAGAAAATTAGATGCCCTCCAGCTCGTCAAGGAAAAAAATAGTGGTGAAAAGAAAAGTCGCTTCCTAGGACTGCAAACCATTTTAGGTTTAGCCTCTCTTATTTATGGTTATTACTTAGCATCAGGAGTAACCAATCCAATAGCAGCAATCCTTGTGTTCTTTGTTGCAGTTCTCTTTGTCATTTTAGGAACGTATCTTCTCTTCAATGCAGGAATCACGAAATTTTTACATTTCTTACAAAAGAGAAAAACTTACTACTACTATCAGCCCAATAATATGATTTCGGTGTCCAACCTGATCTTCCGAATGAAAAAAAATGCTGTTGGTCTGGCAACAATTACAATCTTGTCAACCATGGTTCTGGTGACCTTGTCTGGCGGTGCTAATATCTATGCTGGTGGAGAATATATGCAAAATGCCATGTTCCCTCATGATATCAGCCTACAAGGAAAGGGTGTGAATGGTCAGCAAATAGATCAAGTCTTGACAGAGTTTGCTCAAGAGCAGAACTTATCAGTGACTAAAAAAGCTGTCTATCAGTACTATACTATGGGAGTCAAAAGTCTAAATGACAATCAGCTGGACTTATACCCAAGTACTCAAAAAGCAGTAGCACCTAATATCTATATCTTGGCTGTCTCTGAAGCAGTTTATCAAGACATGACTGGAAAGTCACTTAATCTTGAAGAAAATGAAGTGGCAATATTCCAACAAGGTTTGAAACTGAAAGATCAAGAAACGATGACAATCGCTGACCAAACTTTGAAAATCAAGAAAGTGTTAAAAGAAGACTTTATTTATGGTCATTTACCAGATCAGATGAATATGATTGTTCCCGGAAAAATCTATATGGTGGTGAAAGATCCAAGTAAGATCTTCGCTGGCTTGATGGGAAAATATGCTGTCAATAGTAACTATTACGGAGGTCTGAATCTGGATCTGCCAAAAGACCAGCAAAGTAAATTGAGAGATGCCTATCAAGAAAAGCTCAGTGCCTATAATACAACCCTGCCTGAAAATCATGCAGTCTATGGATCAGTATCGACTTCTGATAAGCAAGAAATCAAGGGGATGCTGGGAGGTATGTTCTTTATCGGAATCTTCTTATCCGTCGTCTTTATGCTTGGAACTGTACTCATCATCTATTACAAGCAGATATCTGAAGGGTATGAAGATCGGGATCGCTTTGTGATCCTGCAAAAGGTCGGTTTAGATGAAAAACAAATCAAGCAAACCATTCGTAGACAGATCTTGATAGTCTTCTTCCTACCTTTGGCCTTTGCCTTTATCCATCTAGCCTTTGCTTACCATATGCTAAGCCTCATCTTATCAGCTCTTGGAGTACTCAATGCAAGCTTAATGTTAGCAGTAACCTTGGGAGTCTGTGCAATCTTCTTTATCAGCTATATTATTGTCTTTGCGATTACATCACGTAGCTATCGCAAAATCATTTCAATGTAAGAAGTTGGGAATTTCCCAACTTCTATTTTTATGGATGGAAGCAAAGTCAAAAGTGATGTTGCTATTTCTAAATACGGAAACTTGTGATATAATGAACCGTCTATATTTTGGAGGAGATGATGATGGATATTTTTCGTAAAAAAGATGTCAGCAAGTCTAGGACTGGGATGAAAAGACATCTAAAGATTCACGATTTGATTTTATTAGGAATTGGAGCCATGGTGGGAACAGGGATTTTCACCATCACAGGGATTGGAGCAGCCAATTATGCTGGTCCGTCCTTGATTATTTCGATTATCATTTCAGCGCTTTGTGTGAGCATGTCAGCTCTTTTTTACGCTGAATTTGCTTCTCGCATTCCGGCAAATGGTGGAGCTTATAGCTATATCTATGCTGTCTTCGGTGAGTTTCCGGCATGGATTGCTGGTTGGCTGACTATTATGGAATTTATGACTGCTATCTCAGGTGTTGCTTCTGGCTGGGGATCTTATTTAAAGGGGCTATTGAGTGGCTTTGGCATCCAGCTCCCTACGGCCTTAAATGGCACCTTTAATCCTAAAGAGGGGACTTATGTAGATCTCTTGCCTATCTTGGTTTTACTTTTTGTCACCGCAGTTGTCTTATTAAATTCTAAAGCTGCTCTACGCTTTAACTCTGCCTTGGTGGTCCTGAAATTTTCAGCTCTGGCACTTTTTGTTATTGCAGGTCTTTTTTTTATCAAGCCAGAAAATTGGTCTAACTTTGCCCCTTTTGGTTTTGGTGAGATTTATGGCGGGAAGGTCGGTATTATGGCTGGGGCTTCGCTCATGTTCTTTGCCTTTCTAGGCTTTGAGTCCATTTCTATGGCGGTCGACGAAATCAAGGAACCTCAAAAGAATGTTCCGCGTGGGATTGTCCTGTCCTTGACCATTGTGACCATTCTTTATATTTTGGTGACCTTGGTTCTGACAGGGATTGTTCACTACACTAAGCTAAATGTTTCAGATGCAGTAGCCTTTGCTCTTCGCAGTGTTGGACTTGGCTGGGCGGCAAACTATGTCTCAGTAGTGGCGATTTTGACCTTGATTACCGTTTGCATTTCCATGACCTTTGCCCTGTCTCGAATGATCTACAGTATTGCGCGTGATGGTCTCTTACCTCGTTCATTTAGACAATTGACAGAGACCAGTCGGGTACCAAAGAATGCAACGATTTTGGTGGGGCTTGCGTCAGCTGTTTGTGCGGGTATTTTCCCCTTGGCTAGTATCGCATCTTTCCTCAATATCTGTACCTTGGCCTATCTAATTTTATTGGCTCTTGCCATTTTGAAATTACGAAAAGACAAAGGGATGCCCCAAGCAGGTGAATTCAAGACTCCTTTTGTTCCGGTCTTGCCAATTCTATCTATTATCATCTGCCTGTCCTTCATGACCCAGTATACTAAGGAAACCTGGCAGGCTTTTGGTATTGCTTTACTGGTGGGGAGTTTGATTTATTTTGGATATGGCTATAAGCATTCTGAAATTTATGCAGATCATTAATTTTTATCGCGAAAATATTAGGCAGAGCTGTTTGTAGCTCTGTCTTTTTTAAGAAAAAAATCAGATTGATATGAAAAAGCATAAGCTTTCCAAACAGAATCTTTCGTCTAAAGAAAATCGGAAGAAGAACGCCACCTGAAGACAGCAGAGCAGGCTACTTTTCTGATATAATAAAATGTAAAACGAGGTGACAAATGATTCGTAAAGTAAAACTAAGTGACGCCGCAGCAATTCAGCGACTTAATGCTGAGAGTCTAGGATATGATTTTGATAGGGAATCGACGGAGGCTCAACTGAAGAGACTCCTAGAGACTGACCAGCATTTGATTTTGGTAGTTGAAGAAGATGGACAGGTCATAGGTTACGCTCATGCGGCTAGCTACGACTGTCTCTATTTCCCGTCCTTGCTCAATCTCTTAGCTTTGGCCGTCGCTCAGGATTTTCAAGGGCAGGGACATGGCAGAGCGCTGATGCAAGCTTTGCGTGACGAGGGAAAAGCAGCAGGCTACACAGGGATTCGGATTAATTCAGGTATTTCCCGCACATTTGCCCATAAATTTTATCGTAGTCTTGGCTGTAGCGAAAAAGCAGACCAGAAACGATTTTATTGGGAGTTTTAGAGAAAAGAGGAGTAGATGATGATTGAACCACTATCTCAGCAGCATGCTTTAGAAATTGCTAATGACTGGCATTACGAGGCGCCCTATGATTTTTATGATATGAAAAATGATTTGGAAGATTATGAAGAAATAGTCTCCCCAGAAGCGCGTGGAGACCGTTATTATCAAGTTCTTAGAGAAGGAGAACTCTATGGATTTTTCTGCTTGGAGCAGAAAGGAGAGCGAACTTTGGAGCTTGGTTTGGGGATGAAGCCAGAGCATTGTGGAAAAGGTCAGGGCGCTGGATTTCTGCAGGAAATTCTGGACTTTATCATGGCAAATTTTGCACCCCAAGTCATAAGTCTATCCGTGGCCGACTTCAATCACCGAGCCCAGCAACTTTATCTCAACATGGGCTTTGAAGTGGTGAGGCGCATTCCGCAGGAAAGCAATGGCGATATTCATCTATTTGTGGAGATGGAGAAAAACGCCGATTCTTAGATCATCTTTCAGAAGCAAGATAAGATAAAATTGAACTTTCTGATTATAAAGATGTTTTAAACCGTGGTGATTGAATATGAGAAAAATGATTTGTTAAGCAGGAGGGGTACACTAGATGATAAAAATTCTAAAAGACATCTGTAAAATTGTCATTTGTTTAATATTTATATTGTTTATTTCAGCTTGTTCTTCACAAGAGAAAAATGAGAAGTCAAGTAACAAAAAGGAATCATATCAATATACAATTTATAATGCTAATGCAGATATTCAAAATTTTGAATTTATTAATGATAAAAACGGTATTATTGTTGAGTGGGATTTTGAAAATAACAAGGTGGCGAAAGCTATTAATTCCTCTGATTGGATTAGAGTAAATCCAAATTTTCTTGTTAGAGAGCGCCAAAAATTAAGACGAGCGACTGCTAGTAAAAAAATGAAGTCAGATGAATACGCCTATCTAGATATCTTTGATTTAACCAATAAAAAAGCTACTAAAAAAGAAGTTGACGTTTGGAAATTGATGGTCAACTATTTGAAAAATGACAATATTGAGCTACATGGGACCTTACCAACCCTTAGAAGAATAGGTGCCAACGACTATATTGTACTTTCAATAACCGAACAGAAAAAATATCGTTATTTTTTACTAAATCTAAAAACCCTTAAAATAGATGCAGAAAAAACAGAGCAAGAGTTGAATGAGAAAAATAAAATAGATCTCTTGTTGGATACGAAAGAGGCTCTTAGAGCAGGTGTGGAACCTTTTGATAATGGATTTTGGAAATCAGAAGATTATAAAGGGGGCATCAATTTAAAACGTTCAAACTCGTCAGCTTTCACGCTTTTTTCTAAAAAGAATAGTTTTGCTTATAAAGTAATTAATTCGGAGAATGGGATTATTATAAACAGTAAGGATCTCATCAATCTTGAGACAGAATTTTTGAAAACAGGAGCATCTGTTTATGATGGATTATACTTGCCGGGTAAGTGGAGTACTGAAGGGCAGGATACAAAAATCACGAGTTACGAAGATATTCAAAAATATTATAATGGCAAGTTGGTGTCAGAGTAATGAGTATAATCTTGAGCAACATTTCATATCCTAAGCAGAGAACTAAACTACACAAGAGCCATCATCGGCTAAACTCACTACTAATGCCCAGTAATAAATTATAAGTAAATATCAATAGATAAAAGGAGAAAACCATGACATTTGAAGAAATTTTACCAGGTCTTAAGGCCAAGAAAAAATATGTGCGTACAGGCTGGGGCGGGGCAGAAAACTACGTCCAGCTCTTTGACACGATTGAGCAGAATGGGGTGGCTCTAGAAGTGACACCTTATTTCCTCATCAATGTTTCAGGCGAAGGGGAGGGCTTCTCCATGTGGAGTCCGACTCCTTGTGATGTGCTCGCTACTGATTGGGTGGAAGTAGATGACTAAGACAGTACTGGTGACGGGAGCTAGCTCAGGCATCGGCCGAGCTCAGGCTCTGACCTTTTTGGAAAATGGCTACCGGGTTTATGGGGTGGACAAGGATGAAAATCCAGGCTTTCTCAATGAACTACGCTTTATCAAGTTGGATTTGACAGGGGATTTGACGCCACTCTTCACCAGCTTGCCTGAGGTGGATATCCTCTGTAATACAGCAGGTGTCTTGGATGACTATCGTCCCCTGCACGAGACAAGAGACGAGGACTGGGAGCAGCTTTTTGCGCTCAATCTGACCGCGACTATGAAAATCACTCGCTTTTACCTGCAGAAAATGCTGGAGAAAAAGTCTGGTATCATCATTAATATGTGCTCGATTGCTAGCTTTCTGGCTGGTGGCGGCGGTGTTGCCTATACAGCCTCTAAGCATGCTCTGGCTGGCCTGACCAAGCAGATAGCCTTAGACTATGCGGATAAAAATATCCAAGTCTTTGGCCTAGCCCCGGGCGCTGTCAAGACAGCCATGACTGCCACAGATTTTGAGCCAGGCGGACTAGCAGACTGGGTTGCTGAGGAAACGCCGATCAAGCGCTGGCTGGATCCTCAGGAAGTGGCAGACATCAGCCTCTTTCTAGCCAGTGGTAAGGCATCTGCTATGCAGGGCGAGATTATCAAAATCGACGGCGGCTGGAGTTTGAAGTAAGTGAATGAAGGATACGAACAATGAAAAAACCTAAGAACCTTTTCCAAACCTGGACCAAAAATATGGTACTTTACGGTTTGGATGCTGGTCTAGGTCAGTTATTTATGAACGCGCCTGAGACATCCTGCCTTTACCAACTAGGAAATTTCATCTTTCCGGCTGGTCAGGTGGATTCGGATTTGTGGCAGGAATTTAGCATAAAGTACAGCCTGGCTGACAAGGTCATTATCTCCGAGGAGCCCAGCTGGCAAGAGTTTCTGGATAGTCAGAGTGAGTTGCAGCAGTTTACTCGCTATGCTTTTGCGGACAAGGTTGCCTTTGACACAGAGGCTTTGGAGAAATGGCAGAGCAGGATACCTGCAAACTACCACCTTTGTCCGATTGATAAGGATAGTTATGAGCGTTTGGCTGAGGAAGCCTGGTCTCAGGATTTGCAGGGTGATTTTTCTGATTTTGACCATTTTCAAGCGTCGGGTGGCTTTGGTTTTTTACTCTATTCAGATAAGGAAATCATCGCTGGCGTATCGACAGGATTGGTCTATCATAGAGCTCTTGAGATTGAAATTGCTACCAAGCCGGCCTACCAAAGGCAGGGCTTGGCCAAAATCCTAGGTGCCAAGATGATTTTAGAAGCCCAAAAACGCTCACTCTTTCCTCTATGGGATGCGCACAATGAAGCTTCCAAGAAGATCGCAGAAAGCTTGGGCTATCAGTGTCTAGGCGCTTATCCGGCTTATGAATGGAAAGGGACTTTTGACCAATGAAGAAAAACCAAACCTATTTCTTAAAAGACATCGTTGAGGCTGTAAAATCGGAAGAGCTAGATGATGATTTCTGTTTATATGCTAAGGAAAATGGAGAACTGAATTTTCAGGACAGCTACTTGCTTGCTGATTATCCTCAAGTGGTGGATAATAGGGATGTTTACCCTATACAAGTAAGGGAGCGAGAGCTGGAGCTGATTTATTACGGTGAAGATTTTGCGGATGTTCTCTTGTCAGTCATGGAGCAGAAAGCAGAAGCGACTGATCAAGAGTGTTTACAGGCTCTGCTTTACTATTATGAGCACGATGACTTTATGGATTTTGATAAAGATACAGTTTTGTAGGAAGATTTTTTATAAACAATAATTTTCATTTTAGAAAGACAGGAGAAGTGATGACTCCAAAAGAAATGTGGCAGGCATACAAGAAAATCAATCCAGAGATTGGCGACGAGATTGACGCCTGGGCTTTCGGTGCTTCGGCAGATGAGCTTGCCGACTTAGTGCTATGTGGTGAGAAGACAGCGACGTCTTCGGCCTATGAGCTCTATAAGCTTGAAAATGAGCCCTTGCCTCAGGCAGGAAGCTTTGATGTCATTTTAGACAGTCAGGAAAAGGCTGTTTGTATCGTTGAAATCACCAAAGTCTCTGTTTTACCTTTTAATGAGGTTTCAGCTGATCATGCCTTTAAGGAAGGAGAAGGAGATAAATCCTTGGCATATTGGCAGCAGGTCCATCAGGCATTCTTCACAGAGTGTCTAGCGGAATCTGGTTTGGAGTTTTCCCAAGAAATGGGTGTCGTCTTAGAAGAATTTCGCAAGGTTTATCCCTTGAATGAAGAGTAGAGTTTATTTTGAATTCGCATAGTATTTTTAAAAATTTTCTTTTAGTGGTATAATAATGGTACTATCTTACAGAAAAGAGTTGTTTTATGACAAATTATGCAATTATTTTGGCTGCGGGTAAAGGTACTCGTATGAAGTCAGATTTACCAAAGGTACTGCACAAGGTGGCAGGAATTTCTATGCTAGAGCACGTTTTCCGCAGTGTCAATGCCATTAATCCAGAAAAGACTGTGACAGTTATCGGTCACAAGGCCGAGCTGGTGGAGCAAGTTTTGGCAGGTCAGACTGAGTTTGTTCGTCAGACTGAGCAACTGGGAACGGGACACGCCGTTATGATGGCTGAGCCTGTTTTGGAAAATCTGACTGGTCAGACGCTAGTCATTGCTGGCGACACTCCCCTGATTACAGGAGAAAGCTTGAAAAACCTGATTGACTTCCATATCAACCACAAGAATGTTGCGACCATTTTGACAGCAGAAGCAGACAATCCTTTTGGCTACGGCCGTATCGTTCGCAACCAGCACGGAGAAGTCTTGAAAATTGTGGAACAAAAAGATGCTTCTGATTTTGAGCAGCAAATCAAGGAGATCAATACAGGGACTTATGTCTTTGACAATGCCCGTCTCTTTGAAGCCCTCAAAAATATCAATACCAATAATGCTCAAGGGGAATACTATATTACGGATGTTATTGGCATTTTCCGCGAAAATGGAGAAAAAGTCGGTGCTTATACGCTCAAAGACTTTGATGAAAGTCTGGGTGTTAATGACCGCGTGGCTTTAGCTACAGCTGAGAGTGTCATGCGTCGCCGGATTAACCAGCAGCATATGGTCAACGGTGTCAGCTTTGTCAATCCAGATGCTACCTATATCGATGTGGATGTGGAAATCGCGCCTGAAGTTCAAGTTGAAGCAAATGTGACCCTAAAAGGTCAAACCAAGATTGGGGCAGAGACGATCCTGACTAATGGTACCTACATCGTGGACTCTGTCATTGGAGAGCGGACTATTATCACCAACTCTATGATTGAGGAGTCAAGTGTTGCAGACGGAGTAACGGTCGGACCTTACGCTCACATTCGTCCAGGTTCTAGTCTGGCCAAGGATGTCCATGTTGGCAACTTTGTAGAAGTTAAAGGATCGTCAATTGGAGAAAATACCAAGGCTGGTCATTTGACCTATATTGGAAACTCTGAGGTCGGTGCTAATGTCAACTTTGGTGCAGGTACGATTACGGTCAATTATGATGGCCAGAAGAAGTACAAGACTATCATCGGTGATAATGTCTTTGTTGGTTCCAACTCGACCATTATTGCCCCAGTTGAGCTGGGTGACAACTCATTGGTTGGTGCGGGCTCCACTATCACCAAAGACGTACCAGCAGATGCCATTGCTCTGGGACGTGGCCGTCAGATCAATAAGGAAGATTATGCTAAGCGTCTTCCTCATCACCCTCAAAATAAGTAGGTTTAGTCATGGAATTTGAAGAAAAGACTGTCCAACGGACGGAGATTTATCAGGGACCGATTTTTAAAGTGGTTCAGGACCAGGTAGAGCTACCAGAAGGGAAAGGCCAAGCTCAACGGGATTTGATTTTTCATAATGGAGCAGTGGCTGTGATTGCCCTTACTCCAGAAAACAAGCTGATTCTCGTTAAGCAGTATCGCAAGGCCATTGAGGCAACTTCTTATGAAATTCCAGCTGGTAAGCTAGAAGTGGGAGAAAATGCTGATCCGCATGCAGCTGCCCTGCGAGAATTAGAGGAAGAAACTGGTTACACTGGTCAGCTAGAGTTAGTTTATGATTTTTATTCTGCTATTGGTTTTTGCAATGAAAAGATCAAACTATATAAAGCTAGCCAATTGACAAAAGTAGAGAATCCTCGTCCTCAGGACGAAGATGAAACCTTGCAACTTTTTGAAGTCAGTCTGGAGGAGGCAAATCAGTTGCTGCAAAACGGTGACATCTGCGATGCCAAGACCATCATGGCTCTTCAATATTGGGAAATGCAGGAAAATCAAAGATAGGGGGAAAACCTATGGGAAGACCTTTATTAACTGATGAAATTATCGAGCGGGCTAACCGTGGTGAAGTCATATCGGATCCTCCTCTCGTGGATGATGAGGAAACTAAGATAATTAGAACTGATCAAGGAAGATTTGGTTATGCTACACCGCAAGGAGAGTTTAATCAGGACACCATGCAAATTGAAGTTGATCGGGAAGTTGTGAAAAGCCGACGCATTGAAAATCAGAAGCGAGGGGTCTTTCAAGCTAAACTCAATAAAATTTTGTTGTGGATTATTCTCCTGTTGGTGGTTTTGATTGCAGCCATTATTTGGCTATAAAAATAAGCGATAAGCCTAAGGCTTTCGCTTTTTTAGAAAAGGTTGGAAATAATGAAAATTGGAATTATCGCGGCTATGCCCGAAGAGTTAAAAGTATTGCTGGAGCATTTAGAAAATCCAGAAAAGCATCTTCGATTGGGACATGTCTATCATACGGGTTCTATTGGCCGTCATGAAGTAGTATTGGTTGAGAGCGGAATTGGAAAGGTCATGTCTGCGATGAGTGTGGCTGTTCTGGTCAATGATTTCAAGGTTACTGCTGTCATTAATACAGGCTCAGCTGGAGCGGTGGCTGAAGGTCTGGCTATCGGAGATGTGGTGGTTGCAGACCGTCTGGTATACCATGATGTGGATGTGACGGCCTTCGGCTATGACTATGGTCAGATGGCTCGCCAGCCACTCTATTTTGAGGCTAGTCGCTATCTGGTCTCTGAAATGAAGAAAATTTTAGACAAGACCCATCAAAAGGCAAGGGTAGGTTTGATTGCGACAGGTGATAGCTTTGTTGCTGGTCAAGAAAAGATTGATCGTATCAAGGAACATTTTCCAGATGTCTTAGCTGTCGAGATGGAAGGTGCAGCTATTGCTCAAGCCACACATTCGATTGGCCTGCCTTTTATGGTCATACGTGCAATGAGCGACACAGCTAGTCATGATGCAAATGTCACTTTTGATGAATTCATTCTTGAAGCTGGTAAACGCTCGGCAGAAACCCTGATTCAGTTTTTAAAAGAGTTAATCTAGAGTAAGATCGACCTAGTCGGTCTTTTTCTATTCTTGCCAAAAAATCCCTTTTGATGGTATAATCAAGAAGTTGCAATCAATGATAGAGGAGAAAAAGATGAGTATTTTAGAAGTAAAAAATCTTAGCCACGGTTTTGGTGACCGGGCTATTTTTGAGGATGTATCTTTCCGCTTGCTCAAGGGTGAGCACATTGGCCTTGTTGGTGCTAATGGCGAGGGGAAATCAACCTTTATGAGCATTGTGACGGGTAAAATGCTACCGGACGAAGGTAAGGTCGAGTGGTCCAAGTATGTGACTGCTGGCTATCTGGATCAGCATGCTGTTCTAGAAAAAGGTCAGACTGTCCGTGATGTTTTGCGCACAGCCTTTGACGAACTTTTCAAGACAGAAAGCCGCATCAATGAAATCTATATGAGCATGGCAGAAGAAGGAGCCGATGTTGATGCCCTTATGGAAGAAGTGGGTGAGCTGCAGGACCGCTTGGAGAGTCGAGATTTCTATACCCTAGATACTAAGATTGACGAAGTTGCGCGGGCACTAGGTGTTATGGACTATGGTATGGAGAGTGATGTGACGGAGCTATCTGGTGGGCAACGGACCAAGGTTCTCTTGGCTAAGCTACTTCTGGAAAAACCTGATATCCTGCTTTTGGACGAGCCGACCAACTATCTGGATGCGGAGCATATTGACTGGCTTAAGCGCTATCTCCAAAACTATGAAAATGCCTTTGTTCTCATCTCGCATGATATTCCTTTCCTGAATGACGTGATCAATATCGTCTATCATGTAGAAAATCAGCAACTGACCCGTTATTCTGGTGATTATTACCAGTTCCTAGAGGTCTATGAGATGAAAAAATCTCAGCTGGAAGCGGCCTACGAGCGCCAGCAGAAGGAAATTGCGGACCTCAAGGACTTTGTGGCCCGTAATAAAGCTCGCGTGGCGACCCGTAATATGGCTATGTCCCGCCAGAAAAAGCTGGATAAGATGGATATTATTGAGCTACAAAGTGAGAAACCAAAGCCATCCTTTGACTTCAAACCTGCTCGGACACCTGGCCGCTTTATCTTCCAAGCCAAGGATTTGCAGATTGGTTATGACCGACCTCTGACCCAGCCCCTCAACCTGACTTTTGAACGTAATCAGAAGGTAGCGATTATCGGGGCAAACGGGATTGGGAAAACAACCCTTCTCAAGAGTCTGCTTGGTATTATCCCACCTATCGCAGGTCAAGTTGAGCGAGGGGACTATCTGGAGTTGGGCTATTTCGAGCAGGAAGTTGAAGGTGGCAGTCGTCAGACACCGCTGGAAGCAGTCTGGAACGCCTTTCCGTCCCTCAATCAGGCGGAAGTGCGAGCGGCTCTAGCTAGATGTGGCTTGACTTCTAAGCACATCGAGAGCCAGATTCAAGTCCTTTCAGGTGGAGAGCAGGCCAAAGTCCGCCTGTGTCTTCTCATGAACCGAGAAAATAATGTTCTGGTGCTGGACGAGCCGACCAACCACCTGGATGTCGATGCCAAAGAAGAGCTTAAGCGAGCTCTGAAAGAATACAAGGGTAGCATCCTCATGGTCTGCCATGAGCCTGATTTCTACGAAGGTTGGATGGATCAGATTTGGGACTTCAATCAATTGACATAAAGATTTTTTTCTGTAGAAAAAGTATTTTGTTTTTTAGATAAAAGAGAAAGAGGCTGGTCATATACTGACCAACCTCTTTTTGAACTTAATAATTTAAATATTCATTAATATCTTGTTTTTCAATCTCTTTGCCATATTCGCAGACAGGGCAGAGTACATAATATTTTCTACCATAAGGGATGAGAGGAATCCAGTAGAGGGAAAATTTCCGACCTGTTTCAATAAGATCCCAAGGAGCAGTTTGTTGACAGTTTCCACATTGGATAGCAGACTGAGTGTGTCCTAGTTCTTTTTTATATCCTTTGTAACCCCAAATAATCATATGAATTTATTCCTTTCTTAGTTAAACTAGAGGATTATTTTTTAAAGTTGTAATCCTTGATCACTTCGATCTTTTGAATCTTGATCTCGTTTTTAGGTTTATTGTTTTCATCAGTTTCGCTTTCGGCAATCTTATCAACAATATCCATGCCGTCTATGACTTGGCCGAAGACTGTATAATCACCATCTAAAGAAGGATTTCCACCTTTCTTGTATGCCTTAATAATCTGAGCTGGATATTTGCTTTCAGATAATTTGCTTGAGCTGTCTGTCTGGTTTTGGTTGATAAAGAATTGACTGCCGTTAGTATTATCAGATGCTGCATTGGCCATAGATAGAGCCCCGCGGAGGTTGTATAGGTAGGCAGAAGTTTCATTCTTAAAGCCTTTTCCTGAGTCAATTTTTTGATTCTTTCCATGCCATATTGACTCTCCACCTGTACCGTTTCCTTTAGGGTCACCACTTTGAATCATGAAGCCTTTAATGACGCGATGGAAGATAACTCCATCATAATAGCCTTCTTTAGCATGAGTTAGAAAATTTTCAACTGCTAGAGGTGCATATTTGGGAAAGAGTTTGAGAGTGATGTCACCAGCTGTCGTTACGATTTTAACTTTTGCTTCATCTTTGGCAACTTTGGTTGATAGTTGAGGGAAGTTGGCATTTTTATTTGTCAATGCTTCCTTGGTTTCAGCTTCTTTTTTGCTAGCTTCAGCACTGCTTGCACTAGCTGCTAGACTAGAGTCTACATATTCATCGCCCCGCAAGACGCGTTGGATACTAGTACAGCCTGCTAACAAAAGGCTGGCTGAAAGACCCAAAATTAATAATTTTTTCATCATGATCCTTTCTGAAATAGAAACTACTCACATTTTACTATAAAGATCAACGATTTTCAAATCTTGTTAGAAAAGAGAGAATTCTTACTTGCAAGTCTTTGGGTCTGAATGGGAGATGGGGAAAGTCAGAAAGATTAATCCACCTAGCTTCATATAGGTTTTGAGAATGACTGCGTTCCTTTTCCTCACCACCTATCGTTAAGTTTTCTAAGCCCATATAGATTGTCCAGAAATAAATGTGTTGATTATCGTCAGAGTCATAAGAGAAGGCAGGTTTTAGGTCTTCTGGCTTAAACGTAAGCTGGACTTCTTCTTTGATTTCTCTTATAGCTGCTTCGATTTGACTCTCACTCTCTTCAATTTGCCCACCTGGAAGGACATAGTAGCATTGTCCATTTTTATATCGATAAATGGTCAGAATGCTATTTAGTTTGGGATGATAGATAAGTATGCCAGCTCTCATAAGCAACTCCTTTATCTTTTTATTCATCAAGTTTAACAAAATAATGTTTAGAATACTAGATTGGAAACATATTATCGAAAAATTACGATTGTGAAATCCAGCTAATCACTAGGACTTTTATTTAGTTGGTCATTATTTTTGTTTTATTCCTAAAATCTTTCTGACGCTATTTAGGGAAGGAGAGTGTGAGATTTTTGATGACAGGGGTAAGAGTCTAATTAGAATCTAATGTAAGGCGATGTGATGCTAGTTCCTATCTTTACCTGAGAGGTTGTGCATACAAGAAGATTATGGTAAAATGAAAAAAATAAAAATTAATAGGAGCACTTTCCATGGAGAAAAGACTTACACGAGATACTAAGAATCAAAAAATTGCTGGTGTTTGTGCTGGTTTAGCTAAATATTTTAACATAGATCCTACACTTGTTCGCGTACTGTGGATTATTTCAGTGTGTGCTCTTGGAACAGGGGTTCTTGCTTATGCAGTTTGCTGGTTCGTTATGCCAGAAGAGGGAGCAACCCAAGACTAAAGGAAGACTTGATCTTTTAAAATCCAAAGCCAGCTAAGCTGGTTTTTTTCTTTTCGTAAGAAGTATTAAAGGTGAAGATTAAGTGTGTCAAAGAGTAAAAATTATCGTTTCTTGTCTATAGTTATTGTGGTATAATACAAGTTATGGCAAATAGTAAAAATAAGAAAAAAGGCCGAACAACTCGTCGGCCAACAAAAGCAGAATTAGAAAGACAAAGAGCTATTAAAAGGATGTTATTGAGCTTTGGTTTGGCCTTCATCCTTCTTTTTGCCGCCTTAAAACTAGGTGTTTTTGGGGTGACTATTTACAATCTGATTCGATTAGTTGTTGGTAGCTTAGCATACTTAGCAATTATAGCGACTTTGATCTATCTTTTCTTTTTCAAATGGTTAAGCAAGCACGAAGGTCTGATTTCAGGTTTTATCAGCATTTTTGTTGGTTTACTTCTAATCTATCAAGCTTACTTTGTAGATGTCTTATCACTCAAAGGTCAAGTCTTGTCCAGCACTCTAGCGAGAATCTTTGCTGATTTAACTGCTTTTAAAGTCAGTTCCTTTGCAGGGGGTGGTTTATTAGGATCCATTCTGCACTTACCAATTTCCTTTCTTTTTTCTAATTTCGGTTCCTACTTTATTGGTATCCTCTTCATTTTAGTAGGTGCGCTGCTAATCAGTCCTTGGACCATTTACGATATTTCTGAAAAGCTGGTTGAAGCATTCCACCGTCTTAGTGAAAAACGTGAAGAAAAGCGGCAACAGCGTTTTATTGAAAAAGAAGAACAGGCTGCTTTGGAAGCAATGCAGGCGATTGAAGTGGAGCAAGAAGGACCTGAAATCGATCTGGAAACAGGGGAAATTTTGGATGATGAAAATCAGGCAAGAACTCCTGTTGCCATTGAAACAGAGGAATATGAAGATTTGGGAGAATTTGAACTTGAAGATGCTCAAGATTTCAAAATTCAGCAGGAGTCAGAAGAAGCGGATGCTGACACAGATGTTGAGGTAGACTTCACAGCCAAAGAAAGTTTGGATTATAAGCTACCGACCATCAACCTCTTTGCGCCCGATAAACCTAAAAACCAGTCTAAAGAGAAGCGGATTGTTCGTGAAAATATCAAGATCTTGGAAGAAACTTTTGCGAGTTTTGGCATCAAGGCCACTGTTGAGCGGGCTGAAATCGGCCCTTCTGTCACCAAGTACGAGGTTAAGCCAGCTGTCGGTGTCAGGGTCAATCGGATTTCCAATCTGGCAGATGACTTAGCTCTAGCTTTGGCTGCTAAGGATGTACGGATTGAAGCGCCGATTCCTGGAAAATCTCTTGTCGGAATCGAAGTGCCCAACTCTGAAATTGCAACTGTAACCTTCCGAGAACTATGGGAACAGTCGAAGACGGATGCCAGCAAGCTCCTGGAAATCCCACTTGGTAAGGCTGTCAACGGATCTGTTCGCTCCTTTGACTTGGCTAAGATGCCTCACCTCTTAGTAGCGGGTTCTACTGGATCCGGTAAATCTGTGGCTGTCAATGGTATTATAGCTAGTATCCTCATGAAGGCTAGACCCGATGAAGTCAAGTTTATGATGGTGGATCCTAAGATGGTGGAGCTGTCTGTTTATAATGATATTCCCCACTTGCTTATCCCAGTCGTAACCAATCCTCGCAAGGCCAGCCGTGCGCTTCAGAAGGTTGTAGACGAGATGGAAAACCGCTATGAACTCTTCTCCAAGGTTGGTGCCCGTAACATTGCCGGCTACAATGCTAAGGTTGCTGAGTACAATGCTCAGTCAGAGTACAAGCAAGTGCCCCTGCCTTTAATCGTCGTCATCGTGGACGAGTTGGCTGACCTTATGATGGTGGCTAGTAAGGAAGTAGAGGACGCCATTATCCGTCTAGGACAAAAGGCGCGTGCGGCTGGTATTCACATGATTTTGGCTACCCAGCGACCATCAGTAGACGTTATTTCGGGTCTGATCAAGGCCAATGTGCCATCTCGGATTGCCTTTGCCGTGTCCAGCGGGATAGATAGTCGTACCATTCTAGATGAAAATGGAGCAGAGAAGCTCTTGGGGCGTGGGGATATGCTCTTTAAGCCAATTGATGAAAACCATCCGGTTCGTCTGCAGGGCTCCTTTATCTCAGATGAAGATGTGGAGCGAATTGTAGCCTTTGTCAAGAACCAAGCTGAAGCGGATTATGACGATAGCTTTGATCCGGGCGAAGTATCTGAAAGCGATATGGAGTCTGGTGGTAGCGATGATGGAGGAGATCCGCTCTTTGAAGAAGCCAAGGCCTTGGTCATCGAGACTCAGAAGGCCAGCGCTTCTATGATCCAGCGTCGACTCTCGGTTGGCTTTAACAGGGCTACTCGACTCATGGAAGAGCTAGAAGCAGCTGGTGTTATCGGTCCTGCCGAAGGAACGAAGCCGAGAAAGGTTTTGCAGACGAATTGATTCTAATTTCACTAGTCTGTTAGCAAGAAAATCATTCTATAAAAATAAATCTGCCAGCAACCAGCCGGCAGATTTTCTCTACTCACTCAACGGAAAGGAAAGAAGGTATGAAACTGGACACTATTCACCACATAGCTATTATCGGTCATGATTATGCCAAGACCAGAGAGTTTTATGTAGACAAGCTGGGCTTTGAGCAGCTGGATGAGCACCACCGGCCAGATAAGCAGGATATTCTCTTTAATGTCCGCAAGGGAAATCTAACTCTAGAGATTTTCATCAAGAAAGAAGCACCCAAGCGGCCAGCCTTGCCGCATCCTGAGCATACAGGTCTGCGACACCTGGCCTTCCGAGTGACAAATGTCGAAGAATACTTAGCGGAATTTGACCGTTTGGAGATTCCTCATACAGAGTTGCGCTATGACGACTTCGACGGTCGTAAGATGGCTTTCTTCTTTGATCCGGATAGCCTACCTCTGGAAATTCACGAATGAAAATGTAATTCTATTTTACAAGGGCAATTTTAAATATCCATACTTCAGCCTAAAGTCTGAAGAAATGTTGCCCTGTTTTTGCTACAATAAGTAAAGCAAATTCAATAAGGAAAACTCTATGCATCAGAATCAATTTCAAGGACTTAGTCAAGCACAAGTTGAAGAACGTCGCCAAAAAGGTCTGACTAATCAGGTTACCATCTCTACAGAAAGAACGACCTGGCAGATTGTTCGGTCTAATATTTTCACCTATTTTAATTTTATTTTTCTTGTATTGGCTATTCTTTTGGTTGTAGTTCAATCATGGAATAATCTCCTCTTTGTTCCTATCGTTGTCATTAATTCTTTGATTGGGATTTTTCAGGAATTGAGGGCGAGAAAAGTTCTCAACCAAATGAAATTCTTGCATACCTTCTCAGCAAATGTGATTCGAGATGGGAATGAGCAAATAGTTTCAGTTGAAGAACTTGTTCAAGATGATATTGTTAAATTTTCTGCTGGAAATCAGATTTACGCCGATGGACAGATTCTATCAGGAAGTTTGAAAGTAAATGAATCCCAGCTGACGGGTGAGGCTGATGAAATTGAAAAAAATCCGGGAGATGAGGTCCTGTCTGGTAGCTTCGTAGTTGCTGGTCAAGCCTATGCTCGACTGGACAAAGTAGGAGACCAGGCTTACATAAACCAGCTAGCTAAAGAAGCCAAAGAAATAAGCGGTGTAGAAGAATCCAAGATGGTTCATGCTGTCAATCGCCTAGTGCAGATCATTGGGATATTGATTATTCCTTTAGGACTCTTGCTTTTCTTCCGCAGTTTTATCAGTAATCAAGAAACTTTGCAAGTCAGTGTGACCTCAACAGTCGGTGCTATTGTGGGAATGATTCCGGAGGGACTCTATCTACTGATGACACTTGCCCTAGTTCTAGGGGCTGTTCGCCTAGCAAAACAGCAGGTTCTTCTAAACAGTATGAAGGGAATTGAGACTCTGTCGCGTGTAGATGTCCTTTGTGTAGATAAGACGGGGACCATCACAGAAAATAGCATGACAGTAAGTCAGTTGATTCCAGTAGGGGATCAAAAAGAAGTTGCCTTGGAAGCACTGAGTCACTATCTTGAGGCTAGTCAGGACACCAACGATACAATTGAAACCTTGCGTGCTTGTCCTAGGATTGAAAAAAGTGGACAAGCCTGGTCTATTAAACGGCAGTACCCTTTTAGCTCTAAAAACAAATACGCAGCAGTATCGTTTGACCAAGGGACCTTTGTTTTAGGAGCTCCAGAGTATGTCCTTCGACAAGATTTAGAAAATTATCAATCATATTTTCAGGATGCAGCAGAAGAAGGGAGCCGAGTGCTAGTGTTTGGTCTCTATGAGGGCTCAAACTTGGAAGCTAGCTTGGAGGCGCCTGTTAGCCCGCTTCTGTTTATCCTTTTGGAAAATCCTGTCCGAGAGAATGCTACAGAGACTTTTTCATATTTTGAAAGACAAGGTGTGACAGTTAAGGTCATCTCAGGAGATAATCCTATTACAGTAGCCGCAGTTGCTAAGAAGGCAAATATTCCACATGCAGCAAACTATGTCGATGCTAGAAGTTTGGATTCGGATCAAAAGATCATTCAAGCTGCAGAAACGTATACGGTCTTTGGTCGAGTTAGTCCAGAACAGAAGCAAAAATTGATTCAGGCATTACAAGGTCATGGGCATAATGTTGCCATGACAGGCGACGGTGTCAATGACATTCTTGCCATGAAAAAGGCTGATTGTAGTATCGCGATGGAATCTGGGAATGATGCAACCAAGCGGATAGCGCAAGTGGTCTTGCTGGACTCAGATTTCTCACATATGCCCCACATCGTTGCAGAAGGACGGCGTGTAGTTAATAATATTCAGAGATCGGCCAGTCTTTTTCTAGTTAAAAATATATTTTCTATCTTACTAGCCCTGACTTCGACCATATTTGCTTTCACATATCCTTTGCAAGCTTCGCAGATGTCCTTGATCAGTGGTTTTACAATTGGGATACCCGGATTCTTGCTGGCTTTAGAACCCAATAAGGCACGGATTAGAGGACGTTTTTTAGAGACGGTTTTGAAAAATGCCTTGCCAGCTGCAATTGTAGATTATCTAGCGGTTTTAGTGGCAGTATATTGTGGTCATTGGCTTGGACTCTCTCCTAAGGAAATCAGTACAAGTTCGATTATTCTTCTCGCAGTGGTAGGCTTTATCATAATGTACAAGCTTATTCGACCTCTTAATCGCATTAAGATTGGCATTATGCTCCTGAATATTACAGGGATGAGTCTTGCTGCTTTGCTTTTACCTCGCATCTTCAATTTAAGTGGCCTTTCAATCGAAGCAATTCTAATGACTGTCTTGCTTTCATTACTTTTGGAAAGACTGATATGGTTCTTTCAATTTCTAACTAACAAGGCAGTAGCTCTATGCAAAAAACGTAAATAAAATGAAGTTGGGATTTTCCAACTTCATTTATTTTGATAAAAAGAGGCCAATGACCATTGCCAGGTATAAAAAGAATGTCAACATAAAGCCAGCCCGCCAAAAAAATTTTAAGAATTTTGGATAGTAGAAAGTCTGCTTTTTCTTGAGAAAATAGACCGTAATTCCGATCGCCAAGGCAGATAAAGCCAGTACCAGCTGTGGCAACATGCTATGGTAGTATGCTCGGTCAGAAATAATATAGAATTCCAAAAAGAACATTGGGAAGGCTAGATCTGCAAAGTTAAGACCAAAGCGTTTTAATCGTAAAAATTTTATTAAAATAATAGATAAAGCAATAGTTAAAAAAATAAATAAAACGGAAGCAATTCTTAATAACATCATAGCTATATTTTATCACAAAAAAAGTTAAAAAAGAAGAGAATTATCCTTGCATTTTTAATTCTTTAGTGTATAATAGAAAGGTATGCGATAAGCATGCTTGTGGGAGGTAATGCTCAAGTTTTATTGAGTAAATTCTACCGCCTAACCACAAAGGAGGATTTAAAATGGCTAAAAAAGTCGAAAAACTTGTAAAATTGCAAATCCCTGCTGGTAAAGCTACTCCAGCTCCACCAGTTGGTCCTGCGCTTGGTCAAGCCGGTATCAACATCATGGGATTCACTAAAGAGTTCAACGCTCGTACAGCTGATCAAGCTGGTATGATCATCCCAGTTGTTATCTCAGTATACGAAGACAAATCATTTACTTTCGTTACTAAAACTCCACCAGCTGCTGTTCTTTTGAAAAAAGCTGCAGGTGTTGAAAAAGGTTCAGGTACACCTAACAAAACAAAAGTTGCAACTGTTACTCGTGCACAAGTACAAGAAATTGCTGAAACTAAGATGCCAGATTTGAACGCAGCAAACATTGAGTCTGCAATGCGTATGATCGAAGGTACTGCTCGTTCTATGGGATTCACTGTTACTGACTAATAGTAATAATCCTATTTGCCCGCAATACACTTGATCATGAGACGAGTGACGTGGGAGATGAAAATCGATATGACCACATTACAAGGAGAAAGATAAAATGGCTAAAAAAAGCAAACAACTTCGTGCTGCTCTTGAAAAAATCGACAGCACAAAAGCATACAGCGTAGAAGAAGCTGTAGCTCTTGCAAAAGAAACTAACTTTGCAAAATTTGACGCAACTGTAGAAGTTGCATACAACTTGAACATTGACGTTAAAAAAGCTGACCAACAAATCCGTGGTGCAATGGTATTGCCAAACGGTACTGGTAAAACAGCTCGCGTTCTTGTTTTCGCACGTGGTGCTAAAGCAGAAGAAGCAAAAGCTGCTGGTGCAGACTTCGTTGGTGAAGATGACCTCGTTGCTAAAATCAACGACGGTTGGTTGGACTTCGATGTAGTTATCGCTACACCTGACATGATGGCTCTTGTTGGACGTCTTGGACGTGTCCTAGGACCTCGTAACTTGATGCCAAACCCTAAAACTGGTACTGTAACTATGGATGTTGCTAAAGCAGTTGAAGAGTCTAAAGGTGGTAAAATCACTTACCGTGCGGACCGTGCAGGTATCGTACAAGCTATCATCGGTAAAGTTTCATTTGACGCTGATAAATTGGCTGAAAACTTCAAAGCTTTCAACGAAGTTATCCAAAAAGCAAAACCTGCTACAGCTAAAGGAACTTACGTAACTAGCTTGACAATCACAACTACTCAAGGACCTGGTATCAAGGTTGATGTAAACTCACTTTAAAAATAATAAAAAACTCTGGTTTTACCAGAGTTTTTTTCTAGAGAAAAATCAAAATATTTTACTTGGTGCATGAAAGTTTATTCAAATTTTAACAATGTTAGCAGACTAAATGTATAAGAGAGGCTAAGAAATATCATGCTAAAACTGGCTGTTCTCCCAATAAGCCTAGTTACAAGTCCAGATAAACATGATATAATATGGTGAAACAATTTATTTATATAAAAAGGAGACGATGCGATGAAAAAAGATCAGAATCAGCTTACTTGGCTGATGGTGTCCCTGATTGCCTTTAATATGGTTTGGGGGCTTGGAAATGTCGTCAATAACTATTCCCAGCAAGGAATCTCTGTTATTGTTTCCTGGATTCTTATCCTAGCTCTATACTTCATTCCTTATGCACTGATTGTAGGACAACTGGGTTCTACATTTAAGGAAAGTGGGGGAGGTGTCAGTGACTGGGTTGAGAAGACTTCTACCAAGCGCTTGGCTTATTTTGCTGCCTGGACCTATTGGGTAGTGCATATTCCCTACTTGGCGCAAAAGCCTCAAGGAGTTTTGATCCCACTTGGTTGGGCTCTTCAAGGGAATGGTAATTTTTTAAGTAATCTCGACATTCATTGGATCGTGATTTTGAGTTTGCTAATTTTCGGAGCCTTTCTCTACTTGTCTACCAAGGGACTGTCAACCCTCAAGGTAATTGGTGGTCTAGCAGGAAGTGCTATGCTCATCATGTCTATCCTTTTTGTTCTTTTAGCTGTAGGTGCGCCTTTTATCAAGCCTGATATGCAATTTGCAACGGCTAATATGGATAAGCTTAGTACCTATATTCCTAATTTTGACTTTTCATATTTTACTACAATTTCCCTCTTGGTCTTTGCGGTTGGTGGAGCTGAGAAAATTTCCCCTTATGTTAACCAAACCCGCAATCCCGCAAAGGAATTTCCAAAGGGGATGATTGTCATGGCTGTTATGGTTGGAGCTTCTGCTATTTTAGGGTCTCTAGCTATGGGGATGCTATTTGATGGAAGTAATATTCCAGACGATTTGATGCGTAATGGTGCTTACCAAGCCTTCCAAAAACTTGGAAATTACTGGGGTGTAGGTAATCTTTTGGTTGTAATTTACGCCTTGACAAATATGGTCGGACAAATTGCTGCCCTGGCATTCTCTATCGATGCACCTCTGCAGATTTTACTTAATAATGCTGATGCTGAATTTGTTCCAAGCTGGTTGCGTAAACGCACTTCAAAAGGTGTATTGATTAATGGTTATATCTTAACAGGGATTTTGGTGAGTCTCTTGATTATCCTGCCAATCTTTGGAATAAAAGAAATTGATGGTTTGGTTAAATGGATGACCAATCTTAACTCTATCGTTATGCCAATGCGTTATCTCTGGGTTTTCCTTGCCTATATGTTGTTAAACAAGGCTTGGAAGAAGTACAAAAATGCGGAGTATAAATTAACAAAAAATCCTAAAGTTGGCTTTGTTATTGGAGCTTGGTGCTTCCTCTTTACAGCTTTCGCTTGTATTCTGGGGATGGTTCCAAAAGTGGATTATGCTCAAGATCCAGCTGGTTGGAAATTCTCTCTCTTGACTAATGTTTTGACTCCTCTTGTTCTGATTAGTTTGGGAATTATTTTACCTTTACTAGCTAAGCGTGAGAAAAGACAAGCCCGTCGGCAAGAAATCGCTGAAAAATAAATTAAGTAATAGATAAATCGGCCCTATCTGATGATAGGGCTGATTTTAATAGAGGCAGATAGTTGATAATCGAGACGTGAAGGAGAGTAGTGAAGATTTCATACTTAAATTAGGATGAATAGAAAGGTTGTTGAGGTATCTTACTTCAATCAAGGCAAAATTTGTTGAAAGCTCCGTGTACTTATGGAGTGTTTGAATTAAACAAGCGAATTCGCTATAATGTAGATACTATAATAAGACTAGCAAATAGGGGAATGATGAATTAGATGAAAAGTATTGTTTTAGCAGGAGATTATGGTTATATTCGTCAAATTGAGACAACTATAAAATCTTTATGTTGCTACCATGAAGATCTGCTTATCTATGTTTTTAATCAAGATATACCACAAGAATGGTTCATTAATACTCGAAAAAAAGTAAAAGGGACAGGAAATAATTTACTTGATATCAAGCTTTTACGAGATGATTTAAGGATGAAGTGGGAAGAATCAACCTACTCTCATATTAACTACATGGCCTATGCTCGTTATTTTATTCCAGAGTATGTGAAGGCTGATCGAGCTCTTTACCTTGATTGCGACTTGGTTGTCACTCAAAACTTGGATCACTTATTTGATTTGGATCTGGAAGGTTACTATATTGCAGCAGTAAGAGCTACCTTTGGTTTGGGGATTGGCTTTAATTCTGGAGTCATGCTTATAAATAACGAACGTTGGCGGAGGGAAAATATTTCTCAGCAATTAGTTGAGCTGACTGACAGGGAAATTGAAAGGGTCTTAGAAGGAGATCAGAGTATTTTAAATATGCTCTTTAAGGAGCAGTACTTAGAGCTAGAGGATAGCTATAATTTCCAAATTGGTTTTGATATGGGAGCTGCTCAGTATGGACATGATTTTGTCTTCGACATTCCTCTGTCTCCTCTGCCAGCTATTGTTCACTATATTTCCGCTCTAAAACCATGGAACCTTCTAACAAATATGAGACTGAGGGAAGTTTGGTGGTTTTATAATGACCTTGATTGGACAGCTATCATTGCGAGCAAAGCTCTGAAAGGTGTAGAAAAGCATGGTCAAGATCTAGACCAAGTCTACAAGAAAGAATTATTGACCTTGACCAATAGTGACTCTTTGGAGCGCATCAAAGAATTGATTCAAGCTTTGCCAGATTGTCTTTTCCATATCGCCGCTTACTCAGATATGTCAGATCGTTTGATCAGTCTTTTGTCTTACGAGAATGTTCGCCTGCACCGCTTGGTTCTACCGATTCCGTTGAAGCAGTTAGGTGTGGCTTGCGATCTTTATCTAGACATTAATCATGACCACAAGTTTCTAGATTTTTTAGAGATGATCGAAAAGCAAGGAAAGCCGATTTTTGCTTTTGAGACTACTCAGACAGAAGGAATTACGGAAAGAATTTTTGCCACTGACAAATACCAAGAAATGATAGAAGCTATTCGCCAATATCCTTCTTAAGGAAAAAATCATCTAACATATTTGTTTATCTCTTGAATTAAGCTAGTCTTATCCCTTGATAAGGCTACTTTTTCTTTGCTACTGATTGAGCGGGATGCCGATTTATCAAAAAAGAAAATTTTAAAAGATTTAACTATATAAAAATCATAAAATGTGGTAAAATAGTACAGATAAAATAAGGAGTGTAAAAATGGTAGAACCCAAGTATAAACGTATTCTAATCAAGTTGTCCGGCGAAGCTCTTGCTGGTGATAAAGGTGTTGGTATCAATATTCAGACCGTTCAAAAAATGGCTGAAGAGATCAAGGAAGTTCACGATTTAGGAATCGAAATTGCTCTTGTTATCGGTGGTGGTAATCTCTGGCGTGGAGAACCGGCTGCCGAAGCTGGAATGGATCGTGTACAAGCTGACTATACTGGTATGCTGGGGACTGTTATGAACGCTTTGGTCATGGCTGACTCTTTACAGAGAGTAGGAGTTGATACTCGCGTTCAGACTGCAATTGCCATGCAACAAGTTGCAGAGCCGTACATTCGAGGCCGTGCACTCCGTCATTTACAAAAAGGACGTATTGTTATTTTTGGAGCTGGTATTGGATCACCCTACTTTTCAACCGATACAACAGCCGCCCTTCGTGCTGCAGAAATTGAGGCAGATGCAATTTTGATGGCTAAGAATGGTGTTGATGGGGTCTACAATGCGGATCCTAAGAAAGATAAGACTGCTGTTAAGTTTGACGAATTAACTCACCGTGATGTCATCAGCAAGGGATTGCGAATCATGGATTCTACAGCTTCTACCCTTTCAATGGACAACGATATCGATTTAGTTGTCTTTAACATGAACGAAGCCGGAAATATCAAACGTGTTGTCTTTGGAGAGCAAATCGGGACAACAGTATCAAATAATTTATAAGAAATTGGAGATAAAAAACTTATGGCAAATGCAATTGTAGAAAAAGCAAAAGAAAGAATGAGTCATTCGCATCAAAGTTTGGCGCGTGAATTTGGAGCTGTCCGTGCGGGTCGTGCAAACGCAAGTTTGTTAGACCGTATCAGTGTTGAATACTATGGTGTAGAGACTCCGCTCAACCAAATTGCTTCAATTACTATTCCTGAAGCTCGTGTTCTTTTGGTGACACCTTTTGATAAATCTTCTCTTAAAGATATCGAACGTGCTATTAATGCGTCTGATCTTGGTATTACACCAGCTAGTGATGGCTCTGTTATCCGTTTGGTTATTCCTGCTTTGACAGAGGAAACTCGTCGCGACCTGGCTAAAGAAGTGAAAAAAATTGGCGAAAACGCTAAGATTGCGATTCGAAATATCCGTCGTGATGCTATGGATGAAGCTAAGAAGCAAGAAAAAGCAAAAGAAATCACTGAAGACGAATTGAAGACTTTAGAAAAAGATATTCAAAAAGTAACAGATGACGCCGTCAAGCATATTGATGAAATGACTGCGCACAAAGAAAAAGAACTATTAGAAGTTTAAAATTTTATCAAATGAACACTCAGTTGGCACTGCTGACTGAGTTGTTTTAACATAAATATCCTTGCCCTTCAAAAAAAGCAAGGTAGAAGAAGGAATCAATGAATACAAATCTTGCTAATTATATTGTGGGCTTGGTTATAGATGAAAACGATCGTTTTTACTTTGTCCAGAAGGATGGCCAGACCTACGCCCTAGCTAAGGAAGAAGGCGAGCATCAGCTGGGCGAGTCCGTTAAGGGATTTGCCTACACTGATATGAAGCAAAAATTACGCCTGACAACTCTAGATGTAACAGCAACCCAAGAAAGCTTTGGCTGGGGAACAGTGACTGAAGTGCGTAAGGACTTGGGTGTCTTTGTCGATACTGGACTTCCTGATAAGGAAATTGTTGTATCACTGGATATTTTACCTGAGTTGAAGGAACTTTGGCCCAAAAAGGGTGATAAGCTCTATGTACGCCTGAGTGTAGACAAGAAAGACCGAATCTGGGCTAATCTGGCCTATCAGGAAGACTTCCAACGTTTGGCTCGTCCGGCCTATAACAATATGCAAAATCAAAATTGGCCAGCTATTGTCTATCGCCTGAAGCTTTCAGGTACCTTTGTTTACCTTCCGGAGAATAATATGCTGGGTTTTATCCATCCAAGTGAGCGTTATACAGAGCCACGTTTGGGGCAGGTCTTAGATGCGCGGGTCATTGGTTTCCGTGAAGTAGACCGTACTCTTAATCTTTCTCTTAAACCTCGCTCTTTTGAGATGCTGGAAAATGATGCCCAGATGATTCTGACCTACCTAGAAAGCAACGGTGGCTTTATGACTTTGAATGACAAATCCTTACCAGAAGATATCAAAGCCACTTTTGGTATTTCTAAGGGACAGTTCAAAAAAGCTCTGGGTGGTCTGATGAAGGCAGGAAAAATTAAGCAAGATCCGACTGGCACTGAGCTACTTTGAGGAATCATTTAAAACTTATAAAATTGGAAAGAAGCCAAGCGAATTTACCCCTTTTCCAATGATAAGATTCTCCTCCATCAGGAGACATTCCTCTTATAATCTGGGCTTCTTTCCCAGATTATTTTTTATCTTTTTGTGGTAGAATAGAAGAAACTTTTACTAGAATGAGAGAAAATATGTCTAAGAAAGAAAGAAAATTTGATAGCCATTCTATTCCGAGACGCTTAAATCTCCTATTTGGAATGGTGATTATATTATTTGTGACTTTGATTGGCCGTCTGGCTTATATGCAAGTCCTCAACCAAGATTTTTATACTAAAAAATTAGCAACTGCTAGCCAAACAAAGATAAAACTAAGCTCGGTTCGTGGGCAAATTTATGACGCATCTGGGAAGCCTTTGGTTGAAAATGCAACCAAACAAGTTGTTTCCTTTACTCGCAGTAATAAGATGACTGCTGCCGATATCAAAGAGACTGCCAATAAGTTACTTGATTATGTGGATGTGACAGATGTAGACTTAAGAAAGCGCCAGATTGCTGATTATTATCTAGCGGATCCAGAGATTTACCAAGAAGTAGTTGCCAAGCTACCGAAGAAGAAGAAGTTTGACTCAGATGGAAATCGCTTGTCTGAATCAAAGATTTACAACAACGCTGTAGAGAGCGTGGATGTGTCTAGTCTTAACTATAGTGATCAGGAAAAAAAGGCTATTTTTCTCTTTAGTCAGATGAATGAGATTGCTAATTTCGAGACGGGAAATATTCGTACGGACGATTTATCAACAGAACAAGTGGCTCTAATTGCGTCTAGTGGCAAGGAATTAACTGGAATTAGTATTTCAACTGCCTGGGAGCGCAAGGTCTTGGATACTCCCTTGGCTTCTATTATTGGTAGTGTTTCAAGTGAAAAAGCAGGTATTCCCGCTGAGGAAGTAGATGCCTATTTGAAGAAGGGCTATTCTTTGAAAGACCGTGTGGGAACCTCTTATCTTGAAAAAGAATATGAGTCGGTTCTACAAGGAGAACGGGCGATTAAGGAAATCCACCTGGACAAGAACGGGAACATGGAAAGTATTGACACAATTTCTGAAGGAAGCAAGGGAAAAAATCTCAAGCTGACTGTAGAAATGGCTTTTCAAAATGGTGTAGATGAGATTCTAAAAAACGCTTTTGTCGCGGAATTAACAGCAGGGAATGCCACTTATTCTGAAGGAGCCTATGCTGTTGTCATGAACCCGGACACTGGAGCTATTCTTGCTATGGCCGGAGTTAAGCATGATTTGAAATCAGGAAATGTCAGCTCAAACTCTTTGGGAACTGTGACAGATATCGTGGTACCAGGATCAGTAGTTAAGGCGGCCACTTTGACAGCAGGCTGGGCTAATAATGCTATCTCAGGCAATCAGACCTTGACGGACCAACCAATAGTCTTCGGTCAGGACTCATCATCGATTACATCATGGTTTACTAGCTATGGTAATCGCGATATTACAGCTGTGGAAGCCTTGGAGTACTCATCAAATACTTATATGGTGCAAGTTGCCCTCAAGATGATGGGGACACCTTATACTCCGAATATGGGAGTGGATTTGAAGAATTTAGACTCTTCCATGGAAAAACTGAGAGAGACTTTTGCAGAATATGGTTTGGGTGCTAAAACGGGAGTGGACCTTCCAACTGAATCTCAAGGCTATACCCCTAAAGAGTTCACTTTTGCTAACTACTTGACCAATGCTTTTGGTCAGTTTGATAACTACACACCTTTGCAATTAGCTCAGTATGCAGCTACAGTCGCGAATAATGGTAAACGGGTTGCCCCGCATTTAGTTGAAGGTATTTATGCTAACGACAAAAATGGTGGCTTGGGAGACTTGATTGAAAAGAAAGAAACCAAGGTTTTGAATCAAGTAAACATTTCTGAAGAGAATATGAAATTGATCAAGGAAGGTTTCTACCAAGTTGTTCACGGAGGAAGTGGTTTTACGACAGGTAGAACTATTTCTCAAGGTGAGTCAGTTCCAATCAGTGCCAAGACAGGAACGGCTGAAACCTTTGTTAATAATGGTCAGCAGGCTATCAACACTAATGTTGTAGCCTATGCACCAAGTGATAATCCTAAGATCGCAGTGGCGGTTGTTTTCCCACATAATACCAATCTATCATCAACGGTTAGCCACAGCGTTACTCGGGATATTATCAATCTATATAATCAACTACACCCTATGAATTAGAAAGGATGCTATGTTATATCCAACCCCTATCGCTAAGCTCATTGATAGTTTCTCAAAACTGCCTGGTATCGGTATCAAGACAGCTACACGTTTAGCCTTTTACACCATTGGAATGAGTGATGATGATGTCAACGAATTTGCTAAAAATCTTTTGGCAGCTAAGCGTGAACTAAGTTACTGCTCAATTTGTGGTAATCTGACGGATGAAGATCCCTGCGCTATTTGTCGAGACGAATCGCGTGATCAATCTACAATCTTAATTGTTGAGGATAGTAGAGATGTCTCAGCCATGGAAAATATTCAAGAATACCACGGGCTTTATCATGTCCTGCATGGCTTGATTTCACCTATGAACGGTATTGGACCGGATGATATCAATCTTAAAAGCTTGATTATTCGTCTGATGGATAGTGAGGTGACAGAAGTTATTGTTGCGACCAATGCGACAGCAGACGGAGAAGCAACCTCTATGTATATATCAAGAGTCTTGAAACCTGCTGGCATTAAAGTTACTCGACTAGCGCGTGGTTTAGCAGTTGGCTCCGACATTGAGTATGCAGATGAGGTAACCTTGATTCGTGCAATCGAAAATCGGACAGAATTATAAAAATAAGGATTCTTCTATTTTTGAAGAATCTTTTTTCTATTCAAAAAAAATCGGAATTATGATATACTAAAACGGTCTAAAGAGAATCAATCTCAAGTATAAAATCTTTAAAGAATAGGATAGACGAGATGGCAAAGAAAAGTTTAATTTTGTTGTACGGTGGTCGTAGTGCAGAGCGGGAAGTATCAGTCTTGTCGGCAGAAAGTGTTATGCGGGCTATCAATTATGATCTATTTTCTGTAAAAACATACTTCATCACGAAAGAGGGCGACTTTATCAAGACTCAGGAATTTGAAGCAAAGCCAGTAGCTGATGAAAAGCTGATGACCAATGCCACAGTGGACATGTCTCGGAAGATTAAGCCAAGCGATATTTACGAAGATGGAGCAGTGGTCTTTCCAGTCCTGCATGGTCCCATGGGCGAAGATGGCTCGATTCAAGGCTTCCTAGAAGTCCTCAAAATGCCTTATGTCGGCTGTAATATTCTATCTTCTAGCCTGGCCATGGATAAAATCACGACCAAGCGAGTTCTGGAATCAGCAGGTATTGCTCAAGTACCTTATGTAGCGGTGGTTGATGGTGAGGATCTAGAGCAAAAAATCCAGGAAATCGAAGAGAAATTGTCCTATCCAGTCTTTACCAAACCTTCTAATATGGGCTCCAGTGTCGGCATTTCAAAATCTGATAATCAGGAAGAACTGCGTGCTTCTCTGGAACTGGCCTTTAAATACGATAGTCGGGTACTAGTCGAGCAAGGTGTAACAGCTCGTGAGATTGAGGTCGGACTTCTTGGTAACGCTGATGTCAAAAGCAGTCTTCCAGGGGAAGTTGTTAAGGACGTGGCTTTCTATGACTATCAAGCCAAATATATTGACAATAAAATCACCATGGCAATCCCAGCTCAGCTTCCTGAAGGTGTTGTGAATACTATGCGTCAAAATGCCGAGACAGCTTTTCGTGCTATTGGTGGTTTAGGACTATCTCGCTGTGATTTTTTCTACACAGAAGATGGTCAGGTCTTTCTCAACGAGCTCAACACTATGCCAGGTTTTACCCAGTGGTCAATGTATCCACTACTCTGGGAAAATATGGGGTTAGCCTATCCTGACTTGATTGAGAAGTTAGTCAGACTTGCTGAAGAGGCGTTTGCCAAGAGAGAGGCGCATCTTCTCTAAAATATGATATAATAGAGGGGCTGAAAATTTTCGGTCCTTTCTTTTTGCGAGCAAACCGAAAAACGAGGAAGAAGTATGAAATTAGATTTATATGAAATCGCAGAAGTCCTATCTGCGAAAAATGATGTGACTCAGTTTGAAAATGTCGCACTTAGAAATGCTGAGTTTGACAGCCGTTTGATTGAGTCAGGTGACCTTTTTGTGCCCCTCAAGGGAGCACGTGACGGCCATGACTTTATCGCAACAGCCTTTGCTCAGGGAGCTGTTGCCACCCTATCTGAGCGTCCAGTGGCAGAGGGTCCGTATATCTTAGTTGACGATGTCCTAACAGCCTTTCAGCGCTTGGCCCAATATTATCTGGAAAAGATGCAGGTGGACGTGCTGGCAGTGACAGGTTCCAATGGTAAAACGACGACCAAGGACATGCTGGCTCAGCTACTAGCAACCAGCTACAAGACCTATAAGACACAAGGTAATTACAATAACGAAATCGGCCTGCCTTATACGGTTCTTCATATGCCTGAAGATACAGAGAAACTTGTCTTGGAAATGGGGCAGGACCACTTGGGCGATATCCATCTCCTGTCTGAACTGGCCAAACCTAAGACGGCTATTGTAACTCTGGTTGGAGAAGCCCATCTGGAATTCTTCGGCAGTCGAGCTGAGATTGCCCAAGGCAAGATGCAGATTGCGGACGGTCTAAGAGAAAATGGTCTCTTGATTGTTCCAGTTGATAAGATTGTCAATGAATTTCTGCCAGCAGATTGCAAACTGGTTCGCTTTGGTCCTGATGCAGATATCTTCCTGACGCGTCTGGAAGAGCGCAAGGACAGTTTGAGTTTTGAATGCAACTTTTTAGAGCAAAGGATTGACCTGCCTGTGACTGGTAAGTACAATGCAACCAACGCCATGATTGCGGCCTATGCAGCTCTGCAGGAGGGTGTATCTGAGACAGCTATTGCACAGGCTTTTTCTAAGCTGGAGCTGACCCGCAATCGAACAGAATGGAAGAAAGCTGCTAATGGCGCAGATATTTTATCGGATGTCTACAATGCCAATCCAACAGCTATGCGCTTGATTCTTGAGACTTTCTCGATCATTCCGGCTAATCCAGGCGGACGAAAATTGGCAGTGCTGGCGGATATGAAAGAGCTGGGAGCGGACTCTAAGTCTATGCACGGCTCTATGATTACCAGTCTCAATCCAGAAATTGTGACCGACCTTTTCCTCTATGGACAGGACATGGAAGCCCTCTATGACTATGCCAAGGAAATCTACCCGCCAGGAAGAGTCCATTACTTTATCAAAAATGACGAGAAAGACCAGTTTGAACAGCTGACCAAAGCTGTCAGAGAGAAGCTGACTCCTGCCGACCAAATCCTTCTCAAAGGCAGCAATTCCATGAATCTGGCGAAGCTGGTAGAGGACTTGGAAGATGGAAACTAAAGAAGCTGCAAAAATCATTCAACGTCTCCTTTCTATTACAGAGACAGGACTGGCATTTAGTCGTGATGAATTTGATCAAGAGCGTTACTTAGAACTCCGTCAGCTTTTGGGACACCTCCTGGCTGATTGGTCAGATTTGGATGGGAAAGAATTGACAGAGCTGTTGCGCCCAACGGATTTTTACGCCACTCCCTTGATTGATGTCCGAGCTGTACTGGTTCGAGACGGAAAAGTCTGTTTGGTCAAGGGGAAAAATGAGAATACTTGGGCTTTACCTGGCGGCTTTTGTGAAGTCGGCCTATCTCCTAAGGAAAATATCGTCAAGGAAGTCCAAGAAGAAACGGGATTTAATGTTTCAGTTTCTCGTCTGCTTGCAATCTTTGATACTAATAAATTTCAATTTCAGAGTAAGCAATATGCTAAACTGGTCTTTGAGTGTCAGATAGAGGATGGAGATTTTCAGCCTAATGCAGAAATAGAAGAGTTAGCCTTCTTTGATATTCAATCTTTACCAGAATTATCTTCTAAGAGGACTACAAAAGAACAGTTGGAAATCCTTTGGGAGATTTATCAAGGAGACAGAGAACAGTATTTGGATTAGTTGAAAAATTAGTCAAAGACTATTAAATACTTTATTATTAATTTTAAAAATAGGAGATGAGAATGGGAGATTTTTTTACAAGTCAAAAAACAGAACCGCCCGTATTAACACCTCTGGGATTAGTGCTCATGCTACTTGCTTTATTTATTGTGATCTATAGCGCAAGTAGATTTTACAAACAAAAAAGCTTTCAAAGAATTTTTCAAGGACTGCAGATTGTCCAATTGGTTCTTTTGTATGGTTGGTACATGGCTACTCAGGCTCCCTTGACTGAGAGTTTGCCTTTCTACCATTGTCGGATTGCTATGTTTGCAGTCTTGCTCTTGCCAAGGAGAACATCTTATAAACAATACTTTGCCTTATTGGGGGTATTTGGACCGATTTGTGCCTTGCTTCACCCAATTTTTGATCCTTACCCGCTTCCGCATATTACCTTATTTTCTTATTTAGTTGGGCATTTGGCTCTTTTGGGAAACTCTATTGTTTATTTGATGAATGAGTACGACTATAAAATTTTATCCAATCGTCGGATTATTGAAATAACTTTTGGCATGAATGCTGTCATTTTCCTTGTGAATCAGCTAACTGGTGGAGACTATGGATTCCTCAAAAATCCTCCTTTAGTTGGTGACTATGGTATGTTAGGAAATTTCCTCTTAGTATCTACAGTATTAGTTGTAGCTCTGTGTGGTTTTTCCCTTCTTTTTAAACGCTTAAAAGAAGCTCAGGAAAACAGAATATTCCTTTTAAAAGATTGGAGAGAATGAGATGCTTCCATTTTTAACGACAAATCAGACAGCTCCGCCTTTGATCTCGGCTCTTGCCTATGCTTTGATGATTTCTCTTGTCGCCTTATCCATTTATGGTGCAGTAAAATATCACGATAATCCAGGCTTTGTTAAGGCGTTTAAGTGGATTCAGTTTGTTCAGCTTTTGGCTCTTTATGCTTGGTATATCGGTTTCCGTCTTCCTTTGGCCAACAGTCTTCCTCTTTATCATTGTAGACTAGCCATGTTTGCCATGATTTTCTTACCAGATAAATGGAAGATAAAGCAGTATTTTGCTTTACTTGGAGCTAGTGGTGCTATTTTTGCCTTGGGTTACCCTGTATTTGATCCTTATGACTTTCCACATATTACAAGCTTTTCATTTTTGATTGGTCATTATGCACTTTTAGTTAATTCTTTGATTTATCTATTTAATCATTATGATAAACGTTTACTAAAAAAGTCCGAGATTATTGCCTATACCTTGATGTTAAATCTCTTCTTGATAGGGGTCAATCAAATGACAGGAGGAAATTATGGCCTTCTAGCTAGACCTCCTTTTATCAGTGGGGACAACCTCTTGATAAACTATTCTTTGGTCTCTTTTATTCTGATTCTGGCCTTGCTTCTCTTTGACGAATTATTTAAAAGAAATATTTTCAAAAGAAAACTTTTTAGAAGAAAAAGGTCGGCTTAAGAGGGCTTGAAAAGAAGTGGGTTTCTTTAGAATTTAAATATTAAAAGCAGCTCTTCAAGGGCTGCTTTTGTTTAAGTCTTTATGATTTGGTATCAAGAATTGTCAAGGCATCTCGCAGTTCATCTGCCAGGTGTTTTTTCTTATAGTCAAGAAATTCTTCTAAATCTTTAATTGTGTTATAACGCTTGTGAAGACGATACATCTGTGAAATCTTATACTGAGGAAAGTCATTAAAAAAGTTTTGAGTCAGTTTCCATTCACGAACATAGCCCAAAGGACGCATGTGATAGCGAACACCATCAATGACTCGGCTATGGTGACGATGATGAAGATGGCCAAAAACGACATCTTTCACCCCATATTTGACAAAGAGCTGGTGAAAAGCTTGGCTACCTAGGAAGGCGTTGAAGCGTTGGAAATATGGGTGGTCATAAAGAAATTCTTGATGAGGGACAAAATGCAGAGCAATAATAATGGGACCATCCAAAGAAGCAAGTAGTTTTTCTAGCTGGAGGAGGCTATGAGCTGTAAGGCTAGGATCGTCCAGTTCCCGATCTAATCTACGATCAAACCAGAAGTTATTTTTTGTTCTCAGGTGCTCTTCCTTGCTTTTTTCTGGAACAAAGCTGTAATCATACCAGCCAGAAAAGCTAACGAGTTTGGTCTGACCAAACTGTTGGACCTGAAAATCATAGTTAGAAATCTCTTGCTCAGAAAGTCCCAGCATATCGTGGTTGCCGAGATTAAAAGAGGTGGGAAGTTCTTGCATCAAGTCTTCAATAAAGGGCAAACTAATATGGGCTAGATCATTAGATAAATCCCCTGCAATGTGAAGATGGTCAATTCTCTCTTTTTTTAAAACCTCCTTAAGTGTCTCTAGTTCAAAGTGTCCAAACTGATTGGAGTCCAGATGGAGGTCGCTCATAAATCCGATTCTTGTCATGGTTTTAGTCTAGCACAAAATTGTTTACATGAACATATATAAGTTTAATTAGTTTTGCAGAGCTGATTTTAAGGGATATTCAAAGTAGAGTGGTTAAGATATTAGGAAAAGAATAGACCTTTTTCATGTCGTAAAATTTACTTTTCTAACAATTTTGTAACAAGGAGTCCCTTGACTTGCTATTCATTAAAAAGTATCATACACTGGATTCTGGACTTCTTGAATTTTATTTCAAAAAATAGTCAAACGTGTATAAGTATGGTATAATTAAACGATATGTGAAAAGAGGTAGTTATGGATATTTCAGAAATTCGTCAAAAGATTGACGCAAATCGTGAAAAATTAGCTTCTTTCAGGGGGTCTCTTTGACTTAGAAGGTCTGGAAGAAGAAATCGCCATCTTAGAAAATAAGATGACAGAACCTGACTTTTGGGATGATAATATTGCCGCTCAAAAGACATCTCAGGAATTAAATGAACTCAAACAAACCTATGAAAATTTCCACCAGATGACGGATCTTTTTGATGAATCAGAAATTTTGCTTGATTTTCTAGCTGAGGACGATTCGGTTCAAGAGGAGTTAGAGGAAAAGCTGGCAGAACTCGAGAAAATGATGACCAGCTATGAAATGACTTTGCTTTTGTCTGAACCATATGATAATAATAATGCGATTCTCGAGATTCATCCAGGCTCTGGAGGTACAGAGGCTCAGGATTGGGGAGACATGCTGCTCCGTATGTATACACGTTTTGGCAATGCCAAGGGCTTCAAGGTAGAGGTTCTAGACTATCAGGCAGGTGATGAAGCTGGTATTAAATCAGTCACTCTTTCTTTTGAGGGGCCGCATGCCTATGGTCTGCTTAAGTCGGAAATGGGAGTTCACCGTTTAGTTCGAATTTCTCCATTTGACTCAGCTAAACGTCGCCATACGTCCTTTACTTCCGTAGAGGTTATGCCTGAATTGGATGATACCATTGAGGTAGAAATTCGAGAAGACGATATTAAGATGGACACCTTCCGTTCGGGCGGAGCTGGTGGTCAGAACGTCAATAAGGTTTCTACTGGTGTGCGACTGACGCATATTCCTACTGGAATTGTGGTGCAGTCTACCGTTGATCGGACTCAGTATGGAAACCGTGATCGTGCAATGAAGATGCTTCAGGCTAAGCTGTATCAACTTGAACAAGAGAAAAAGGCAGCTGAAGTTGACTCATTAAAGGGCGATAAAAAAGAAATTTCGTGGGGAAGCCAAATTCGCTCTTACGTCTTTACACCTTATACTATGGTTAAAGACCACCGGACCAGTTATGAAGTGGCCCAGGTTGATAAGGTAATGGACGGCGATTTAGATGGCTTCATCGATGCTTATTTAAAATGGCGTCTCAACTAACAGAAGGGAATTTTAGTAATAAATGTCTATTATTGAAATGAGAGATGTTGTCAAAAAATACGACAACGGAACAACAGCCTTGCGAGGTGTGACGGTAAAAGTAGAGCCAGGGGAGTTTGCCTATATTGTAGGACCCTCAGGTGCAGGGAAATCAACTTTTATTCGCTTGCTCTACCGTGAAGTTGCACTTGATAAGGGTGCGTTGACAGTTGCTGGCTTCAATTTGGCTAAGATAAAAAAACGTGACGTACCAATGCTTCGCCGTAAAGTAGGAGTAGTCTTCCAAGACTATAAACTGCTTCCAAAGAAGACAGTATATGAAAATATTGCTTATGCCATGGAAGTAATTGGTGAACGCAGAAGTCACATTAAGAAACGGGTTATGGAAGTATTAGACCTAGTAGGACTTAAGCATAAGGTCCGTTCTTTCCCTAACGAACTTTCTGGGGGAGAGCAACAGCGGATTGCTATCGCTCGTGCAATTGTCAATAACCCTAAGGTTTTGATTGCTGACGAGCCAACTGGGAACTTGGACCCAGATAACTCTTGGGAAATTATGAACTTATTAGAGCGGATTAACCTGCAAGGTACAACAGTTCTAATGGCGACCCACAATAGCCAAATTGTAAATACTTTACGCCATCGCGTCATTGCGATTGAAAATGGCCGTGTGGTACGTGATGAAGCGGAAGGAGAATACGGATACGATGATTAGTAGATTTTTCCGTCATTTGATAGAGTCGCTAAAAAGTTTGAAGCGAAATGGTTGGATGACGGTAGCCGCAATCAGTACGGTAATGATTACTCTTAGTTTGGTTGCTATTTTTGTTTCGGTTATTTTGAATACGACAAAATTAGCCAATGACTTGAAAAACAATGTTCGAGTGATGGTTTATGTTCGTAAAGACATTGAAGACAATAGTATGACGGTTGTTAAAGAAGGTCAGACTGTTGATAATGAAAATTATCATAAAGTCTATGATGCTTTGAAAAAAATTGACCATATTGAAAAAATCACTTTTTCAAGTAAGCAAGAGCAATACGAAAAATTGACAGAGACTATGGGAAGCGATTGGAAAATCTTTGATGGTGACGCAAATCCCCTATATGATGCCTACATCGTTGAGACAACCGATCCAAAATATGTTTCTTCAGTAAAGGAAGAAGCCCAGAAAATCGACGGGGTCTCAGATGTACAAGATGGTGGAGCAAACACCAAGCGGATTTTCTCTTTGGCTGACTTTATTCAGACTTGGGGCTTAATCTTGGCTGGTATGTTGATATTCATTGCTATCTTCTTGATTTCCAATACTATTCGGATTACCATTATTTCTCGGAGTCGGGAGATTCAAATTATGCGATTGGTAGGAGCAAAAAATAGTTATATCCGCGGACCTTTCTTGTTAGAAGGTGCCTGGATTGGTCTACTTGGAGCTGTTATGCCAGCAGCCCTGGTTTATTTTGCATATAACATTGCCTATCGATCAGTCAATAAAGGTTTAGTGGCACAAAATCTCTCAATGATTGCACCTAAATTATTTATTCCAATCATGATTGCCTCTCTCTTTGTTTTGGGAATCATTATTGGCTCAATTGGATCTGTCTTCTCAATGAGACGTTTCTTGAAGATATAAACAAAAGGATTAGCTTAGCTAATCCTTTTCATTCTGTTCGTTTATTTTAAAAATGGATTGAACATTTTTTCATGGGCAATTGTCGTAGCCGGTCCGTGGCCTGGATAGACATCATATTCCTTTGGTAAATGAAGCAATTCTTGTTTGATACCAGTAATCAGCTGGTCAAAATTTCCAGTTGGAAGGTCTGTGCGTCCAATAGATTCTCTAAAGAGGGCATCACCAGAGAGAACGAAATGACCTTCAGGGAAAACAAGTGAGACCCCTCCGATAGAGTGTCCTGGTGTAGGTAGAACATAAAATGTGAAACCATCCAAGTCATATTTTTCATAATAAATAAAGAAATGCTCAGCTGGTTTCAAGACAAGTGTTTCGATATCGTTATGGCGATCGAGCCCTGAAAGATTCAACTCAGGTGTATAGAGCCAGCTGGCTTCGCTTTCAGCTACATAGACTGGAGGATATCCGAATGATTCTCGAACCAAATCTAGGCTCATGATATGGTCATAATGGGTATGGGTTAGTAAAATTGCTGAAATAGGCTTTCCGATTTCAGTGATTTTCTTTTGGATTGCTTGAAAGTTACTACCGGGATCAACTAGGATCAGATGACTATCATTTTCTATATAATAGGTATTTTCGTAAGCTAAAGGATTTAATGTTTTATGTACTTTCATGATTTTTCCTCTCTATCTATGATGAGTGTATCAAAAAAATTAAGTTTTAGCAGAAATGAAGCTCAATAATGGAATATCTATCTCTTGTTAAAGCTAGATTGCCTAATCTAGAAATCATCTAAGTACTCTCTGGCTTTCATTATTCTAGTCTCGCATCTTGACTGCAAACATGGTATAATTTTGATAAGATGAAACGAAAAAATATGAAGTATGCTATTGTCGATTTGGAAGCGACAGGAACAGGTAGCACCGCAAAAATTATTCAAGTAGGAATTGTCATTCTAGAAAATGGAGAGATTAAGCAGACCTATCAAACAGATATTAATCCTCATGAGGCTTTAGAAGAACATATCAAACAGCTAACAGGTTTGTCTGATCAACGCTTGAGCCAGGCGCCTGATTTTTCTCAGGTGGCGCGTGAGATCTATGAACTAATTGAAGATGCAGTTTTTGTAGCCCATAATGTTAAATTCGATGCAAATTTATTAGCAGAATCCCTTTTTTGGGAAGGTTTTGACTTATTGTCTCCTCGTGTCGATACTGTAGAGTTGGCTCAAGTCGTGTTTCCAACTTATGAAAAATATGGGCTATCCAGTCTCTGTGAACTACTAGAAATTCCTTTGGAACAAGCCCATACCGCTATTTCAGATGCTATGGCGACAGCCCTGCTATTTTTAAAAATCCAAGAAAAAATTCAAAGTTTACCCAAGCCCTTACTAGAACGCCTTCTTGTTTTGTCTGATAGCTTGATTTATGAGTCTCGCTTGGTGCTGGAAGACTGTTTTGAGAAGATGCCAGATGGAAGAGCAGATGATTGGTTTGATTGTCACGGCATTTATTTAAGAAAGCAGACTAAGATTGGTAAAGAAAGATGTCTATCTAGTGATTTTGCTAAAAATATTTCTTTGCTTGGACTAGAAGAAAGACCTGAACAGCAAAAGTTTGCTTCTCTCATAGAAGAGGCTATGAAAAACCCTTTGCCTAATTTCTTACAAGCCCAGGCTGGCTTAGGAAAGACCTATGGTTATCTGCTACCTCTTTTGGCACATTGTCAGGAAAAGATCGTAGTCAGTGTACCGACTAAAATTTTGCAGGATCAAATTGCAACTGGAGAAGGAAGAGCGATTGAAGAGGTTTTTCAAGTAGCTTTTCATAGTTTAAAAAGTCCAAAATCCTATATCAAGTTGGATGCTTTTTACCAGAGTTTAGAGCGCTTGGATTATAATCGCTTGCTTAACCGTTGCAAGATGCAGCTTTTAGTTTGGCTTACTGAAACTAAAACAGGAGACTTAGAAGAAATTGGTCAAGCTCATCGTTATCAAGCTTTTTTTGAGGAGATTGGACATGACGGCCAATTGAGCAAAAAATCTTTGTTTTACGGTGTAGATTTTTGGCAGATTGGACAGGAAAAAGCAAGGGAGAGTAGAGTATTATTGACTAATCACGCTTACCTCCTCACTCGTTTAGAAGATGATAAAAGTTTGATTGAAGGACGTATTTTAGTAGTAGATGAAGCTCAGAAGCTCTTTTTGGCTTTAGAAAGCTTTTCTCAGAAAGCTCTCAAGATGAATCAGCTACTGCAGACAATTCAGCAAGAAATTCTTCGTGTGGATTCCCTGCTGGAACAACGTCTACTTGAAAGTCTGCAGTTTGAGTTAGCACAGCTAGTGGAAGTTTTTCATAACGAAAGAGTGAGTGAAGTAAGGGAGAAAACCTTGCTTAAGCTGAGACAGGATCTGTCTGAGCTTCCAGCTCACTATCTTCCGGAATTGCGCGAGATTTTGGATCAAAGGTATGAACAATTTTGGTTGGAAGATGAATATTTCGAACAACATCGAGTAACTAGTCTTCATGCAGCTAGATTATCTTTAATGAATTTTCAGGATTTTCTGCCTGAAAGGGTCCAGCTCTTTTTCATATCTGCAACCTTAGAAATCAGCCGAAAGGTGAATCTAGCTCAGCTACTTGGCTTTCAAGCCTATCAGTTTTATCATTTGCCAGCTAAGAATTATCACCAGCAGAGAATTTGGGTCGATAAAGACTTTCCAGATTTGGCTGATTTGCCACTTCCCCACCATGCCCAATTGATTTTTGAGAGGATTGAAAGTTTATATGATCTAAACCTTCCGATTTTAGTTCTCTTTACTTCTAAGGAGCTCTTGTTGGAAGTATCAGAAAATTTGTCTTTGCAGCATCTAGCTCAGTATAAAAATGGTGATGCTAGTAACATTAAACGTCGTTTTGATCGAGGAGAAGCCCAAATATTACTAGGTACAGGTAGTTTCTGGGAAGGAACGGATTTTTCTAGTCAGGACAAAATGATTCAAATCATTACACGTCTACCTTTTGACAATCCGCAAAATGTTTTCACGCAAAAGATGAATCGACGACTTCGACAAGAAGGGCAGAACCCCTTTTATGATTATAGTTTGCCGGTTGCGATTCTACGTTTGAAACAAGCTTTGGGACGGACGGTTCGCCATCGCAAACAGCAATCTGCTGTTCTTATCTTGGATAATCGTGTCTATACCAAGCGATATAGTCGCCAGATCAGAGGAGTCTTATCTAAGACAGCACCAATTGAGCAGTCTTCTTTTCATCAAATTCGACAAGATATAGGACTTTATTTTAAGAAAAAGATTGTAAAAAAGAAAAACGAGTAACTTGTGTTTGGAGATCAAAGAATATTTAAAAACTTTTAACACTCACTCAACTCAAGTTTCTAAATTTTGCTATAATAGAAACATTGAAAAAAAAGAAGGTTCTGATTAATCATGTTTAAAAAATACATTCCAGGTTTGGGTTTATCTTTAGCCATAGCTGCGCTTGCTACTTTTTTGGGCAAAGCTTTTCCTTTGTTTGGCTCCAGTGTATTTGCAATTTTACTTGGTATTCTGTTGAATCATTTTTGGAAAATTCCTCAGAAATTTCATTCTGGCTTGGTTTTTTCGGGTAAGAAACTCTTACAGTATTCTATTATCTTGCTAGGTTTTAGTTTGTCTATTTCAAAAGTTTCTGAAACAGGCTTATCATCTTTAAAAATCAGTATTCTTACGATTTTACTAGCCTTTTTATCCGCTTATCTTATAGGCCGTTTTTTGGAAATGGGACGAGTCTTAACCTTGTTGATTGGATTTGGAACGGCTATTTGTGGGGGTTCTGCTATTGCGGCAGCTTCACCTATTTTAGAAGCTAAAGAAGAAGAGATTGCTCTTTCGATTTCAACTATTTTCTTCTTCAATATTTTGGCAGTTTTCATTTTCCCTTTTCTTGGGCATGTCATGCAGATGTCGGCCGAAACCTTTGGAACCTGGGCAGGGACAGCTATCAATGATACTTCGTCTGTAGTAGCTGCTGGTTATACCTATGGACAGACTGCTGGTGATTTGGCAACTATTGTTAAATTAAGTCGAGCTCTGATGATTGTGCCAGCTTGTCTCATTTTTGCAGGTGTTCGCTATATTAAGTCCCAGTCATCTAAACAAAAAGTAGATTTAAAGAAAATTTTCCCTTGGTTTATTTTATGGTTTGTCTGTGCATCTCTGATTAGTAGTACGGGTGTTTTACCTGCTTCCTTTATTTCCTTTACAAAAATTCTATCTCAATGGCTGATGGCAATGGCCTTGGCAGGAATAGGCTCTCGGGTCTCTTTTGCCCAGTTTAAACAAGCGGGAGCAGCTCCACTTTTAACTGGTGCCTTTGCTTGGTTTGTTGTTGCAGTATCTAGCTTGATTATTCAGTATTTTTTCTAGATAGGAGTGAGTATGTCTTATTTTAAACCCTCGATTGATTCTCGAGTGGATTATAGTTTAATTTTACCAGTTATTTGTTTATTGATTTTTGGCATCATGGCCATTTATATAGCAGTGAATCATGACTACCCTGCTAGTGCCTGGGCAATAGTTGGACAGCAAATTGCTTGGATAGCTTTAGGGATTGTGATTAGTTTTGTCGTTATGTTTTTTAACACCAAATTTCTTTGGAAGATCACTCCCCTTCTCTACGTTTTCGGTTTAGGTCTCATGGTTCTACCCCTGGTCTTTTATAGCCCGTCTCTTGTTGCTTCGACAGGAGCTAAAAACTGGGTAACTATTGGTGGTACGACTCTCTTCCAGCCGTCAGAGTTTATGAAAATCTCTTATATTCTGATCTTATCGCGTTCAGTTGTTCAATTCAGCCAACGAAATAAAGACAAGATTAGGACGATCAAAATGGATTGGCTATTGATTTTAGAGCTCTTTCTCTATACTGTGCCAGTCTTGATTTTGCTGACCTTACAGAGTGACTTGGGGACGGCTCTTGTTTTTATGGCCATTTTTTCAGGAATTGTTCTCTTATCTGGAGTCTCTTGGAAAATTATTCTTCCTATATTTCTAACGGGCGTTTCACTTTTTCTAGCTTTTATGCTAATTTTTACCTGGGAAGGTGGTAGGGCATTTCTTCACAATCTAGGCATGCCTACTTACCAAATTAATCGGATTTTAGCATGGCTTCATCCTTTTGAATATGCCCAAACAACTACTTATCAACAAGCTCAGGGCCAGATTGCTATCGGTAGCGGTGGAATCTGGGGGCAAGGTTTTAATGTATCCAATTTATTAGTGCCGGTGCGAGAAAGTGATATGATCTTTACGGTAATTGCGGAAGACTTTGGTTTTATGGGCTCTATCTTTCTGATTGCCCTCTACCTTTTGCTTATTTATCGCATGTTAAGGATTACTCTGAAATCGAACAATCAATTTTATACCTACATTTCTACTGGGCTCACTATGATGCTGATTTTTCATATTTTTGAAAATATTGGAGCTGTGACGGGCTTACTTCCTTTAACAGGAATTCCCCTGCCCTTTATTTCCCAAGGAGGCTCCTCTATTATCAGTAACCTAATTGGAGTAGGTCTCTTGCTTTCTGTTAGTTATCAAAATAATCTTTTAGAAGAGCAACAGACAGGATATTCTAGAAGACGAAAGAAAATTATTCTGAAAAAATTAAAATAGGAGGATAGGATACATGGCGAAAGTTGCTGTTATACTGGCTAATGGTTTTGAAGAAATAGAAGCACTCACAGTTGTGGATGTTTTGCGTCGAGCCAATATTGCCTGTCATATTCTTGGATTTGAGCAAGTAGTGACAGGTTCTCATGGAATCAGTGTTCAAGCTGACCGATTGTGGCAAGGAAATTTAGATGATTATGACATGGTTGTTTTGCCGGGTGGAATGCCTGGATCTGCTAATCTTAGAGATGATCAGGACCTAATGAAAGCTCTAGCTAAGATGCAGGTAGAAGATAAGTGGATTGCTGCAATCTGTGCCGCTCCCATAGCACTTGAAAAAGCAGGAGTACTGGAGAATAAAAAATTCACCTGTTATAATGGCGTTGAGGAGAGCATTAAGAGCGGGAATTACCTGAAGGAAACGGTGGTTACTGATGGCAAACTTATTACAAGTCGAGGTCCCTCAACTGCGCTTGCTTTTGCTTATGCCATAGTGGAGGAGCTAGGTGGTGATGCGGATTCCTTACGCCAGGGTATGCTATATACAGATGTTTTTGGAAAATAAACTAGAAAACCCATTTATCAATAAGTGGGTTTTTGTGTTTAAAAAATAAATGCGAAATTGATTCTTTATTTTTATTTGGATTAAAAGGATTCTTAACAGTATATTTGACCAATATTAGCGCTTTTTCAGGAAAAATATGGTATAATAAAAGCTATGGATTATCAAGATTATATCTGGGATTTAGGCGGTACGCTTCTCGATAATTATGAAACTTCCACAGCTGCTTTTGTACGAACCTTAGCGTCATTAGGCATAGAAGCCAGCCATGATGAAGTATATCAAGCTTTAAAAGTGTCAACGGATTATGCAGTACAACAGTTTGCACCGGGAGTGAACGATTTTTTGAGGTCTTACAAGGCCAATGAAGCTAAGGAACTTCAGCATCCTGTTTTATTTGACGGAGCAAAAGAGCTACTTGAGATCATAATTGAGCAAGGTGGTAGAAACTTTTTAGTCTCCCACCGGGACAATCAGGTTTTAGAAATTATCTCTAAAACAGGAATTGATTCCCTCTTTACGGAAATTGTCACAGCTGATAATGGTTTTAAGAGAAAACCTGACCCAGAATCCATGAATTATCTCAAGGAAAAGTACAAGATTAGCTCCTGCATAGTTATTGGTGATCGCCCATTAGATATAGAGGCTGGTCAAGCGGCAGGTTTTGCTACTTATCTTTTTGATAGTATGGAACATCTAAAGAACTATTTACATTTAAATACAGAAAAGGAATAAAATGACAGAAGAAAAGCAACAAGACATCCAATCTCAAGAATATGATGCCAGCCAGATTCAGGTCCTTGAAGGACTTGAAGCAGTTCGTATGCGTCCGGGTATGTATATTGGATCAACTTCTAAAGAAGGTCTGCACCATTTGGTATGGGAAATCGTTGATAACTCTATTGACGAAGCCTTGGCTGGTTTTGCTAGTCATATTCAAGTCTTTATCGAAAAAGACAATTCTATTACAGTTGTCGATGATGGACGTGGTATTCCAGTGGATATCCAAGAAAAAACTGGCCGTCCTGCTGTTGAAACTGTCTTTACGGTCCTTCACGCTGGAGGGAAATTCGGCGGTGGTGGCTACAAGGTTTCAGGAGGTCTTCACGGTGTAGGTTCTTCTGTTGTAAATGCTTTATCTACCCAACTAGATGTTAAAGTATATAAAAATGGTCAAATTCACTTCCAAGAATACACTCGTGGTCAGGTCGTGGCTGATTTGAAAGTGATCGGCGAAACAGATCGGACAGGTACAACAGTTCATTTTACGCCAGACCCAGAAATCTTCACCGAGACTGTTGAATTTGATTTTGAAAAACTCAATAAACGGATCCAAGAACTTGCCTTTCTCAACCGAGGCTTGTCTATCTCGATTACTGATAAACGAGATGGTATGGAACAAAGTAAAGACTACCATTACGAAGGTGGGATTGCTAGTTATGTCCAGTACATCAATGAAAATAAGGAAGTAATCTTCGACAATCCTATTTATACAGATGGAGAAATGGAAGATATAACCGTGGAAGTAGCTATGCAGTATACGACAGGCTACCATGAAACAGTGATGAGTTTTGCTAATAATATCCACACACATGAAGGTGGGACACATGAGCAAGGTTTCCGTACAGCCCTAACTCGAGTCATCAATGACTATGCTAAGAAGAATAAACTTCTCAAAGAAAACGAAGATAATCTCACAGGTGAAGACGTTCGAGAAGGCTTGACAGCAGTTATCTCTGTTAAACACCCAAATCCTCAGTTTGAAGGACAAACCAAGACCAAACTGGGAAATAGCGAAGTTGTTAAAATTACCAACCGTCTATTTAGTGAAGCATTCTCAGATTTTCTTTTAGAGAATCCTGCAGTTGCTAAGAAGATTGTCGAAAAAGGAATTTTAGCTTCTAAAGCAAGAATTGCTGCCAAGCGAGCTCGGGAAGTAACCCGTAAGAAATCTGGTCTGGAAATTTCGAATTTGCCAGGTAAACTGGCGGATTGTTCGTCAAATAATCCTGCTGAAACAGAACTCTTTATCGTAGAGGGAGACTCAGCTGGAGGTTCAGCTAAGTCAGGACGGAACCGTGAATTTCAGGCAATTTTGCCAATTCGAGGTAAGATTCTCAATGTTGAGAAGGCCAGCATGGATAAAATATTGGCCAATGAGGAAATCCGGAGCCTTTTCACGGCTATGGGAACTGGTTTTGGTGCTGATTTTGATATTAGCAAGTGTCGTTACCAAAAATTGGTTATCATGACTGATGCCGATGTCGATGGAGCTCATATTCGTACCTTGCTTTTGACTTTGATTTATCGCTATATGAAGCCGGTCTTGGAAGCAGGCTATGTTTATATCGCTCAGCCACCTATCTATGGTGTTAAAGTTGGAAGCGAAGTAAAAGAATATATTCAGCCAGGTGCTGATCAAGAAATAAAACTTCAAGAAGCCTTAGCTAGGTATAGTGAAGGTCGCTCTAAGCCTACAATTCAGCGTTATAAAGGTTTGGGAGAAATGGATGATCACCAACTGTGGGAAACAACCATGGATCCAGAACACCGCTTGATGGCGCGTGTTTCAGTTGACGATGCTGCAGAAGCAGACAAAATCTTTGATATGCTGATGGGAGATCGGGTAGAACCACGTCGCGAATTTATCGAAGAAAATGCTGTTTACAGTACATTAGATGTATAGAAATGAAGAAATTATATACAAGACTAATGAAATTATGATATAATCATTATGTTTATTCTCAAGTAATAATACGAAGGAGTTTTATATGTCTAACGGACTAATTATTCTAATCATAGTGATTGCAGTAGCTTTAATTCTTGCTTATGTAGCTGCTGTTGTCCTAAGAAAGAGAAATGAGACTCTACTTGATAGTTTGGAAGAACGCAAAGAGAAACTATATAATCTTCCTGTGAATGATGAAGTAGAGGCGATTAAGAATATGCATCTCATCGGTCAAAGTCAGGTGACTTTCCGTGAGTGGAATCAAAAATGGGTCGATCTTTCCCTTAATTCTTTTGCAGATATTGAAAATAATATCTTTGAAGCAGAAGGTTATAACAATTCCTTTCGCTTTCTAAAGGCAAAGCATGCGATTGATAACATTGAAAGTCAGATTAATCTGGTTGAAGAAGATATTGAGTTAATCCGTGAGGCCTTAGCAGATTTAGAAAAGCAAGAAGCAAAAAATAGTGGACGTGTTCTTCATGCTTTGGAATTGTTTGAAAATCTACAAGTTAAAGTAGCTGAAGATACTGAAAAGTATGGACCAGCAGTTCAAGAGATTCAAAAGCAACTGCAAAATATTGAATCAGAGTTCTCCCAATTTGTTACCCTTAATTCTTCTGGGGACCCAGTAGAAGCTGCGGATATTTTGGATAAAACTGAGAACCATATCCTTGCTTTAACTCATATTGTTGATAAGGTGCCAAGTATTGTCACTGAACTAAGAGAAGTTTTACCAGACCAGCTGGAAGATCTTGAATCTGGTTATCGGAAATTGGTGGAAGCTGGATATCATTTTGTTGAAACGGATATCGAGTCTCGCTTCTCACAACTCCATTCTAATATCACTCAAAACTATGAGAATATTGCTGCTTTGGAGTTGGATAACGCCCAATATGAAAATACTCAAATTCAAGAAGAAATCAATGCTTTGTATGACATCTTTACGCGAGAGATTGCTGCTCAGAAAGTTGTTGAAAAATTACAAGAAAACTTACCAGCTTATTTGAAACACACAAAAGAAAACAACCAACACCTTCAAAGTGAGTTGGATCGTTTGTCTAAGATGTATCTTCTATCTGATGAAGAAGATGAGAAAGTTCGTGATTTACAAAGTGAATTGTCTGCATTAGAGGCAGTTGTTTTAGCTACTGTAGAAGACTCAGCTGAAAATAAACAAGCTTATTCGTTAACTCAGGAAGCACTTGAAGCAACTCAAGAGCGCTTGAAAGAAATTGAAGACGAACAAATCACTCTTGGTGAGCGTTTAGAGAGAATTGAAAAAGATGATGACAATGCTCGTCAAAAAGTCAACATCTACATCAACAAGCTTCACACAATTAAGCGCTATATGGAAAAACGCAATTTACCAGGAATTCCAAAGAGTTTCTTAAGTCTCTTCTTTACAGCCAGTGATCATACAGAGGCCTTGCTTACAGAGTTGGAGCAGTTGCGCGTAAATATTGACAATGTTAATTTGTTACTTGAAAATGTTACAAATGACATTCATGATTTGGAAACTGAAACCTATCAGATCGTTCAGTACGCAACTTTGACAGAACAGCTTCTTCAGTATTCTAATCGTTATCGTTCCTTTGATCAAAGTATTCAGGAAGCTTTTAATAAAGCTTTGGATATCTTTGAAAATCAATTCGATTACGAAAGTTCATTCGAAGTGATTTCTCAAGCTCTCGAAGTTGTTGAGCCTGGGGTAACAAGTCGTTTTGTTACATCTTATGAGAAAACACGCGAGAATATTCGTTTTTAAAAGAAGTTCCTTCGGGAACTTTTTTCATTCTCAGCAAAAAGGCTCTTATGTTATAATAGAGGGACAAATGAAAGTGGAAAGTCTATAAAAGAAATGAAAAAGATTAAAAAATATATTACTCTCATTATTCTCGGAGGTGTAGCCGTTTTATCGATAGCATTGATGAATGGTTGGCGTTTGGATGATTATACTATTCCAAAAAACAGAACAAGAGAACAGTATGATTTTGAAGGCACTTTTGAACCGATGTTTAAGTTTTTAGAACAAGAGAAAAAGGATTTTACTGGATTAAAACTTTATACAAGTAGTGTTTATATTAAAGACGGAGACGAAGTGAAAGATTATGAGATTAGATTAGATACTACCCAATCTGACATTAAAGGTGACTATATAATAAAGATAGGGGATAATAAAGAGAGTGTTCCTGTTACTTATTCTAACGGCAAACTAACTTACAGCTCAGAGATAAGTCCTTTATTTGATGAAGAGATTCTTAACTTAGTTGTTCAAAGAAATTATTTTGAATCTTTAGATGTGAAAGAGACTTTTAAGAGTGCAGAAACAGAGCTTCGTGATATCATCTACAAGCCAGAAAATCACTCTGAGCTCTTCAAACATCTCAAAAACAAGTATGATCTACCAGAGGATACTACCTGTCGAATAAGATTAAAACACTCTAGTGGAACAATCTATGGGATTTCAATACTAATGAAATCGAAAGATAAGGCTGTTCAAATAGATTTAATGATATTTAAACAATAGGGAGGATAATTAATAAGTCGGAAGGAGTAAGAGATGAAAACAGTCAAAGGCTTGTTAGTCATGGATGTAGACAGCACCTTAATCATGGAAGAGGGGATTGACCTGCTAGGAGAGGAAGCGGGTGTAGGAGCTCAGGTTGCGGCCATTACCGAGCGTGCCATGCGAGGAGAGTTGGACTTTGAAGCTGCCTTACGTGAGCGGGTCGCCCTTTTAAAAGGTCTGCCAGAGGATATTTTTGCTCGAATTGCTGAAAGGATCCACTTCACACCAGGAGCCGAGGACTTGGTCAAGGAGCTGCATAAACGTGGTTATAAAGTAGGCTTGGTGTCAGGTGGTTTTCATGAGACGGTGGACAGACTGGCTGAGCAGCTTGGAATTGACTATGTCAAGGCAAATCGTTTGGAAATTCAACAGGGTCTTTTGACAGGCCGAGTCTTAGGAGAGATTGTCACTAAGGATACCAAGCTTGCCATGCTAAAAGCATGGGCAGCTGAAAACAATTTAGAATTAAATCAAACGATTGCTATGGGGGATGGTGCCAATGATCTGCCTATGATTCAGGCGGCGGGGATGGGAATTGCCTTTATGGCCAAGCCAATCGTGCGCGAGCAGGCTCCTTACCAGATTCAAGAACGCAACCTCTATCGGGTTATTGATCTTTTAGACAATAGAAAAGAATAGGAGAGAAGTATGCATATCCTAATTGCACCAGATTCTTTTAAGGAAAGTTTATCAGCTGCTCAGGTTGCTCAGGCTCTGCAGAACGGATTTTCTCAGGCCTTGCCAGATGCTAGCTTTGACTTGCTGCCGGTCGGTGACGGGGGCGAGGGGACAATGGCTGCGCTGACATCAGCCTTGGGCTGGACTGAATTTTACCACACTGTGACTGGCCCTTTTGGCCAGCCAGTAAAAATGCCTTATGCTAGGAACGGTCAGCAAGCACTATTTGAGATGGCTGACTTGGTCGGACTCGCCTCTATTCCTCATGAAAAACGAAATCCCTTGGCCATAGAGACCAAAGGATTGGGAGAATTGATTTTGTACCTAGCTGAAGACGGTGTCAGAAAAATTTTAGTGGGTGTTGGAGGTTCGGCCAGTAACGACGGTGGAATTGGATTGGCAGCTGGATTGGGCTATGAATTTTTCGATGTGGGCAATCATAGATTGCGCCCCATTGGCTCGTCTTTGGGAAAGGTCGCTCGAATATCAGCTAAGCAGGTTCCTGCTTTCTTGAAAGAAGTTGAGATTGAGATTTTGACTGATGTTGACAATCCTCTTTGCGGTGAGCGTGGTGCGACAATTGTTTTCGGAGGTCAGAAAGGTCTAGCACCCTTATTATTCTCTCAAGTGGATCAAGCTATGGCAGATTTCTATCAGTTGGTTGATCCTCAGGTGATTGATATGGCTGGAGCTGGAGCCGGAGGCGGAATGGCTGCAGGACTGGTTGCTTTTGCTGGAGGAAAAATCGTTTCGGGTATAGAAACCTGTTTAGATTTACTGGATTTTGATGACAGAGTTAAAAAAGCGGACTTGGTCGTCGTTGGCGAAGGACGAATGGACCGTCAGTCTTTGGCGGGTAAGGCACCTGTTGGGGTCGCAAGACGAACACCTGAAGGTATCCCTGTACTGGCGATTTGCGGAAGTCTGGAAGATGATTTACCGGATTTCCCAGTTGGGAATATCCAGGCAGCTTTTCCGATTATTGCGCGAGCAGATAGTTTAGATAAGATACTAGAGCAGGCGGAGCAAAATTTGATTCGAACAGCCAGAAATATTGGGAATCTACTGAAGATGAAAAAAAGCGGCTAGTCCGCTTTTTTTAGTAGGTATTCAATTTCTTTAACAATCATGCCATTTTCAAAGAAAAAGATGTCACAAGACAGGTCACCAAAATCATTTTTTAAGATGGTCACAATCTGATTCAGATCGGGATTAAGCTGATAATAAATGCAACGAAACTGGACGGGATTGTTTTGGTAGACTTTTTGAATCTTAGTTAGGTAGTCCGCCTTACCTCTTATGATTTCGATTGTGTCACCATGTAATTCCCAGCTAACTTGATCAGAAAGAAAAGTCTGATAGGTTTGCCAATCTCGCCGATTTTCTGCATCAAAAAAAGCAAAAAGTTTCTCTATATTAGTCATCTTATCCAAACCACTTTTTCCAGATAGTTCGCTTTTCCTTTACAGGTTCTTCTACTGGTTGAAACAAGCTAGCAAACTGTTGGTACATATCTTTCTCATCTACCTGGACAAGATGGTCACTGTGGATAATGAGTCCAAATGGAGAAGTTTGGTAATCACCAGAAACAATTGTTGCCTCACAACAAAGATCTTTAGATATTTTCAAATAAAAGATTTGATTGCTAGACTCCACTTCTGGTGAAATTTTGACTAGGACAGGCTGATATTCTTCTACAATTTTGCTGAGTACTTCTTTGAAGTGACTACGAACGAGAGAAGTGTTTGCTTGCTCAATAGAGCAAGAGGCCAGTACTCGTTCCTCAAAAGTTCCTAAAAATTTACGTTGCTCATCAGGGTTAAGTTTGGCACCCCCTTGGGCTTTCTCCATGATTACTTTATTAATATCTGTCATAGGTTTAGTATAGCATAAAGTCGTAGGGGCTGCAAAAATACTTATTTTCATAATATTTCATAAAAATAGAAAAAGCATGCAAAGTGTAAGCGGTTGCTTGATAAATCTAGATTTTTTAAGGTTAAGAGACGATTTTTTCTTGAAAAAAACGCTTATTTAGAGTATGATAGAAGAGTAAATAAAAAAACTCAAAGGAGAGTAAGAAATGTCAATTATTACTGATGTTTACGCTCGCGAAGTCCTAGACTCACGCGGTAACCCAACACTTGAAGTAGAAGTTTATACTGAATCAGGTGCATTCGGACGTGGAATGGTTCCTTCAGGAGCTTCTACAGGTGAACACGAAGCAGTTGAACTTCGTGATGGCGACAAATCTCGTTACGGTGGTCTTGGTACACAAAAAGCAGTTGATAACGTAAACAATGTTATCGCTGAAGCTATCATCGGTTACGATGTTCGTGACCAACAAGCTATCGACCGTGCAATGATCGCTCTTGACGGTACTCCTAACAAAGGTAAATTGGGTGCAAACGCAATCCTTGGTGTGTCTATCGCTGTAGCTCGTGCTGCTGCTGACTACCTTGAAATCCCTCTTTACAGCTACCTTGGTGGATTCAACACTAAAGTTCTTCCAACTCCAATGATGAACATCATCAATGGTGGATCTCACTCAGATGCTCCAATCGCATTCCAAGAGTTCATGATCTTGCCAGTTGGTGCTCCAACATTCAAAGAAGCTCTTCGTTACGGTGCTGAAATCTTCCACGCTCTTAAGAAAATTCTTAAATCTCGTGGTTTGGAAACTGCCGTTGGTGACGAAGGTGGATTCGCTCCTCGTTTTGAAGGAACTGAAGATGGTGTAGAAACTATCATCGCTGCTATCGAAGCTGCTGGTTATGTTCCAGGTAAAGATGTATTTATCGGATTTGACTGTGCATCATCAGAATTCTACGATAAAGAACGTAAAGTATACGACTACACTAAATTTGAAGGTGAAGGCGCTGCTGTTCGTACATCTGCAGAACAAATCGACTACCTTGAAGAGTTGGTTAACAAATATCCAATCATCACTATCGAAGATGGTATGGATGAAAATGACTGGGATGGTTGGAAAGCTCTTACTGAACGTCTTGGTAAGAAAGTACAACTTGTTGGTGACGACTTCTTCGTAACAAACACTGACTACCTTGCACGTGGTATCAAAGAAGGTGCTGCTAACTCAATCCTTATCAAAGTTAACCAAATCGGTACTCTTACTGAAACTTTTGAAGCGATTGAAATGGCTAAAGAAGCTGGATACACTGCAGTTGTATCACACCGTTCAGGTGAAACTGAAGATTCAACAATCGCTGACATCGCAGTTGCAACTAACGCAGGTCAAATCAAGACTGGTTCACTTTCACGTACAGACCGTATTGCTAAATACAACCAATTGCTTCGTATCGAAGATCAACTTGGTGAAGTTGCTCAATACAAAGGTCTTCAATCTTTCTACAACTTGAAAAAATAATTCATTCAGATTGAATGAAGTAAGGATCCCTCAAGCTTGACTTGAGGGATTTTTGAATAAAGTAAAGGGAGACTCGGGAGATGATTTATTTTCTTCTATATATTCTAAGTAGAGAGTGGCCAGCTCTTATTCTCTTGATTGTTGGACTTCTTGTAGCTCATCGATGGAAGTCTAGGAATCTGGCACTTTTAGCGGTTCTTTTATTCTTTTTGGTCACCAGTATATTGTGGAAACCTCAGTTGAGTCCGTGGCTTGCTTTTCTCTTTTTATTCCTCGCTTTCTATTTATTGATTGAAAGATACAAATGGGTTCTTTATCCTGCTCTTACTTTAGGTTTGTTGCTGTTGGCAGTTTCTCCTATAATTGGCTTTCTTTTTACAATTTATGTTCCAGTAAGCCATTATGCCTATCTTGAGGAAAAAGGGCAGACAGTAGTAGTTCGAGAAGACTACTATGGAGCTTTTTTTAGTGATAGTAATATAGAGATTATAACTTATGGCGAAGGGAAGCTTATACCAGTAAATGTAAAGCAGTATGATAATGTTCCTATGCATGAATTTAATGAAGCCAAAGATGTTAACGAAGATGCTTTTCTTGCTCAATCGCTAACAAGAGAACGATTGGAAGAATTAAAAGGCTTTATTAATAAAAGAAATCAGCAAAGACAATAGATTAGCTAGAATCAGAGTATTTATCGACTTCTTGGGGACTTTCCTTGCTTGAATCGATGAAAAGTAGTATGATAAGACACAGATTGTGAGGAGAAATAAATGAAAGATTTTCACTTTGATGCGATTTCAGCATTTGAGAACTACGAAATTGAAAAAATGGAGGATGGCCAAGTCATTGTTACGACCGAAGTGGTGACGTCTTCTCTAAACTATTATGGTAATGCTCACGGTGGCTACCTTTTTACTCTCTGTGATCAGATTTCTGGTCTAGTCTTGATATCACAAGGTTTAGATGGAGTAACGCTCCAGTCTTCAATTAACTACCTGCGAGCAGGACATGCTGGTGATAAGCTTACTATCTCAGGGACCTGTGTTCATCCAGGACGTAAAACGAGAGTAGTAGATGTGGTTATTAGCAATCAAGAAAAAGAAAATGTCTGCAAGGCAACATTTACCATGTTTGTTACAGGGCAAAGAAAAGAAGAAAGTCAGATTAATATTTAGTACTGAAGTCCCAGTTTTTAAATAGAAACTGGGATCTATTTTTTAAAATGCCTAGCCAGTATCTGAAATTTGTGTATATATAAAAAAGCATCTCTCAATGAGGATGCTTTTTTTAGTTTGCTTAAAACAAACCTTTGATTTTATCGATAGCGTCACTGGCCATTTCATTTCCAGCTACTAATTTTTTGGCTTGGTCTAGGTATTCGCCAAGTTTGTCTTTATTATCTTCAACAAACTTTTTAGCTGCATCGAAATCTTTCTTTTCGATCATTTCTTTTACTTGGTTAAATAAATCTAGGGGATTCATAACAGGCTCCTTAGTCATTTTTTCATACGGTAATAATTTAATCAAACTTTTAAATAGAAAGCAAGGAATCTGCTTACTTAAAGGTGACACAGACAGATTCAGGAACATAAAAGTCATGAGAGATTTCTGTTAATTTACCGCTTTCTATATCACGTTTGAAAACTGTCGCATTGTCAGAATCTTGGTGAACAGCAATAATGTACTTTTGATCAGGTGTGATATTAAAATCTCGTGGATTCTTTCCATTGGTTGGTGTAATTTCGACTAATTCCAAGCTGCCATCCTTGAGAATTTTATAGACAGCGATTGAATCATGTCCGCGATTTGATCCATAGAGAAACTTGCCATCTGCAGAAAGTCTAATAGCAGCAGTACCATTTGCTCCAGTGAAGTCTTCAGGTAGGGTCGAGATAGTTTGTAGGTGGTCAAATTGGCCAACACCATCATAGATAAGAACTTCAATCGTTGAGTTTAGTTCACAAATGAGATATGCCATTTTGTAATAATTATGGAAGACTAGATGGCGTGCTCCAGCACCAGGCGCGCAAGTGTAAGTATCTAATTTTTCCAGTTTCCCATCTTCTGAAAGGTCATAGGTTACCACTTGGTCAGTTCCTAAATCGCATGTAACTAGGTATTGATCAGGTGTTAAGTCAGTGAAGTGAACATGAGCAGAAGCTTGATTCTCATGTGGACCAGATCCTTCATGTGTATCTGAATCTGCTAGCTCCAAACTGCCATCAGATAAACGCTTGTAGACTAAGACTTGGCCCTTATGGTAGTTGGCTCCATATACCAAATCACGCTTTTCATCTACTGCAACATAACAGAGTGGAGCTCCTTCTTCAACGACATGATTTAAAAGCTTGAAATCCTTATCATATGCAGCAATTCCTCCTTGCCCATTTTCAGCCCCCACAGTATAGAGATGATCAGCAGCGTCAAATGCAAGATAGGTTGGACTGGCTTCTTCGGCCACTAGCGCTAAGTTTGACAAAATTCCATTATTTGAGTCAAAATCGGCCTTGTAAAGACCTTTTGACTCCCGTCGGGTATAGGTACCAAAGTAAACTGTTTGTGTCATAATCTTACCTCGTATTGGTGTTTATTAAAGATATTGTCATTATATCATAAAATAGCTTGGATTGGTTTTCATGATAGGATATGCAAAAAATTCAAAAGAATAGTATCAGTTTAAAAAACACAAAAAAAACAGATGGCAGGTAGGAGGGTCTTAGATAGCTTTGTTAGAATAGATTTGTTCAAACAAAACAAAAAGGTTAAAAAGCTGTTTATCTTTGTTGATAAAAACATTTACAACAGATTTTAACCCAATAACTTACTAAAAAGGAGAACATCATGAACTTTAAAAAATTAGCTACTCTTATCGCAGTCTTAGGACTCTCAATTTTATTTTTGGCAGCTTGTGGAAATAAGGATAAGCAAAAAACAGAGACCTTAGATGGCAAGCCAATTGATTACAAGAAGGATGCTGTAGATAAGAAAAACAAAGTGGTTGATGGGAAAGAAGTGACAGAATATACTATGCCAGATGGTAATATTGTTCAAATTCCAGTTGATAATGAAGAAGATACAGATACAGCAGATTCAAGTGCAGAATAATAATGAGTGGTCGTGAGACTTGGAGGCAGTATGTTACGAGGAAAAAAGAAAAATTCTAAAATTATTTTAATCAGTAGTGTAGCTTTATTGACTTGTGCAGCTGTGGGAGGGTACTTCCTTTTGCAGCCAGGTCAAAATCAATCTGTTGTTGTTAACAACAAAGTTGACTCTAAAACAGTTCAAGAAGCTGTGGATGAAGCTAAGAAGAAAAGCTTGGTTTTATCTGGTGAAGTTGCACCGAATAATAGCAGTAAGGTTAAGATCGATCCATCAAAAGGTGAGGTCAAGGAAGTATTCGTCAAAAATGGCGACACTGTCACACAGGGACAGCCTCTCTTTTCCTATGTAACGTCCCAAGAGCTGACGGCTCAATCAGCTCAATATGATGCCCAGGCTAAGTCTAATAGTATTAGTACGGCGCAAAGTAATGCCTCAATTAAGTGGGAGACTTATAATCGTAAATTAGCCCATTTGAACAGTTTGCGTGAAAAATACAATGCGAATAATGATGAGTCTCTACTAGAGCAGATCAAATCTGCAGAAGATGAAGTTGCTCAAAGTTTAAGCGATGCGAATTCAGCTGATAATGAAGTAAAGAATGCTCAGATAGAAGCAGAAAAAGCTCAGGCAACAGCTCAAACTGAATCAGACCGAATGAAATATGATACAGTAACAGCAGATACAGCGGGCACTATCACTTCTATGAATGAAGACTTACCGACTCAATCAAAAGCTAAGAAAGAAGAAGAAAACTTTATCGAAATCATGGACAAGTCCAAGACTTTTGTAAAAGGGAACGTTAGTGAATTTGATCGTGAGAAATTACAAGTTGGACAAAAAGTTGAAGTAGTTGACCGTAAAAATCCTAAGAAAAAATGGACAGGCACAGTAACCCAAGTCGGTACTCTTACAGCGGATGCAGCAGCAAATGGTAACAAACAACAACAGGAAAATCCAAATCAAGCTAAATACCCATATAAAGTAGAGTTAGACCAAGCCGAAAATATGCCTTTGATTGGTTCTCATACTTATGTCAATGTTATTGAAAATGCGCCTGAAGCTGGCAAGGTTGTTGTGAATAAATCTTATGTGTTCACAGAAAACGGTAAATCTTATGTTTGGAAAGTTGAAAACAAAAAGATCAAAAAACAAGAAGTTAAGACCAAGGCCCTTAAGGGTTCGCTTGTTGAAATCACAGAAGGTTTGAAGATGGAAGACAGTATCTCTAGTGTGAAGACAGGTATGAAAGAGGGCATGGAGGTAGGAGCAGATGTTAAAGCTTAAAGAAATTCATAAGTCTTACCAGCAAGGAAGTCAAGAGTTTCCGATTTTGAAAGGAATTGACTTACATGTGGAAGAAGGAGATTTTCTGGCTATTATGGGGCCATCTGGATCTGGTAAATCAACCTTGATGAATATCATTGGATGTCTGGACAAGGCTAATGCTGGAACTTATCATATTGAAGGTACAGATGTATCCAATCTATCAGACAATCAATTGTCAGATTTACGAAATCAAAAGATTGGTTTTGTATTTCAGAACTTCAATCTGATGCCAAAATTAACAGCTTGTCAAAATGTGGAATTGCCTTTAACTTATATGAAGATTCCCAAAAAGGAAAGACGGGAACGGGCAATGGAAATGTTATGTTTGGTAGGCTTAGAAGAGCGAAGCGAATTTAAGCCGATGGAATTATCAGGGGGACAAAAGCAGCGGGTAGCCATTGCCCGCGCTTTGGTTACTAACCCAAGTTTTATTCTTGGAGATGAACCGACTGGGGCCTTGGATACCAAGACCAGCGTACAAATCATGGAACTTTTTAAGCAGTTTAATGAAGCTGGAAAGACAATTGTGATTATTACCCATGAACCAGAAGTGGCTCAAATGTGCAAGAAAACAGTTGTTTTACGTGATGGAAATATTGAACACAAAGCGGTAGAAAGGAATTAAGACATTTATGGAAGATATTTTTGTAGCTCTAAATTCCATTTTATCGCATAAAATGCGCTCAATGCTGACCATGCTAGGAATTATCATTGGGATCGGTGCCATCATTGCTATCTTTTCAATTATCGAAGGAAATACAGAAAATACCAAGCGACAGTTGATCGGTGGCAGTAATAATACCATCAAAGTGGTCTATGACAAGAAAAATGTGATTGACCCTAGTATACCTGAAAAGGCTCAGGCAAAAAAACCTGGCTACATCCCTTTCATGGGTGAAGATATACTAAATAAGATTCGAGAAATCCCTGGTGTTAAAAATGCTCTTTTAACCTATGGAACGGATGACAAGATTTACCATCTGGAACAAAAAACATCTGGTAAGGTACAGGCTGTTTCTCAAAATATTGCAGAAATCAAGAAAATGCGGACCGTTGAGGGTGCAGATTTTTCGGATCCTGCTTTCCAAAACCAAGAGCAGGTTACTTATCTGGAAAAATCTCTCTATGATAGTCTTTTCCCAAATGGAAATGGGATTGGAAAATACATTGAAGTTAAGGGAAGTCCTTTCAAGGTAATTGGTGTTTTTGAGTCTACGGAACAAAGTGGCTTGACAGCGGGAGCTGATCGGGTTGCCTACATTCCACTCCAACAATGGCACAGGCTTTTTGAGGAGTTGAATGTCAATCCTGAGGTGACAGTTCAAACCTATAAAGCAGATGATCTGAAGAAGGTAGCAAAAAAAGTTGGAGATTATCTCAATCAACAAGTCCCTAGTTCTGATTATATGTTTGGGGTGCTGAATTTACAGGAATTTGAACGCCAATTGGATAATTTGAACCAATCAAACTTTGTACTTTTGGCAGGTATTGCCAGCATTTCCCTTCTGGTTGGAGGGATTGGTGTTATGAACATTATGCTAGTCTCTGTTACAGAAAGGACTCGTGAAATTGGTATTAAGAAGGCTTTGGGAGCAAGACGAAAAATCATTCTCAAGCAGTTTTTAATTGAAGCAGTTATCTTGACCTTGATGGGTGGATTTATAGGAGTAGTGGCTGGAATCCTATCTGGTTTTGCTATTACTCAGTCACTGGCTTATCCTTACATTCTTTCCCTCTTCTCAGTCTTTGTAAGTTTGCTATTTTGTTGTATAATAGGGGTAGTATTTGGATTGCTACCAGCCGTCAAGGCGTCCAAGCTTGATCCAATCGAAGCTTTGCGCTTTGAATAGAAGTAATAAGGAGTCGTTATGTATAAGATTTTGGTCGTAGAAGATGATACTACTATCAACCAAGTCATATGTGAATTTTTAAAAGAAAGTAACTACAGTGTTACGCCTGTTTATGATGGCGCAGAGGCTCTACGTCAGTTTGAAGAAGAGACTTTTGATTTAGTCATTTTAGATATGATGTTGCCATCCGTTAGTGGTTTAGATGTCCTCAAGGAAATCCGTAAGACATCGCAGATCCCAGTCATGATTTTAACTGCTCTAGATGATGAATATACCCAGCTAGTGAGTTTTAATCACTTGATCAGCGATTACGTGACTAAGCCTTTTTCACCTCTCATTTTGGTGAAAAGAATAGAAAATATTTTACGTCGAACTGCCGTTTATTCTGAAATTGTCATCGGTGATTTGCGCGTGGTTTTAGAGGATTGTACGATTTTCTGGCAAGGAGAAAAGCTAGCTCTGACCAAGAAGGAGTATGAAATTCTAGAAGTTCTTGCTAAACGTAAGGGCCATTTAGTGACAAGAGACCAGCTTATGAATACTATTTGGGGCTATAGTGAGCTAGATAGTCGTGTCTTGGACAATCATATCAAGAATATTCGCAAGAAAGTTCCTGGAATTCCTTTGTCAACCATTACTGGTATGGGCTATCAATTGGGTGGAGATCAGGCGTGAAGATTGTAAAAAAGAATTTCCTGCTGACTAGTTCGATTATCTTTGTCGTTGTCACAGTAGTGCTAGCTAGTCTCTATTTTGCTATGCCAATCTATTATGAACAAGTAAAGAGTAGAGAAGCAAATCATGAATTTGAACAAGTGACTCAGCAAATGAAGGGAAAGTCGATTGACGAAATGAAATCTCTTCTCACTGATTATAGTCATAAAAATAATCGAATCTGGTTTAATTTGACAGATGCCAAAGATCAGGTCGTTTACCCGACTGTTGAAGTAAGTGAAACGCAAGATTCCTTACAACTAACAATCCTTCCTACCATGGCTGATGGAACAGCTAAGCATAAAAGTATCAGTAAGAAGCTTAAAACATCAGATGGAAAAATCTTGACCCTGCAGGGAGAATATTCTCTGCAGCCCGTCAGTGATGCCAGTCATATTTTGCTCAATCTCTATCCTTTTGTTTTAGTCGTATCCCTTAGCCTAGGAGGACTTTCTGCCTATCTTTACAGCCGGACCTCTAGTCAGCGGATAAAGGATATATCGGCTGCAACTCGTCAGATGACCAGTTTAGCGCCGGATGTTGTTTGTGTGGCTAAAGGAAAAGATGAAATCGCTGAACTCGCCCAGGATATCAATCACCTTTATGCCAACCTGCTGACAAGTATGGAAGCGTTGAAAGTAGAAAATGAAAAGGTTGCAGAGAGTGAAAGGGAGAAGGCAGAATTCCTTCGTATGACTTCCCATGAGTTAAAGACGCCAATAACCAGTATGATGGGAATGATTGACGGTATGATATACGGTGTGGGGGAATTCAAGGATCGAGATACCTACCTTCATAAATGTCGAGAAATTTTAGAAGAGCAATCTGCTCTGGTTCAGTCCATCTTAGCTATCTCTAAAATGGAGATGGGAACAGAGGTGACTGAGGAAGTCTTTTCGTTGAAGCAGGTTCTAGAAGAAAATCTCGGCGCCTACAAACTGATGGCAGACATGAAGCACTATCAGTTCCAAGTTAGTTTAGAAGAGGCTAATATGAAGGGCAATAAGATCTACCTGGTTAAGGCGATCAAAAACCTGATCGATAATGCATTTAACTACACCGTTAAAAATGGGAAAATCTCAATCCGCCTTGAAGAACACCTCTTGGTTATTGAAAATCAGGCTGAGCGCGTTTTAGATGAGACTCAGATTCAGCAGATTTTTCAACCATTTTACAGACCAGATTATAGCCGAAATCGGAAAGATGGAGGGACTGGCCTGGGACTCTTTATCGTTCAGCAAATTTTAGATAAGCATCAGTTTGCTTATAAGTTTGAAGCTGTTGATGGTAAATGGATGCGATTTAGCATTTCCTTTTAATTGAAAACTCTTAGACAAGCAGGAATAGACTTTACAATCTAATAAGAACACCACAGAACAATGTGGTGTTCTTATTTTTTTTTGATTTTGTGTAAAATAGACAAAGATAGATTGACAGCGCTTACATATAGTGTTAGAATGAAGCTGTAGTTTGCTGAAGAATAATAGTAAGAGGCCCTCAGAAAGCCTCTTTGACTGTAGTTAAATGAGAGTCAATAGGATTTATTTGATTAAGAGGTGTTTTCAGTATAACGTGAGTCTTAGAAAAGTATGATGAGTAGTTTGGCTTGATTTATCAGTAATTTGCTAGTTTATGTTTTGCAGTATCTGATACTAATTGGCCTTTAAAATAGTGTATTACAGTTTAATTTCCTAATTGTTTCTCCTCTTCAATGATCTTGCTTTCTATTTAAGTTTAAGAAATAGAGCAGATATTTCCAATAAGGAGGGGGAGTCATCTTGCCTTTTTAAAAGAGGCGTTTTATAAAGTGAAAGAGGGGTGGAGCGCTTCAAGCTTTTGAAAGTCCTGAATGTATTTAAAAATTTTTTCGTTATTTGTTTATCAGACGGCAGTGAAGGAAATTGTATCTACTAGCCTTGACTGCTGATTTTGAAAACATGGTATAAGGAGTCATTTTATGAAAAAATCAACCATTGTTTCGATTGTAGCTGCAAGTTTATTGATTAGTCCTCTTGTTTTGGCTCGTCACGTTCAAGCAGATGAAGTTGGCACAAATAGTGTCGAGCCAGTCTTGGCGACCGGTACGGATCAAGAGTCTAGTCCTGATAAATCGGTATCTGAGCATGTAGAATCAAGTGAGAATGCTGAAGTTAATAAGGAAAGCTCTACTGAAGGTGTAGGGCAAAAAGCGGTTGTTGAGGAAGCAATTGATTCCAATCAATCTATAGGTGAGAAGGAAAATCATTTCGATAAAGCAGTCCCCGAGTCTTCAAATGTGTCGGATAAATCAGCTACGGACAAGGGAGCGGTTCCTGAAAAGCCAGTAGCAGATACTGGTAGTGATACTGAAAAGAAAGTTGATTCAAGGATAGAGAACAATGCAACAGCTGTAGATTCGAGTAGAGAGCCAGGAAATGATAGAAGTGCTACTAGAGTGTCTAATCCACCTAAGACGACCTTAGCAGACTTGTCAGAAGTAACTGGTCAAGCAAGGACTGAGGAAGATTCTAAGAAGGAAGCAACAATCAGCGAAGCTGTTAATCAACTTTTGAAATGGGCATCGACAAAAGAAGGACAAGTTGGTTCAACTGACCAGGATCGTTTAGCCTTCGCTAAGAGTCTAGGAATGATTGACCAAAAGGCGAAAGGATCCGATCCAGTTACAGACCTTGTTACTATGGTTGCTGCAGCGAAAAAACTCCATGCTGCTTACAGAGCAGAGCGCAAGACACCTCTCTTTATGAATGGTAGAGCACAGCCTATTTTCCCATTTACTCGTGGTGATGATCCTGAACATTATTCATATGAGAATAGTGATATTGTCCGTTATGTTGTTTATGTTGAAACGGACTATGATACAGATGGAGATGGGAAACCAGACTTGGTAAAGACTTTCGTCCAAGTTCCAAAGGCTGCTGTTAAAGGTGATTATAAAGCTCCGACAATCTTTGAAGCTAGCCCATACGTTGCAGGTACGACAGAAGAACGTACCCTAGAAGGGCTGGGTCTCAAAGAAGGTGGCAAATTTGATATGGCTAAGCTCTATACCAAGCCAGACAAGAGAAAAGCAGTCAAAGAAGTTTCGACAGAAGAGGTTGCAAAAGCGACTAAACCTAAAGATTGGTACTATGTCAATCCACGTGAAAGCTCTGATGATTATACTCATTATGATTATGAAAACCTGAACTGGTACAATTATTACCTAGTCCGTGGTTATGCGGTTGTAACAAGTAGTGGATTGGGCTCAAAAGGGTCAGATGGAATCAATACAACTGGCTCTGATTTAGAAGTTGCTGCCTACAAGAGTATTATCGAATGGTTGAATGGCAAACGCAAGGCCTATGCAGATAAAACAAGCAATAGGGAGGTTAAGGCGGATTGGTCGAGTGGCAATGTTGCCATGACTGGTTTGTCTTGGGCTGGAACAACAACTTTTGGGGTCGCATCTACTGGTGTAGAAGGTCTTAAAACCATTGTACCGGCAGCGGGAATTGCCAGTTGGTATGATCACTTTAATAGTCAAGGATCTCCACTTGATACGGGAGCTTCAAATGATCTATCTTGGTTGTCTGTTTATACCTCTGGTCGGATTTTAGACAAGGATGACTGGGATAAAATTAAAGACTACTATGCTGCTTATATCACGAAACTCAACGAGCTGCAACACAAGGATGGTCATAATTATAATGAAGAATATGCTAAGCGTGACTATACCCTAAATGCAGCCAATCTAAAAGCTGCTCCCTTGCTGATCCAAGGGCTTAATGATGATAATGTTAAACCAAAACATTTTGAATTAATGCTAGAAGCATATAAGAAGGCAGGTATAGATCCAAAAGTATTGCTCCACCAAGGAAATCACGTTTATCCATCTACTCGCTGGGCAGGAACTACAGTGGCTGGTCAAGCCTTTAACGATTTAATGAACCAATGGTATAGTCATTATTTATTTGGTCTTCAAAATGGCATCGAACATCTTCCGCAGGTGACTGCTCAGGACAACCTAGATCCAACCAAGTGGCGTCGATTTGATAAATGGGAAACAGACAATAAAATCACTGCTCGTGCCTATTCCAAGAGAGAAGATGTGACTGTATCCAGTGATTTTTATGGTACAGGTGAAAATTGGACTACGAGAAACCAAGACGCAGCCTTTCATTCATCCGCCGTCAGTGCTTCATATGCAGCTCCTGTCGATCGTGATATTACCATTAAAGGCCATATTCCTCTTCATTTTAGTGCAGCCTTCTTGAAAGGTGATAAGAAGCATGCTCATGTCAGCGCGACTTTGATGGATGTATCTGATGAGGAATTTGATGTTGTCAAAGAAGAAATCACTTATGATAAGAACGGTTATAGTACTCGTACACTAGAAAAAGAAACGGTTGATGAAAAAGGAGATTGGCATGGTAGCAATCTAGACAGTCTTCCGGTTAAAGAATACAAGACGCATAAAGTGAAAAGCGTGGTTATTTCTAGAGGCTGGATGAACTTGGCTAACCCAGATTCAGGTTTTAATTCGGCAAGTTCTAGACATTCAATCGATCTAAAAGAAAATGAGTACCACAACTACACTATGTACTTGCAACCAAACTTGTATACTGTTAAAAAGGGTCATCGTCTGGTCCTAACCTTACATGCTTTTGACCCAGATTACATTTATTATGCTGATCCATACGAAGTCAAGTTTAAGACAGATTCTATTTCTGCAAAGATACCAATTGTAGAAGAAAGTCAATCTCTCTTACTTCGTTATCAGCCAAATGAGAAAGATACCGAGTACGCTAAGTTAGCAGACCGTATCCTAGCAATTGCTAAAAAGAATCCTGCAGTAGAAAAGGACAATCAGCAGGACAAGGGAAGTGGCTCTGATCTTAAGCCAGGAGGACAAATGGATCAACAACCACCAGTAGGACGGGACTCTATGGAATTCCGTAAAGAACAAAAGGTTGAAATCGCTAATCTTGAACACAAAGAAAATGATGCTTCTTCAAAAGAAGTGGCTCTTTCAAGGGAAGCAAGACTTCCTGAAACTGGTCAAAAAGCAAATTCTTGGTCAATCTATGGTATGCTAAGCTTACTTTTAGCCGGCTTATGGAAAGTGATTAGTGGACGTAAAGAAGAGAAATAATAGGATTGAATCATTTTATTTACACTTGGCTTTTCACTTCTTGCTTACTAGATTAAATTCTAAGCCTAAATAGGAAATACCGAACTCTAATGAATCTTCAGTAGTTTGGAGCAAACCGTTTTTATAGAAAAAAGACTGGTTTTGCAATCTAGCTGATAAATCGCACCCTGAAAGTTAGAAATGATCTAACCTTTAGGGTGTTTTCATTTGAAATATTCTAAGCTGGTTGAAGTTTCCGCTGTTTAAAAAAGTAGGAAAAATAAGTAGATGCAAGACGTCTCATCTAGTTGTTAGAGGATGAAAAAGGATTAGTTGAATGTGTATAGCTAAGAGTCAAATCCCTGCAAAAATGATATAATAAACCTATATTTTCTAGAGGAAAAGGCAGGTTATGAAATTACTTTATACAGATATTCGCCATTCTTTGACCAAGGTTTTAGTGGCTGAGGCTGAGAGTTTGGTGGCGACTGGTAAGCGAGTCTTTTATATTGCGCCAAATTCGCTTTCTTTTGAGAAGGAGCGGGCGGTTTTGGAGTGCCTGAAGAACAAGGCATCCTTTGCCATTACGGTGACGCGCTTTGCCCAGATGGCTCGGTATTTTGTCCTCAATGATGTTCGGCAGGGGCAGAGTTTGGACGATATTGGTCTGGGAATGCTGATTTATCGGACCTTGACAGAGTTAGATGATGGAGAGCTTAAGGTCTATGGACGGATTAAGAAGGATTCCCAGTTTATCCAGCAACTGATGGATCTTTACCATGAATTGCAGACGGCCCAGATGTCCTTTGCGGATTTGGAATTTCTTGAGGAGCCTGAGAAGCGAGAGGATCTGGTCAAGATTTTTACAGCGGTAACTGCTGCTCTGAATGAGGGTGATTTTGATTCGTCTTCTCAGATTGCGGCTTTTGCTCAGCATATTCTAGCTGGCGACACAGATGAGGAGCTGGCAGATTTGGCCCTGGTCATCGATGGCTTTACGCGTTTTTCTGCTGAAGAGGAATACTTGGTCGGTCTCCTGCATCGAAAAGGTGTGGAGATTGTCATCGGGACCTATGCCAGCCAAAAAGCCTATCGAGCAGCTTTTCGTGAGGGCAATCTCTATCAGGCCAGCGTGGATTTTTTGAGAAAGCTGGCCGAGGACTATCAGGTCAAGCCTGACTATATCCCTCATGCGGAAGCAGAAGATGCCTTTGGGCGGATTTCTAAGATTTTGGAGAGTCGTTATGACTTTTCAGAATCAACGGTTAGTCTTAGTGAGACGACAGACCGCTCGCAGCTTCAGATTTGGGCTACTATGAACCAGAAAGAAGAGCTGGAGTATGTGGCTAAGTCCATCCGGCAGCGAGTTCATGATGGTGTGCGTTATAAGGATATTCGTCTACTCTTAGGGGATGTGGAAGCCTACCAGCTTCAGCTCAAGACCATTTTTGACCAATATCAGATTCCTTACTATTTAGGGCGGAGCGAGTCAATGGCCCAGCATCCGCTGGTTCAGCTTGTTGAGTCTTTAGAGCGGCTCAAGTGCTATAACTTCCAATTGGAAGACCTGCTCAATCTCTTAAAGACAGGTCTCTACGGAGATTTGACTCAGGAGGAGCTGGATCATTTTGAGCAATATCTGCGCTTTGCGGACATTAAGGGAGCCGGCAAGCTAGCCAAGGATTTCACGGCTAATAGCCAAGGAAAATTTGACCTTGACCGTCTCAATCACATTCGCCGCCGGGTCATGGCTCCACTGCAAGACTTTTTCAAATCCCGCAGCCAGACGGCGTCGGGGCTCTTAGCTAAGTTTACGGAGTTCGTCCAAGCAGCTCGTTTGTCGGATAATTTGACAGCTCTGCTGCAGGGAGAAAGTCAGCAGGAACAGGAGCGCCATGAGGAAGTCTGGAAGGCTTTCAGCCATGTCTTAGAGCAGTTTGCTCAAGTCTTTGTAGAAAGTAAGGTCAAACTAGACGATTTTTTGGCCTTGGTCTTATCAGGCATGCTTTTGTCCAACTATCGGACGGTGCCAGCGACGGTAGATGTGGTCAAGGTCCAGTCTTATGACCTGATAGAGCCTCTAGCAGCACCTTATGTCTATGCGATTGGACTAACCCAGGAGCGTTTTCCTAAAATCGCGCAAAACAAGAGTTTGCTTAGTGATGAAGACCGGGCTCGGCTCAATGATGCGACGGATTCTCAGGCGGAATTGCAGATTGCTAGTTCAGAAAATCTCAAGAAGAATCGCTATACTGCTCTGTCGCTGATTAATTCTGCTACCAAAGAGCTGGTCTTGTCTGCGCCGGCCTTGGTCAATGAAGTAGAGGATAGCATGTCGACCTATCTGCTGGAATTGACTGCAGCTCCGCTTTCTTTGCCTATCATTGTCAAAAAGCCTCAGGCTTCCAGTGACGATATTGGTAGCTACAGAGCTCTCTTGTCTCAAATTATCGAGCTCCACCAAGAGGTGATTGACCGAGAGTGGACAGCAGAGGAGCAGACTTTTTGGGCGGTGGCTGTGCGGGTTCTCCGCAAGAAATTGGCAGCAGAAGGCATTAGCATTCCACAAATCAGCAAGGAACTGAAAACGGAGTCTCTGCAACCGGAAACTCTGCAAGCTCTTTATCCAAAAGATCAGCCCCTCCGACTTTCAGCATCTGCTTTAAACGAATACTTCAAAAATCAATATGGCTATTTCATCAGATACGTTCTGGGATTACAGGAAGAGTGGACTATTCATCCGGATGCTAGAAGCCACGGAAATTTTCTGCATCGAATTTTTGAGAAAGTACTTCAGGAGGATACTAGTCGAGACTTTGACCAGCGACTAGAAGTGGCAATAGACGAAACCATGCGGGAGACCGAATTTGAAAGTCTATACAATGAATCTAGCGAGAGTCTCTTTACTCGTCAATTGCTACTAGATACTGCTAAGTCAACTGGTCAAGTTCTGGCTCAGTCAGCTGGGATTGAAACGATTGGAGAAGAAACAGTCTTTGGGAACAGTAAAGAGCCTTTCCTTATCTTGGAAGATGGCAGAGCTGTTAGTGTTCGAGGCAAGGTGGATAGAATTGACCGTTTGCTAGCTGATGGGAGTCTGGGAGTCGTGGACTATAAGTCCAGTGAGACTAAGTTTAGCTACGAAAAATTTTTTAATGGTCTGAATTCTCAGCTTCCGACTTATCTAGCGGCTATCCAGGAACTCCAAGGTCAGCAGGAAGGTAGAGATCTTTTCGGTGCCATGTACTTGCAAATGACAGAGCCTATTGTTGCCCTTAAAGATACCAAAGAGCTAGGAGATGCGGTCAAGGAAGTTGCGAAAACCATGCAGTACAAGGGTCTCTTTTTAGCAGACAAGCTGGCCACTTTGGGTCCTGTTTATGAGAAGAGTAAGGTTAATAGTCTCAGTCAAGAAGAACTGGCTATTTTACTAGCTTATAATGAAATTCTCTATAAAAAAGTAGCTGAAGGCATTCTAGCTGGCCACTTTGAGATCAATCCCTATACAGAAAATGGCCGGAATATAGCACCTTATGTCGATCAGTTTAAGGCTATTACAGGCTTTGAAGCCAATCGCCACCTAGGCCAAGCCAGACAGTTAGATAAATTAGATTTGACTAAATTTGAAAAACGTCCAGTTGGTGAGAAATTGCGCCAAGCATGGATAGAAAAGATGAGGGAGGAGTTGAAAAAATGAGGAAGAAGTCTTTTTTAAGTCCAGAAGAAATCAGTCAGCTACAGCATTTTGAAGCCACTTCTAATAAAGAACAAAAACGGACTGCTGAGCAGATTGAGGCTATTTATTCCTCAGGTCAAAACATCCTAGTCTCTGCATCAGCTGGGTCAGGGAAGACCTTTGTCATGGTTCAGAGGATTATTGACCAGATCTTCCGTGGAGTATCCATCCAGGAACTCTTCATCTCAACCTTTACCGTAAAAGCGGCAGGAGAACTCAAGGAACGTCTAGAAAAAGAGTTAAGTAAAGTCCTCAAAGAAAGTCAGGATGAAGAACTTAAACAGCACCTAGCTCAGCAGTTAGCGGCTATTGCCACCGCTGATATTGGGACCATGGACTCTTTCACACAAAAGCTTCTTAATAAGTATGGCTATCTTCTGGGCCTGGCCCCTAATTTTCGTATTCTCCAGTCAGCTAGTGAGCAGACTATGCTACAAAATGAAGTCTTTCAGCAGCTTTTTGAGCAATATTATACTGGTGAGCAGAAGGAAATTTTTGAAAAGTTAGTCAAAAATTTCACGGGCAAGAAAAAGAACATCTCTGGTTTTCGCCAGCAAGTCTACGCCATTTACCAGTTTCTTCAATCAACCAGCAATCCTCAGAGATGGTTGCGGGACTTTTTCCTTAAAGGCTATGAGGAGACAGATTTTTCGCGTGAGAGAGACAAGATTTTACAGCAAGTGAAAAGGGCTCTCTTTGACCTCGAAGATTATTTCCGTTTTCATTTGGATCACGAGGGACGTGAATTTGCGGGAGCTAAATACCAGGAAAATGTGTTGCTTGCGCTAGATAAATTGGGGAGTTTGCAGGAATCGTCCTCTGAGCAGGACTATTTCCACGTATTAAAAGATGTTGTTCTTTTATCACGGGCTAGTGGCGGCCGAGCCTTGACCATCACTACTCGCAAGGAAGAACTAAAAGAGTTGGCTGATACCTTTAACCAAGGACGTAAAGAAAGAATCGAGCATTTGCGAGGTCTTGAGTCCAGCCTCTATCAATTTGAGTTCCTTGAGAAGTACCAGGATGATAGTCTGCCTCTTTTAGATTTGCTACGCGATTTCATGAGTGACTTTACTCGAACTTATCTGGAGCGAAAAAAAACAGAGAATGCTTTTGAGTTTGGGGATATCAGCCATTTTGCGATACAGATTTTAGAGGACTTCCCACAGGTAAGAAGCTTTTATCAGGAGCGTTACCACGAGGTCATGGTCGATGAGTACCAGGATACCAACCATACCCAGGAGCGAATGTTGGAGCTCCTATCTAACGGCCATAATCGATTTATGGTGGGGGATATCAAACAATCCATCTATCGTTTTCGTCAAGCAGATCCCCAGATTTTCAATGATAAGTTTCGGCTTTATCACGCAGATCCGAGCCAAGGGAAACTGATTGTCCTCAAGGAGAATTTCCGTAGTCATGTAGAGGTACTAGAAGCAACCAATGATGTCTTTAAGAGACTGATGGATGAGCAGGTCGGGGAAATCAACTATGATGAGACCCATTATTTGGTGGCGGGAAATCCGACGAAAGCATCACCTAATCCAAAAAATAGGGCTGAATTCCTCCTTTATGATTCGACGGTAGCAAGCGAGGAACTAAGCGAGGAAAGCATCTCTGCTGGAGAAGTGTCTCTAGTTATCAAGGAAATCATTCGACTGCATGAGGAAGAAGCGGTTGCCTTTAAGGACATTACTCTTTTAACGGCTTCTCGGACTCGAAATGATATAATTTTGGATGAGTTTGCTAAGCACAATATTCCTCTTGTACCAGATGGAGGAGAAGACAATTACCTCCAATCTGTCGAGGTCATGGTCATGCTGGACACTTTGCGAACGATCAATAATCCCTTAAATGACTATGCCTTGACAGCCCTACTCAAATCAGCAATGTTTGACTTTGGAGAAGATGAGCTGGCTCGAATAGCGCTACAGAAAAGTCAGGAAAAATCGCAGGAAAATCTCTATGAGAAGTTAGAAAATGCCTTGACTAATCAAGGATTGCATCCAGACTTAATCTTGCCAGACCTTAAAAAGAAGTTAGTTCTCTTTCAAAAGACGCTCTTATCGTGGAGAACCTTTGCTAAAACTCATTCTTTGTACGATCTGATTTGGAAGATTTATCAAGACCGCTTTTATTATGACTATGTTGGTACCTTGCCCAATGGAGCCCAGCGTCAAGCAAATCTCTATGCCCTCTCACTCAGAGCTAATGACTACGAGAAATCAAGCTTTAAAGGGTTGTCTCGATTCATCAGCATGATTAATAAGATTTTAGAGAACCAGCACGATTTGGCTAGCGTTCCCTATGCCGCACCGCAAGATGCGGTTCATTTGATGACAGTCCACAAGAGTAAGGGACTAGAGTTCAAGTATGTCTTTCTGCTTAATATGGACAAGGCCTTTAGCCGCCAAGATACCAGTTCTAGCATTATCTTGAGTCGTAAAAATGGGATTGGGATTAAATATATCGCTGATGTAGAGGTTGAATATCCAGAAGAAGTAAAAACGAGATCAATCCGTTTGTCGATGGACACGCTACCCTACCAACAAAATTTAGAAGAAATCAAGCTAGCTAGTCTTTCCGAGCAGATGCGCTTGCTTTATGTAGCTATGACACGGGCTGAAACCAAGCTCTACTTAGTTGGAAAAGGCAGTCAAGAAAAACTTGAGAAGCGAAGCTGGGGGCAGGTAGAAGAGGGACGTTTATCAACTTCCATACGTAGTCAGCTAACTTCTTTCCAAGATTGGATTTATGCTATACAGACTGTTTTTTCAGAAGATCAGCTTGCTTTTGATTTGAGATTTGTCAGCGATGAAGATTTGACTGCTGACAAGATTGGCCAGATCCACCATTCAAATCCCTTTGATGCGGATGATTTGACAGACAACCGTCAGTCCGATGATATCGGCAGGGCTCTGGATATCTTAGAAAGTGTAGATCGACTAAATAGCCAATATCGCTCTGCTATTGAGCTACCTAGTGTGCGAACGCCAAGCCAGATTAAGAAGTTTTATGAGCCAATCATGGATACGGAAGGCCTGGATATCATGGATGAGCGAGTAGCTTTTCGGCCTCAGCCTAGCTTTGTCTTACCTGATTTCGGCAGGAAAGCCAAAGTGACTGGGGCGCAAGTCGGTAGTGCTGTTCATGAGCTTATGCAAAGGATTCCTTTAGATCAGAAGCCGGACATGTCGGTTTTAAAATCAAGTCTGAAACAAGTTCAAGCAGAAGAGTCTGTAAAAAAACAGATTGACCTCAACAAGATTGCAAGTTTCTTTGAGACTCAGCTTGGTGAAATCTTGCTAGCTAACTCAGATAAGTTGCATCGAGAAGCACCATTTGCCATGCTTAAGAGGGACGAAATCAGTGGTCAGGAATTTGTTCTTCGGGGGATTCTGGATGGCTACTTGCTCTTTGAAGATCGAATTATCCTCTTTGATTACAAGACGGATAAATACAAGGAAGCATCTGAGTTGATAGCTCGCTACCATAGTCAGCTAGACCTATATGCTCAAGCTCTCAGTCGTTCATATGGTATTTCTCAGATTGAAAAATATTTGATTCTGTTGGGCGGTGAGCACTTGCAGGTGGTTCAGGTGGACTGATTGGTTGGTTGATTTCAGAAAGGAAAGAATTAGATGGAGCAGTTAGAACGAATTCAAAAAATGGAAGGACATCTGAATAAATATGCTCAAGTCCTAGCAGATGCTCAGAAAGCTCTAGATCAACTGGAGCGCTGTCAAACTGAATATATTCAGCTGAGGGACTATTATACTAGTCAGAAATTTTTTGATGATTTAGAGTTCTCGAATGGACCGGATTTCCCTGAAAATATAGCTTGCGGTGTCTTAAGCGAAGATGCTGTCTATGACCTAATGGGGGAGCATTTTGAAACAGCGATTAGTCTGCTGGATTTGTCCAGTTCCATGCTAAAAGAACGATAATATGTTTTAAAAATACAAATAAAATTAATAATTTTCATTTTTCTCTTGCTTTTTATTTAAAATTCATGTAGAATATTCAACAATAAATTGAAAGCGATGAGAGAAAAAGTCTAAGACAAGAAACAGAGAGTGCCTATTGGTGAGACGGCATCCAATCCTTAGACGACACATTCTTGAGTGCGGGTGCGAAATCTGTCAGTAGACCAAGACTAGTGTCCGACGGCTGATTACCGTTATCAATCTGGAGTCTCGTACTCCCAGAGGGTCCTCAGGCGACTGGGGTCCGAATAAAGGTGGAACCACGTGTCAACGTCCTTGCAAAGTTTTTTTGCGAGGGCTTTTTATTATATTTAAACTAGAAGATTCCCCTATTTTTCTTTAGCAAAGCGGTAAATTTCGTCTTTCATTTATTGGAAGTTCTAAAAGATAATCAGAGTCAGATAATGGCTAGTGTGTGAAAGAGAGGTGGCAAAATGGTTAAGCTAAAAGGTCTCAGGCAGATCAATCCTTATGTAGCGGGGAAGCAGCCCAATGAGCCAGATATGATTAAGCTCAATACCAATGAAAATGCTTATGGACCAAGTCCTAAGGTGGCAGAGACCCTGCAGAACTTTGATGCCCAGGAGTTGCGCAAGTATTCCAGTTTGGATCAGGCGGAGCTCTGTCAGGCTTTGGCTACAAATTTGGGTGTATCACCCGACCAGCTCATTATCGGTAACGGGAGTGACGACATCTTGTCCATGGCTTTTCTGGCTTTCTTTAATAGCGACGAGTCGGTCTTATTTCCGGACTTGACCTATGGTTTTTACAAGGTCTGGGCAGACCTCTACCAAGTGCCTTTTCGAGAAATCCCACTGACAGCTGATTTTGAGGTCCATCCGTCAGATTATTTTGGAGATAATGGTGGCATTATCCTAGCCAATCCCAATGCCCCAACGGGGATTTATCTACCGCTGAATCAGTTAGAGGAAATTCTGGCGTCCAATCAGGATGCGGTAGTGGTGGTGGATGAGGCTTATATTCACTTTGGCGGTCAATCTGCCTTGCCTCTGCTAGACACCTATCCCAACCTCTTTATCACACGGACCTTTTCCAAGGATGCTGCCTTAGCTGGTCTGCGAGTGGGCTACGGTATCGGTCATCCAGACTTAATAGCTGTCATGAAAGCTGTCAAGGATTCCATTAATCCTTACTCGGTGGATCTGTTGGCAGAGCGCTTGGCCCTTGCTGCGGTGGAAGATTGGGATTATTATCTGGAGACTGGCAGAGCCATACAAGAGACCCGAGATTGGTTTGCTGGGGAATTGTCTGCGCTGGATTTCCAAGTCCTGCCTAGTCAGACCAACTTTGTCTTAGCCCAGCCTAGTGGAATTTCTGTAGCAGAGCTTTTTCAGCAGTTAGAGGAGCGTCGGATTTATGTGCGGTATTTTCCAAAAGCAGAACGAATCAAGGATTTCCTGCGCATCTCTATCGGACGGCGAGAGGAGATGGAAAAAGTCCTGGCAGCTATCAAGGACATTTGCAGTAGCTGAGAGTTAGACTCAAAGCCATCCAGTGTAAAAATAGAGCAAGAAAGGAAAGCAGCCTATGAATAAAATCACCCTTCCGATTGGCATGCATGACAAGCTTTTCAAGAGAGCGCGTGTGACCTACGAGATTGAGCGGGACATTAGTGATTTTCTGATGGCTCAGGGCTTCAATCGGATTGACACACCGACTTTGGAGCACTTTGAGGTCTTCAGTGACCATGTGGAGCCCCATCATTATCATCTTTTCGATAAAAAAGGCGAGCTATTGGTGCTACGGCCAGATGTGACCAGCCAGATTGGTCGGGTTATTGCTTCGACCAGGGTGCATACGCCGACCAAGTTTTCCTATTCGGGCAAGGTCTTTCACTATCAAGAAGAGCTGCGCGGTCTTGCCAATGAGCTCAGCCAAGCTGGTATTGAGATTATCGGCTATCCAGCTCGCGAGGCAGTACTTGAGGCTATCAAGACAGCCAAGCAGTCGCTGGATTTGGCGCAGGTTAAGTCTTATCAATTTGAGTTTTCCCATGCAGCAATCCTGCAGACAATCCTAGAGAGTTTGACCTTGGATTCGCAGGAGGAGGCCCAGCTGCTAGATTATATTCGTAAGAAAAATAGGACGGGACTCTTTGAATTCACCCAGACCAGATCGAGTGGATTTGATGATTTTTTGCAGGAGCTGCCCCATCTGTTCGGCCCTAGCCAACAGGTTTTAGCCAGGGCTAGAGAGATAGTTGACAACGAGCGGATATTGATGGCTTTAGATGATGTAGAGCAGGTTCTGCAGAGCCTATCAGGCTTGCTGGATCAGACAACCATGGACTTGGGGCAGGTAGCGACCATGCCTTACTATACTGGATTGACCTTCAAGGTCTTTGGCGACCGAGTGCCAGATGCTTTTCTATCTGGTGGTCGCTATGATCAGCTTTTCAAGCGCTTCGGGGCAGCAGAGCTGACAGCTATCGGCTGGTCCCTAGACATTGACAGTGTTTATCAGGCCATTCATGATGACCTGCCGGGCGAGGGCGGAAAGGAAGGTGATGGCAGATGAGTCAGATTACTATTGCCCTGACCAAGGGACGGATTGAGGAAGATACGGTCAAGCTCTTGGCCCAGGCTGGCTTTGATATGTCCTTCATGGGAGACAAGGGGCGCAACTTGATTTTTGAAAGTCCAGACAGTCGCTTTCGATTTCTCTTGGTCAAAGGGCCTGACGTGACGACCTATGTGCGCCATGGAGTCGCTGATTTGGGCATTGTCGGCAAGGATATTCTCTTTGAGCATCCGACCGGCTATCTGGAACTGCTGGATCTGAACTTTGGCCTTTGTAAATTCTCACTGGCCTCGGTGCCCAGCTATGACCCTCATGATCATAAGCGCAAGCGGATTGCGACCAAGTACCCGACGGTGGCGACTAATTATTTTAATCAAAAGGGGGAAGATGTGGAAATCATCTCCATCCAAGGCAGTGTGGAGATTTCACCGGTGCTGGGTCTGGCGGATGCCATTGTCGATATTGTGGAGACGGGGCATACCCTGTCAGCTAACGGCCTGCTGGTTTTTGAAGACATTTGCCGAGTATCAGCCCGGCTCATTGCTAATCAGGCTTCCCTGAAAAATAACCCGGATATCATGCCTTTTGTGGCAAGGATTGAATCCCTAGTAGGAAGAAGAGAGGTGGCTTTTAAATGACAATTATCAAGCGTTTAAGCGGAAGTAACGAAGAAATTTCACGGATTTTATACGAAGAGCAGCTGCAGCTTAGTCAGCAGAACTTAGATGTGGAAGAAGCGGTGGCTGAGATCATAGAAAGAGTCAAACGAGACGGTGACCAAGCTTTGAGAGACTATACCAAGCTCTTTGACAAGGTTGAGGTGACAGACTTTGAGATTGGGCAGGAGCTGATTGACCAGGCCTTTGAGGAGATTGATCCAGAGGTCCTGGCCGCCCTGAAAAATGCCCAAGTTAATATCGAATCCTACCACCGCCAGCAGTTGGAGACTGGTTTTGAGGACAGTCCCAGTGAGGGTGTTATCCGTGGTCAGTTGATTCGGCCAATTGAGCGGGTTGGCACCTATGTACCTGGTGGCACCGCAGCCTATCCGTCCTCCGTCCTCATGAATGTTATCCCAGCCAAGATTGCTGGTGTCAAAGAAATTATCATGATTACACCGCCCCAGGAGCATTTTACCCCAGCGATTTTGGTCGCTGCCAAGCTGGCTGGTGTGGATCGGATTTTCCAAATTGGCGGAGCCCAAGGTGTAGCAGCTCTGGCTTATGGTACTGAGACCATTCCCAAGGTGGATAAGATAACTGGACCGGGCAATATCTTTGTAGCTACGGCCAAGAAGATGGTCTATGGTGTCGTGGGAATTGACATGATTGCTGGGCCTTCAGAGATTGGAGTCATCGCGAATCGTTCAGCCAGTCCTGTCTATGTGGCAGCTGACCTCCTGTCGCAAGCCGAGCACGACAAGCTGGCTCGGGCTATTCTGGTGACCGATTCAGAGGAGCTGGCGGACCAAGTCGAAGCAGAGCTAGATAGACAACTGAAAGAGCTGCCGCGAGAGGAAATCGCGCGTGCTTCGATTGAGAATAACGGCCGCATTATCCTTGCGCCTTCCAAGGAAGCCATGTTTGAGCTTATGAATCAGGTGGCACCTGAGCATTTGGAAATTGCCATGGACGATGCTTACAGCTATCTAGATCAGGTTGAAAATGCTGGCTCTGTCTTTCTGGGGCATTATACTAGCGAGCCAATTGGTGACTACTTTGCGGGAGCCAATCACGTTTTGCCGACAACCAGCACCAGCCGTTTTTCATCAGCTCTGGGTGTCTATGACTTCATCAAGCGCATCCAATACACCCAGTACAGCCGTGCTGCTGTAGGGGCAGCTGACAAGGATATTACTAGTCTGGCCTATGCAGAAGGCCTGCAGGGACATGCCAAGGCCATTGAAGCTCGCAGACAGGAAAAATAAAAGGAGTTGCCATGAGACAAGCTGAAATCAAGCGTAAAACACAGGAGACCGATATTGAACTGACTGTCATTCTCGACCAACAGGAGCCGGTAGCTATCGATACTGGTGTCGGATTCTTTGACCACATGTTGACCCTTTTTGCCCGCCACAGTCGAATTTCTCTGACGGTCAAGGCTGAAGGCGACCTTTGGGTGGACAGCCATCATACAGTCGAGGATGTGGGTATCGTATTAGGACAGGCTCTGCGTCAGGCTTTGGGAGACAAGGCAGGTATCAACCGCTACGGCACTAGCTTTGTGCCTATGGACGAAACCCTAGGCATGGCCAGTCTGGATTTATCCGGTCGGTCTTATCTAGTCTTTGAGGCTGATTTTGACAATCCCAAGCTTGGGAATTTTGACACCGAGCTAGTAGAGGAATTTTTCCAAGCCCTAGCCTTTAATCTGCAGATGAACCTGCACCTGAAAATCCTTCATGGCAAGAACAGCCACCACAAGGCGGAAAGCCTCTTTAAAGCGACTGGCCGAGCTCTGCGGGAGGCTATTACCATAAATCCAGAGATACATGGAGTCAACTCCACCAAGGGCTTGCTCTAGCTTGCCCTTCTGAGTGAAAGGAGTTGATGTAGAGATGATGATTGTTATTGATTATGACGCGGGAAATACTGCCAATGTCCTCCGTGCTCTGGCTCAGGTCGGAGTAGAAGCACGCCTGTCAGCTAATCCGCAGGAAATTTTAGCTGCCGATGGCTTGATTTTACCAGGTGTCGGTGCTTTTCCTGCGGCTATGCAGGAGTTGGAAAGGCGAGGGCTGGTCTCTGTTATCCAGCAGGCGGTGGCTGATGGCAAGCCTCTCTTGGGGATTTGCTTAGGCATGCAGCTCCTGCTGGAGTCTGGATTGGAGAATGGTCAAAGCTCTGGGCTGGGCTTGATTCCCGGTGTTTGCCGCCGGATTCCGGACCAGGCTGGTCTGCCTGTACCTCACATGGGCTGGAATGACTTAAAGATCCAGCAGTCGTCTGCTTTGACAGCTGGTCTTGATGGCCAGTCAGTCTATTTCGTCCATAGCTACTATACGGATGTTCCGGAGGAGTACTTGGATGTGACGGCTGATTATGGGCTGCCTATCCCAGCCATGATTCACCGAGGTTCGGTCTTTGGCTGCCAGTTTCACCCAGAAAAGTCAGGTGCTGTTGGCCTCGGTATCCTAGAGAAGTTTAAGGAGTATGTCTATGAAAATACTGCCCGCTATTGATATCAAAGACGGTCAGGCCGTCCGCCTTTTAAAAGGGGATTTTAGCCAGAAGACAGTAGTCAATCCCGATGTCTTGGAGCAAGCTCGAGTTTTCAAAGAAGCCGGGGTTAGCATGATTCATGTGGTTGACTTGGACGGCGCCTTAGAAGGTCGGGCGGCCAATCGAGATCTGATTGCCCAGATTAAAGCGGAAACAGGCCTAGCCATCCAAGTCGGGGGCGGCATCCGCAGTCTGGAGCAGATTGAAGATTATCTGGCAGTCGGCATTGACCGTGTCATTATTGGCTCTATGGCTGTTAAGAATCCTGAATTTGTTGATGCTGCGCTGGAGCGCTTTGGAAGCAGCAAAATCGTGATTGGCATTGATGCGAAAGAGGGGCTGGTTGCGACTGAGGGTTGGCTGGAGACCAGCAATCAGGACTATATCAGCCTAGCGCTGGCCATGGAAAAAATCGGCGTCCGCCTCTTTGTCTATACGGATGTGGACCGAGACGGGACTCTCACTGGTCCCAATATCCAGCATTACCAAAAATTGCTGGCGTCCCTCAAGCATGCTCATGTCATTGCTTCTGGCGGCATCCAGTCAGCGGATGATTTAGAAGAGCTGAAAAAGCTAGGCTTGGCTGGAGCCATTGTGGGCAAGGCCTATTACAGTGGACGAATTAGCTTGAATCAGATCAAGGAAGCAGAAAGGGGCTAGCCATGCTGAAAAAACGAATTATTCCCTGTCTGGATGTCAAGGACGGCCGGGTGGTCAAGGGCATCAACTTTGTCAATCTGACTGATGTGGGCGATCCAGTCGATGCGGCCAAGGCCTACTATGAAGCTGGCTGCGATGAGTTGGTCTTTCTGGACATTACCGCTACTCATGAGGAGCGGGATACGACGGTCGAGATGGTCCGGCGCGTGGCGGAGCAGGTTTTCATTCCCTTTACCGTCGGGGGCGGCATTCGCACGGTTGAGGACATGAAGCGGATGCTGCAGGCTGGGGCGGATAAGGTTGCAGTTAATTCCTCAGCACTGGCAAATCCTCAGCTTTTGGCTGACTGCGCTGAGAAATTCGGCAGCCAATGTGTGGTGCTGGCCGTGGATGCTAAGAAAGAAGCGGATGGCAGCTGGCATGTCTATCTAGCTGGCGGCCGCAAGGACAGCGGTCGCGACCTGTTAGACTGGGTTCAAGAAGCTGTCGGTCTTGGAGCGGGGGAAATTCTTTTGACCAGTATGGACAAGGACGGGACCAAGTCTGGTTTTGACTTGCCAATGCTGGAAGCCGTCTCTCAAGTGGTTTCCGTTCCTATCATCGCCTCTGGTGGTGCTGGCAGTAGCCAGCATATCCTAGAAGTTTTTGAAAAGACTGCAGCGACAGGTGCTTTAGCAGCTTCGATTTTCCATTATGGTCAGGTCTCCATCTCAGATACCAAAAAAGCCATGCTGGAAGCTGGATTGGAGGTGCGCCTCTAATGACAGAAGTAAAGTTAGATTTTCAAAAGCAAGGCGGTCTTATACCTGCCATTATCCTAGACCACACCAGCAAAGAAGTTCTCATGTTGGCCTATCTCAATGAAGAAGCCTACCATCTGACCCGCACCAGCGGTCAGATGTGGTACTGGAGCCGGTCACGTCAGGAGCTTTGGCATAAGGGGGCCACCAGCGGCCACTACCAGACTGTCAAAAAAATCACAGCTGACTGCGACCTAGATACCCTGCTGATCGAGGTAGACCAGCTGGGAGCAGCCTGTCATACCGGTGCTAGATCCTGCTTTTTCCATTCAATCTGGGAAGAGGATGGCAGCAAAGCTGACTAAAAGCTCCCTTACTTTAGTACTTGGTAAATGCAAAAATAAAACTAAGAAGTCAGTATCAAGCCACCAGCCTGCCATTGGAAAGAATTGCTTTTTATAGTAAAATAAGGACAGTAACAAGGAGATACTATGCTAGAAACTCTCTATCAAGAAGCCCTCAAACGCAAAAAAGAGCCCAAGGAAGGCTCCTATACCAGCTATCTCTATGACAAGGGGCTGGACAAGATTCTCAAAAAAGTCGGGGAAGAAGTGACAGAAGTAGTCATTGCGGCTAAAAATGCTGATAAGGACGAGATTGCCAATGAGACAGCTGATCTGCTCTACCATATGGCGGTCGCTCTCGTCGAGACTGGCGTCAGTCTGGAAGAGGTAGAGGCCGTCCTCCAGGCCCGTCAAGGCAAGCAGAGCCGGATTCATGACCGACCTGAAATTGACCAATACTAAACGGATATAAGATTTGCAGAAAGGCGGTCCAGCATGCGCGACAACCATCTTCATACCTATTTTTCCTATGATTCTGAGGCGGATTTCTGTGACTATCTGGACCATTACGAGGGCGAGATTGTCACCACTGAGCACTATGATTTGTCCAATCCCTACCCTTACGAAGCTGCCTCGCCCCACGATGATGTGCCTGACTATGAGGCCTATTCAGCAAAAATAGCAGAGCTGAACCAGCAATATTGCAACCGCATCAAAAAGGGCATTGAAATTGGCTATTACGCTCCGCGTAAGGGCGATATCTTAGCTTTCCTAGCGGACAAGGAATACGACCTGAAACTATTGTCCGTCCACCACAATGGCAGCTTTGACTATCTGGAAGAGCCAGTCCTGCAGCTGGATAAGATGGAATTAATTCCCCGCTACCTAAGAGAGTTAGAAGAGGCTATTGAGGCTGTACCAGCAGATGTCTTAGCTCATTTTGACTATGGTTTCCGAAAATTTGCGCTTACCGTAGAAGAGTTAAAGACTTTTGAACCAGAGCTGCGACATCTTTTTCAAAAGATGATTGACCACGATCTGGCCTTTGAGCTCAACTGCAAGTCCATGTATCTATATGGACACGAGGAACTCTATATCTATGCTCTCTCTCTAGTCAAGGAGCTTGGCGGTCAGCGCTTTTCAGTGGGATCAGACGGCCACAAGCTGGAGCATTTTAGACTGGGTTTTGATCAGATTCAGAAAATCTTGGAAGCCTTTGAAATTGGGGAAGATGAGCTCATCTAACGTCCGTTAGACCTGCCTATGCTAATAAAGAAACAAAATATGAAATAGGACGTTCTAAAAAGTGCCTATTTACCTAACTGTTATTCAAGAGAGAAGAAAGAGTCTTCTCTCTTTTTAAAATCTCTGTCTTACGAAAAGAATAGGCAAAAACAGGTATCTGTGATATAATAGATAGGAATTCTATGTATGAAAAAGCTTGAGAGAGAAATAAAATGAGAAAAATAGTGATAAATGGTGGCCGTCCTTTAAAAGGTGAGGTTACGATTAGTGGTGCAAAAAATAGTGTAGTAGCTTTGATTCCAGCTATTATTTTGGCAGATGGCATTGTGACTTTAGATGGAGTGCCAGCTATTTCAGACGTTGATAGCTTGATTGACATCATGGTAACCATGGGAGCTAGTGTGAAGCGAGATGGAGACAGTCTTGAGATTGATCCGCGCCAGGTTCAAAGTATGGCGATGCCCTATGGTAAAATCAATAGCCTCCGCGCTTCCTACTATTTCTACGGAAGTCTTTTAGGACGCTTTGGAAAAGCAACTGTAGGTCTTCCAGGTGGATGTGACCTTGGACCTCGTCCGATTGACCTTCATTTGAAAGCTTTCGAAGCTATGGGAGCTCAGATGACTCAAGAAGGTAATGCCATGCATCTGGAAGCCGAGACTGGACGCATGCGAGGAGCAAGCATTTACATGGATACAGTAAGTGTCGGTGCGACGATTAATACTATGTTAGCTGCTGTTCGAGCATCTGGTCGGACGGTTATTGAAAATGCAGCCCGTGAACCTGAAATTATTGATGTTGCTACTCTTTTGAATAATATGGGTGCCCATATTCGTGGTGCTGGTACAGATATTATCACAATCGAAGGTGTAGATAAGCTTCATGGGACTCGTCATCAGGTTATTCCAGATCGAATCGAAGCAGGGACTTACATTTCACTGGCAGCAGCAGTCGGCCAAGGGGTTCAGATTAATAATGTCTTGTATGAGCACTTGGAAGGTTTTATCGCTAAGCTAGAAGAAATGGGCGTTAGAATGACTGTCTCAGAAGACAGCATCTATGTTGAAGAGCAAAGAGAACTCAGAGCTATCAATATTAAAACCGCTCCATATCCAGGGTTTGCTACTGACTTACAGCAACCAATCACTCCGCTTTTGTTGAAAGCTAAAGGACGGGGCATGATAATGGATACGATTTATGAGAAGCGAATTAATCACGTGCCTGAGCTTGCTAAAATGACAGCTAAAATCTCTTCAACCAGTCATCAAATTATCTATGAAGGACCAAATCAGCTACATGGTGCTGCTGTAAAAGCTACTGACTTACGCGCGGGAGCGGCATTGGTTATTGCAGGTTTGATGGCTAAAGGCCGTACAGAGATTACCAATATTGAGTTTATCCTTCGTGGCTATTCTAATATTATTGAGAAGCTGAAAAATTTGGGTGCCGATATTGAGTTGGTAGAAGAAGCGTAAGGATACAAGAATAGGATATATACGAAAGTATTGTCTAAAGGTAGCTTATGAATATTTGGACAAAACTAGCTGAATTTGCTTTTATTGAAACAGACCGCCTGCTACTCAGACCCTTCTCTTACCAGGATGCAGAAGATTTCTATGCCATAGCCTCCAATCCGCAGAATCTGGAGTTTATCTTTCCGAGTCAGTCTGGTCTGCAGGAAAGCCAGTATGTAGTAGCTAACTTTTTTATGAAGAATCCTCTTGGTGTTTGGGCAATCTGTGATAAAGAAAGCCAGCAAATGATAGGTTCTATCAAGTTTGAGAAGTTAGATGAAATTAAGCAAGAAGCTGAGCTGGGCTATTTTTTAAAAAAGGATTATTGGGGAGGGGGACTAATGACCGAATGTGTCAAAGAGATTCTCTTTCTATCTTTTAGCGAATTTGACCTAAAAAGGCTAAGCATTGTCACTCATCAGGAAAATCTAGCTAGTCAGCGTGTTGCTCAAAAGGCGGGTTTTAAAATGTGTCGACAATTTAAAGGAAGTGACCGCTATACACGCAAGATGAGAGACTATATCGAATTTCGCTATGAAAGAGGTGATTTTTATGAGTAAACACCAGGAAATTATCGCTTATTTGGAGAAACTTCCTATTGGTAAAAGAGTCAGTGTTCGTAGTATTTCGAACTATCTAGGAGTCAGTGATGGAACGGCTTACCGAGCGATTAAGGAAGCTGAAAACAGAGGCTTGGTTGAGACTCGTCCTCGTAGCGGTACTGTTCGAGTGAAATCTAAAAAAGTTGTTCTAGAGCATCTGACCTATCATGAAATCGCTGAAATTACTCGTTCAGAAGTATTAGCTGGACAGGCTGGTTTAGATAAGGAATTCAGTAAGTTCTCTATTGGAGCTATGACAGAGCAAAATATTATGCGTTATCTGACTGAAGGAGGTCTCTTGATTGTTGGGGATCGGACTGAGATTCAACGCTTAGCTCTAAAGAATGAAAATGCTGTCTTGGTTACAGGGGGATTTCGAGTTGAAGAGGATATTTTAACTCTTGCAGATCGGATGGGAATCCCGGTCATGCGGACCCAGCATGATACCTATACAGTAGCGACAATCATAAATCGTGCGCTTTCCAATATCCAAATAAAAACAGATATTTTAACAGTTGAACAGGTCTATCGTTCTAGTCATGAATATGGCTTTTTAAGGGAAACAGATACAGTTCGAGATTATTTGGAGCTGGTGCGTAAAAATCGTTTCAGTCGCTTTCCGGTCATTAATCAGCATCAAATGGTGGTTGGAGTAGTGACGATGCGGGATGCAGGAGATAAATCACCCCATACAAATCTGGATAAAATTATGACAAAAAATCCTTTTATGACAGGTTTGAAGACGAATATTGCCAATATTAGTCAACGGATGATTGCAGAAGATTTTGAGATGATTCCTGTTATACGAAGCAATCAAACCTTGCTAGGAGTCATTACTCGGCGGGATATTTTGGAAAAAATGAGTCGGGAGCAGGTATCGAGTCTGCCAACCTTTAGTGACCAGATTGCTCAGAAGTTAGTTCAGAACGCTAATGGTTTCTCCTTTACAGTAGAGCCTTTTATGCTGGAAAATAACGGGGTTTTATCGCATGGAGTTCTAACAGAAATCTTAAATACTGCAACTCATCAGCTGGTGGCTTCTAATGGACGAAGTTTAATTATTGAGCAGATGATGGTTTACTTTTTACAAGCTGTTCAATTGGATGACTACTTGACTTTGACTTCCCGTGTGGTGCATGAAACAAGACGTTCAGCAATTATAGATTATGATGTCTATTTAGACCATCAATTAGTAGCTAAAGCGACTATGACAGTGAAAATAAACTAAGAAGAGGAATAAAATCTAAGAATGATTACAATAAAATCGCAACGCGAAATTGATTTAATGGCAAAAAGTGGGGAGTTTCTCGCTTCTATTCATCGAGGTTTGAGAGACTTGATTAAGCCAGGGATCGATATGTGGGATATTGAAGAATACGTCCGCAAACGCTGTAAAGAAGCAAATGCTTTGCCCTTGCAGATTGGTGTAGAAGGCAGCATCATGGACTATCCGTATGCTACTTGCTGCTCTCTAAATGATGAAGTGGCTCATGCTTTTCCCCGTCATCAAAAGCTGGTAGAAGGTGACATTATCTGTGTAGATATGGTTGTCGGATTGGTTGATAAGGCTGAATTAGATGTTTCAAAACTGGATTTTAATAAGGTCTCAGAAGTCAAAAAATACACAGAAAGTTTTCGTGGCGGTGTTGCAGATTCTTGCTGGGCTTATGCAGTTGGGAAAGTCAGTCCAGAAGCTCAGCAACTCATGGATGTGACCAAAGAATGTCTTTACCGAGGAATTGAAGCAGCACAAGTTGGTAATAGAATTGGCGATATTGGTGCAGCAATCCAAGAATACGCTGAAAGTCATGGTTATGGTGTTGTGCGAGATTTGGTTGGTCATGGAGTTGGTCCGACTATGCACGAAGAACCAATGGTACCCCACTATGGTCGAGCAGGACGTGGTTTGCGTCTAAGAGAAGGGATGGTATTGACCATCGAACCTATGATTAATACTGGTACTTGGGAAATTGACACAGATTTTAAGACTGGCTGGGCCCATAAGACTCTTGATGGTGGTTTGTCTTGCCAATACGAACACCAGTTTGTCATCACCAAAGACGGTCCAGTGATTTTGACCAGTCAGGGTGAAGAAGGAACTTATTAGAAAACATAGGAGGTTGGGATAAGGCGTTCCTAGCCTCTTAACTTTGTCCGATAGAGACTGAGAACCGTAGCAAAAAAGACTTCTTGCTATTAGAAAATAAAAAAGAAATAAATGATGGGCCTTTGCCCTAGTTTTAGAAAGGAAGCTCATGAAAAAAATAGTCGAAAAACTGAAACAACAGCATTTTTTACGGGCTTTTATAGGCTTTTATGATAAGTCTGAAATAGGCATCACCAGTATAGCTGTAGCCTACTATTTTTTGATTTCGGCCCTTCCTTTATTATTGGTTTTAGCCAATATTTTGCCCTATTTTCAAGTTCAAACGGATGCCCTCTTGAATTTGTTAAACGATATGCTACCAGATTCGCTTTATCCCATGGTGGCTAAAGCTGTGAAAGCCGTTTTTGGTCAGCCGTCTTCTGGTTTACTAGGTTTCTCCATCTTGTCAGCTCTCTGGGCTTTTTCCAAATGTATCTCATTTTTGCAAAAGGCTTTTAATAAGGCTTACGGTGTCACAAAAGGCCATGGCCTGCTTCGAAACCGCCTGTTTAGTTTTGTAGTGAGTATTGGTTTACAGATACTCTTGATCCTTTCCATGATTCTATCTGTTTTTGGTCGAAGTATTCTAACTGTGGTATACAATGTTTTTGATTTAGATGTCTCTTTTTACAGACAAATCACTACTATAACTGAAGGTCTTGTTTTCCTAGTTCTCTTTCTAACCTTAGTTGCTCTCTATTATCTTTTGCCTAATGTTAAGATAAACAAACTTCGTTACGTCTTGCCAGGAACCATCTTTGTAGTGGGAATTCTCTTTGGCCTATTGAATTTATTTAGTGCCTATTTAGAAGCGTATATGAACCACTTTATTAATGTCCGTTTTTTCGGATCAGTAGTTGTCATCATCATCATGTTATGGTTCATTATTGTTTCTAAAATATTGATTATCGGTGCTATTCTCAATGCGAGTATCCAAAGTTGCTCTGAGTCCGAGTTTCAATTAGATAGAATAGGAAGTTTTTCCTTTAAAAAGAAAGACTAGCCCAATGTCAATCTAACGGATGGCCAGAAAAAACTCCATAAAAAAGTCTTTTACTTATCACCAAACTTTATTAGCAGATGAGAAGGGAGAAACATCCATGAACTCTGAAAAAAATGCCGCAATACGATCAGAAGTTTTCAAGCAAGAGCTTGCTTCTAGTCTATTGTCTAAAAAGGTATCTACGATAAAGAAAGTAGCTAAGCAAATTAGACGCCAACGCATAGAAGGCCTGGATCAAGCATTAGCTGAAGCTCTGGACTTTGTTATGACAAAACCAAGATCATGGGAAGCTCAGCATGAGTTGATTTTAACCATTGCGGCGACAGAATGTACTAGCTTAATACCTTATCTGGAGAAATTAGTTCAAGGAAATTACTCAGCGACTGTTCTCTATCGAAGCTTGGCTTTAGCTATCGTATATTTGCAAAATAAAGACAGGAAAGAGTTGAGCTATGTATACTCTATATTAGAAAGTGGCAACCAGAACTTATTTGCTGGAGCTTTGCTAGGCTTGAATCAAAGAGAAGTTGTACTCAGTCATGAGGAAGTCCAAGACTTCTATAGTGTAGCTAAACGTGAAGTATACTTAGAGAACTTCAGGCAGGTCATTTCTCCAATTCAGGTCCTAGTATCAATGGCTTACCTGTTTGAGGACAGGGAGCGACAAGAACTGATTAGCTACTGTCAAGAATTGAATTCTGCATTTTTCTCTAGTATCATTACTAATCTTAATAAGAATAAGAAGATTCCTTACTTGTAAGGATTTTGATATAGATCTCTTAAAGAGGATTTTCCTCTTTTTTCTTTTTAGATGATTTTATTGCATTTGCAATAAAATATGCTATAATAGTTTCAAATAAAAGTTTAAAGGAGGGGATATGTCAGTATTGCGGGAAATTGGGATTATTGCCCGAGCTTTGGATTCCATTGCTAATATTGAGTTCCGTGACATAGAGCTAGCACGAGGTCAATATCTTTATCTGGTGCGAATCGCGGAGAATCCAGGAATTATCCAAGAGGAGCTATCGGAGCTGCTCAAGGTGGATCGCTCAACGGTTGCTCGCTCTGTTAAGAAGTTGGAGGCCAAGGGATTGATCCAGCAGAAGGCAACCAAAGACAACAAGAAGAACAAGGAATGGTTTGTGACGGAAAAAGGGGAAAAACTCTATCCTTTTATTCTAGCGGAGAATAACTATTCTGAAGAGACATCCCTGCAGGGCTTTTCTCAGGCGGAAGTTAAAGCCTTGGAGAAAATGCTGGTCCGAGTACGTGAAAATATCACAGGTGACTGGGAAGCCGTCAAAAAAGGACAAAAAAGAAACTATTAAGATTAAAGAGGTGCATCATGAATATTACAGTTGAAAAAGCATTTTGGGAAGTATTTCCAGAAGCGCAGATTAGTGTTTTAGTAGTCAAAGGACTGGATAATAGTGTGGATGAAAGTGAGGATCCATATTTCAAATCCCTGCTGGATAAGGGAGTGAAACGAGCTGAGGACTTTATCTTAGATGAGAACTTCACTCAAAATGAAGTCATTCAAGAGTGGCGGCAGGCCTTCAGCAAATTCAAGACCAAGAAAGGAGCGCGTTCCTCTATCGAAGCTCTGCTCAAGCGGGTTAGTCAGGGACGGGAATTTCATCCCATCAATCCTTTGGTCGATATCTACAACAGTGTTTCGCTCTCTTATGCAGTTCCTTGTGGCGGTGAGGATTTGGATAAGATTGTCGGAGGTCTTCATCTAGGAAAAGCCAAGGGTGGGGAAGCCTTTTTCCCATTGGGTGCTGAGAGTGACGCACCGGCACTGCCAGAAGAAATCATCTACTACGATGAAGAGGGAGCTGTCTGCCGTTGCCTTAACTGGCGAGAAGCCCAGCGGACTATGCTAACAGAGGAAACCAAGAATGCCATCTTGGTTATTGAGGCCATCAATAAAGAGCAAGCAGTACGCGCCCAAGCTGCCATGACAGAACTCCAGACTCTGATTGAGGACTATTTTGGCATCAAAGGTGAAATCACCCATCTGACTGCTGAACATCCCAATCTGGAAATTTAAAAATAAAAAAATCTGGATCAGAATTATCTGGTCCAGATTAATTTATGTAGGGTAGATCTTTTTTATAAATAGTTGCCAGAATCCCCCTTTCTCATCAGTTCTCAGGTCCTAAATCTTTCGTAAAATAGTACCTTTTTCCGCTATAAGGATATTCTTTCAGGGTAAATACTTCTTGATAACCATGTTTTTTATAAAAATCAGGTGCCTGAAACTGATAGGTATTGACGAATGAATAGGTGCAGTTTCTGACTAGGGCCTCTTTTTCCGCCTGATCCAAAATTTTTGATCCAATACCTTTCCCGCGAAGGTCTTCTTTGACAAATAGATATTCGATTTCAAGCCAATTTCCAAAAGTTTCTCCGGTCAAGCCAGCTATGAGATTTCCTTCTTCATCCTCTAAATAAATGTCCAGAGCTTGGCTTTCTGACGGTTCTCTTTTTGAGCGGTTATAGGTTCTGAGTAAGTTTCTCAGTTCTTCTCTTTTAGCTGAGTCACCATTTTCAAATTTCAAGTTCATTTCTGCCTCCATGGAGCTCTTTCCGAGGTCTTTAGTTCTTTTTCTCAAAGACAAAGAGTTTGCTGAAAACGTAGTTTAGAACAATAATAAGCACCTGAGCGATAAAGGTTTCAATAGTGTTGACCATTTTGATATTATGATTAACAAACTGGCCGATAATCTGCGGGAAGCTAGTCACAAAAATAAAGGTCAAGAGTAAATTTAAACCCATCGTAGCCAATCGGGCCGTGAAAAACTTGACTAGTCTATCAGGCCAGCCTTTTCTTTCCTGCTTAAAAACAATAGTGTCATTGGTCGCAAAGGCAAAGAGAATACCGAGAACATCACCGATTATCGTAGCTAGTATTTCGTTTCCGGTCACTTCATAGCAGAGCATACGGCTCGCAACAGATACGATAGTTGTTGCCACACCAAAAAAGAGATAGGATAGGATCTCGTTGTCAAAGAATTTTTTAATTAAGGATTTCATAAAGATAGTCTATCATATTTCAAATATTTATGCTATACTAGTTGAGTTGCCGAGTTTGTAAGGGAGAGGCTTGTCTTTCTTCTTATTCCTAGCAACCCTTGGCGCTTAGCTTCTTTCGCCAAGCATATTACACGCGGTAAAACCGCTAAAGGAGAATTTGATGAAAAAATTAACTGCCCGTGATATGGTGCAAATTGCTCTTGTAGCAGCTATTTACATTGCTCTTACAATCACACCACCCTTCAATGCGATTAGCTTTGGCGCTTATCAGTTTAGAATTTCTGAAATGATGAACTTTATGGCCTTTTACAATCGTAAATACATTATTGGTGTAACAATCGGTTGTATGATTTCCAATTTCTTTAGCTTTGGTATCTTAGATGTTTTTGTTGGTGGGGGGTCAACTTTAGTTTTTCTAACTCTTGGGGTTGTCCTATTTAGCAAAGTTAAGCCGGGCTATCTGCTCAACGGTTGGCTTCGAAAAGACTTCTTTTTGTTCTCTATTTTCTTTTCGATTTCAATGGTGACAATTGCTATTGAATTGAATATTGTTACTGGAGCACCATTCTTACTTACATGGTTTACAACAGCTATTGGAGAATGTGCATCTCTACTTGTCGGAGCTATCTTGATTGATAAAATCAGTAAGCGCATTGACCTAACCCAATAAAAACGAAAAGGCTTATTAGGTTTGTGAAATCTGAGGCCTTTTTTCTTGTCGTTAAAGCTAAGAGAAACTTTGATTGATAGGCCTTTTTCTTCGCTTTTTAAGGGAAAAAATAGGGCGAATAGAGATATTTATGATAAAATAAGAGTATGAAAGATAGAATGTCTGAGTTAGTTTCCCTGCTCAATCGTTATGCTCATGAATATTATACAAAAGATGCGCCAAGTGTGTCAGATAGTGAGTATGATCAGCTTTACAGGGAACTGGTTTCATTGGAAGAGCAATATCCAGACGAGATTTTACCAGAGAGCCCGACTCACCGAGTGGGTGGAAAAGTTTTAGATGGTTTTGAAAAATACCAACACCAGTATCCTCTCTATAGTTTGCAGGATGCTTTTTCACGTGCAGAATTAGTTGCCTTTGATGAACGAGTAAGAAAAGAATTTCCAGATGCGTCCTACCTTTGTGAACTGAAAATTGATGGTTTATCTATTTCACTGGCATATGAAAATGGTATTTTGGTAGCAGGAGCGACTCGTGGTGACGGATCCATTGGTGAGAACATTACGGAGAATCTCAAGCGTGTCAAGGATATTCCTTTGACCTTACCAGAACCCTTGACTATTACAGTACGTGGGGAATGCTATATGCCAAAGGCATCTTTTGATGCGATAAACCAGCTTCGTCAGGAAAATGGGGAGGCAGAATTTGCCAATCCAAGAAATGCAGCAGCAGGGACCTTGAGACAGCTGGATACATCAGTTGTAGCCAAGCGCAACCTAGCAACATTTCTCTATCAGAAAGCCAGCCCAACATCTGAAGCGACTCAGGAGGATGTCCTTGAAAAACTGAGTCAGCTTGGCTTTTCTGTCAATGAAAAACGGATATTGGCTAGCACTATAGACCAAGTCTGGGACTTTATCGAAAAGGTTGGTCAGGAGCGGGACAGTCTGCCATATGAGATTGACGGTATTGTCATCAAGGTCAATGACTTGGCGGTGCAAGAAGAACTTGGTTTTACTGTTAAGGCGCCTAAGTGGGCTATTGCTTATAAATTTCCTGCGGAAGAAAAAGAGGCTCAGCTTTTATCTGTAGACTGGACAGTCGGTCGGACTGGAGTGGTAACACCTACTGCTAATTTAACACCGGTTCAGTTGGCGGGGACTACTGTTAGCAGAGCGACTTTACATAATGTAGATTACATAGCTGACAAGGATATTCGTAAAGGAGATACCGTCATCGTATATAAAGCTGGAGATATCATTCCAGCTGTCTTGCGTGTGGTAGAAGGCAAGCGTGTTTCAGATGAACACTTGGATGTACCTAGCCAGTGTCCGAGTTGCCAGAGCGATTTGCTCCACTTTGAAGATGAGGTTGCCTTGCGATGTATCAATCCGCTCTGTCCTGCCCAAATCATGGAAGGATTGGCGCACTTTGCCAGTCGTGATGCTATGAATATTAGTGGCCTGGGACCGGCAGTGGTTGAAAAGCTCTTTGCTAAGGATTTGGTTCGAGATGTGGCAGGCATTTACCGCTTAAGCATCGAAGATTTACTCCAGTTAGAGAACTTTAAGGAAAAATCAGCTAATAAATTATATAATGCTATTCAGGCTTCTAAGTCAAACTCAGCCGAAAAACTCTTGTTTGGCTTAGGTATTCGCCATGTTGGTAGTAAGGCTAGTCGGATTTTACTGGAGAAATTCCATGATATTCCAAGCCTTGCTCAGGCAGAGCAAGAAGAGATTGCCAGCATTGATAGTCTTGGCATGGTGATTGCTAAAAGCCTGCACAGCTATTTTGCCCAAGAGGGAACACAGATCCTGCTGAAGGAGCTAGAAGAAGCTGGAGTTAACTTGGCCTACCTTGGTGAAAAAGTGGCTGCAGATGCAGTCCTATCGGGTAAAACAGTTGTTTTAACAGGAAAATTAGAAACATTAACACGAACACAAGCTAAAGAAAAACTTCTTCGTTTAGGAGCCAATGTTGCTGGCAGTGTTTCCAAGAAAACGGACTTGGTTATTGCTGGAGCGGATGCAGGTAGTAAATTGGCTAAGGCCCAAGAATTGGGAATCGAAATCCAAGATGAAGTATGGCTTGAACAGTTATAGAGGCACTGTATGAAAGATGTAATAAAACGAGCAAGACTCATTTACAACCCGACATCTGGTCAGGAAATTATCAAAAAGAATATTGCGGAAGTGCTGGACGTTTTAGAGGACGTAGGCTATGAAACCAGTGCTTATCAAACGACGCCAGAGCCTCTTTCTGCGCAAAAAGAAGCAGAGCGGGCTGCTAAAGCTGGTTTTGATTTGATTATCGCAGCGGGAGGGGACGGCACCATCAATGAAGTCGTAAACGGAGTAGCCCCCTTGGAAAATCGGCCTCGCTTGGCCTTCATCCCGACAGGTACAACCAATGACTATGCGAGGGCACTGAAGATTCCTATGGGAAAACCTGTCGAAGCTGCAAGAATCATTGCTAAAAATCAGACCATCAAAATGGATATCGGCCGTGCCTTTGGGCAAAAATATTTCATTAACATCGCAGCGGCCGGTACTTTAAGTGAGCTGACCTATCGTGTTCCAAGTGAAGCTAAATCTCGCTTGGGCTACTTTGCCTATGTTGCCAAAGGTGCGGAAATGTTGCCACGTTCTAAATTCCGCAAGGTCCGTATTACTCATGATCATGGTGTTTTTGAAGGTAAGATTTCACTCATGTTTGCAGCACTGACCAATTCTATTGGAGGCTTTGAGCAAGTTGCTCCAGATGCCAAATTAGACGACGGAAACTTTACCTTGATTTTGGTCAAAACAGCCAAACTTTTTGAAATGCTGGCCCTACTGATTCAGGCCATTAACGGTGGCCAACACGTGACAGATGTCAATGTCGAATACTTAAAAACAAGTAAACTAAAACTAGAAGTTTTAGACAGCAAAGAACCATTTATGCTTAATCTTGATGGCGAATATGGTGGAGATACCCCTGTTGAATTAGAAGTCTTCCACAATCACTTAGAATTTTTTGCCAATATCGATGAAATCAGCGACGATGCTCTTTGTTCAGAAAAATCATGATGAACCTAGGAGATAAAAATGCCAGACTACCAGGTCTTAGTCCATTACCATAACCCCACTGATGATTACCTTTCGTACAATATATGGCAGTGGCAGGAAAACCAAATCGGAAAGGAAGCTTCATTTTCTAATTTTGATTATTTTGGGCGAAGTGGACTTGTTACTTACCAAAGTGAGACAAACTTGGATTATGTCCATTTGATTATAAAAAAAGCAGACTGGTCAAGCCAGACCATTGATTATACCATTCGTCTCTTGCCGGCTCACCTGGTTACAGAAGTTTGGATTCTTGAGGGAGACCATCAAGTCTATTATTCTAGGCAGGCGGCAATCACTAGCCACTATTACAAATACAGAAATCCTCACGCTTTTGATATGGCGGTTTCTTCCAAGGAATTTGACCGTCACTGGGGCTATCAGGGAAGTTTAGGTGTCTTTTACCAAGCTGACAAGACTGAATTTAAACTTTGGGCACCAACGGCAAAAGCGGTTGAAGTGGTCATCTATAAAGATGCCAGCAACCAAGCCAGCATTTGGAAAACTATTTCTCTAAATAGAGGCCGAGATTTCTCAACAGACCACACAAAGAATACAATCGGAGTGTGGCAAGGGAGCATTTCTGAAGACCTAGCCAAGCGTGCCTACCAATATCGGGTGATCTTTGATCATGAAGAATACTTGACTCGGGATCCATATAGTCAGGCTACTAGTCCTGATGGTAAACGAACAGCTATCGTGACAGACCAAGAACGAAATCCACTTGGATTTCAAGTTAAGCAGGGACAAGAAGCCCACTGGCGCGTGAAGAATGCCTGCCAAGCAGTTATCTATGAGATGCATATCCGTGACCTAAGCCAGTCAGAAAGCTCAGGTGTCACACCAGCTTATCGCGGAACCTTCCTCGGTGCTTGTCAAACAGGTACGACAAATGGCACTGGTCAAGCGACAACCTTTGATCATATTCGTGACTTGGGTGTGAATTATGTCCAGCTCCAGCCCATTTCAGATCGTCATAAAGACTATGATGAAAATGGGCAGGTAACCTATAACTGGGGATACGATCCGCAGAACTATAATGCCCCAGAAACTAGCCTTTCTAGTAACCCATCTGATCCAGCTCAGGCTATTCGTGATTTAAAAACCTTGATTCAAGCCTATCATGATGCTGGTATCGGAGTGATTCTTGATGTAGTCTATAATCACAGTTACTCTACCTTTGACTCTCCTTTTCAAGCCAGTGTTCCCGATTATTACTATCGAATGAATCCAGATGGCTCTTTCCAGAATGGAACCGGAGTCGGGAGTGAAACCGCGAGCGAGCATGAGATGTTCCGTAAGTATATGATTGATTCACTTTTGTATTGGGTCAAAGAGTATAATGTGGATGGTTTCCGGTTTGATTTGATGGGGATCCACGATGTAGAGACCATGCAGATCATTCGAGATGAGTTGGACAAGGTAGACCCACGTATCCTGACTTACGGAGAAGGATGGGATATGGGGACAGGCCTCCTGCCTCAAGATAAGGCCAAGAAAGACAATGCCTATCAGCTTCTAGACATTGGATTTTTCAACGACAATGAGCGAGATGCTATTAAAGGTGCTGAGGTGTTTGGAACCTTGAAAGCTGGATTTGTCAGTGGACAAGGGACGGAAAATATCATTGCCAAGGCTATTTTAGGAAGTAGTGAGTTAGGTAGCTACCTCATGCCAAATCAGGTCGTCAATTATGTCGAAGCTCATGATAATTATAATCTACATGACTTACTAGAAGAATTCCATCCACATGATGATCTAGAAACGCTTACCAAGCGGATTGAACTGGCAACAGCCATGAATATTCTTATGCAAGGCTTAGCCTTTATGGAGCTAGGACAGGAGTTTTCTCGAACTAAGTTGGTGGGAACAGGACCAAATGGCCAGGTGACCCAAGCAGATAAAGAAAGAGCTATGAATAGCTACAATGCGCCAGACCAAGTCAACCAGGTGGATTGGAATCTACTTTCGAAACATCAAGACAGTGTCAATTTTATCCGCAAGATTATCCAACTAAAAACGACCAGGAAAGAATTTTCTTACTCGACTTACGAAGAAATATACCAGCATGTCTATGTTCGTCATGCACAGACAAATAGTGGTCTTATCATTTTTGAAGTCAAGGACAAGAAGCATTATTTAGTCGTCTTTAATGCTAGTGGCACACCTTATCGCTTGGAAAATGCGGACCAGCTCAAACTAGTCGTCAGCAATAACCGTAGCAAAATTAAGACAGAAGTTGAGAACTTAACTGCTAGCGTTTTTGAGATCTTAGCTTAAGTAGATTCATTTTAGATGACCTTATTTTATAAAATCATTGAAGCAGAATGGGAGAGATCAGATCCCTTCTGCTTTTTTGCTAGTTCAAATGGAACAACCGGCTCTTATTTTCTGACAATTCTAATCTAGAAGAGTATAATAAGAGTAGGAACCCATGTGATTCTTTCTGTATGGAGAAAGGAGGCTTTTATGCCACAACGTGATTATGCTTTCGGTTTTCATGATGATATAGCACCGCTTTATTCGACTGGAAAAGGATTGACAGAAGCAGTTGTTCGTGAAATATCCGCCATCAAAAAGGAACCCCAGTGGATGCTAGACTATCGCTTACGCTCTTTAGAGCTATTTAACAAATTGCCCATGCCGGACTTTGGTCCTGATTTGTCAGGTATTCGCTTTGAAGATGTCATCTATTACCAGAAACTAAGCGGAGAGCCAGCTCGTAGTTGGGATGACGTTCCTGAAGAAATAAAAAGGACCTTTGATCGTCTGGGAATCCCAGAAGCAGAAAAGCAATTCCTATCTGGTGCTGTTGCCCAGTACGAGTCTGAGGTTGTCTACCACAATATGAAGGAAGAATTCGAAAAGTTAGGAATTATTTTTACTGACACGGATACAGCAGTTCAAGAGTATCCAGAGCTAGTCAAGCAATATTTTGGAACAGTCGTGTCAAATGCTGAACATAAGTTTGCAGCCTTAAATGGAGCAGTCTGGTCAGGCGGAACCTTTATCTATGTTCCTAAAAATGTACACTGTCAAATTCCTGTTCAGACCTATTTTCGGATCAATGGAGAAAACGCAGGTCAGTTTGAGCGCTCCCTCATGATTATCGAGGAGGGTGGCTCCATCCAGTACATCGAGGGTTGTACAGCACCAACCTATACGACCAATAGTCTTCATGCTGCGACTGTTGAGATCATAGTCAAAAAGGATGCATTTTTCCGCTATACGACCATCCAAAACTGGTCGGATAATGTCTATAATCTAGTAACAGAGCGGGGCACTGTCGAAGAAGGTGGCACCTTGGAGTGGATTGATGGCAATCTAGGTAGCAAGGTTAACATGAAATATCCTTGCAGTATTCTCAACGGCCGTAATGCACGAACTTCTGTCCTCTCTATGTCCTTTGCCAACTATGGCCAGCACTTGGATGCAGGTTGTAAGGTCTTTCATAATGCACCCAAGACTTCCAGTACCTTGATTTCTAAATCAGTGGCCAAGGATGGTGGAAAGACTGATTATCGCGGTCAGGTTCGCTTTGGCAAGAATAGTGCTGGCTCCAAGTCGCATATTGAGTGCGATACCATTCTGATGGATGGTGAGTCCAGTTCCGACACCATTCCCTTTAATGAAATCCATAATTCCAACGTCGCCCTAGAGCATGAAGCCAAGGTTTCCAAAGTGTCTGAGGACCAGCTCTACTATCTGATGAGTCGCGGTATCAGCGAAGAAGAAGCCACAGCTATGATTATCAATGGTTTTATGGAACCCATCACCAAAGAACTCCCAATGGAATATGCCGTCGAACTCAACCAACTCATCAATATGAGCATGGAAGGCTCAGTTGGTTAAAAAGGTCCAGTGGACCTTTTTAATCTGCGGATAAAAACTCGCCTTTGCGGGTTCCCTTTAATCTAAGGTCCGGGGCAACCTTGAAATCTGTAGACAAGAATCAATTGTGATGATAAAAGAGGGCTCGCGCTAAGGGTCCTCTTTCTTACAAAATGCTTCTAAACTTGACTCACTTTCCAAGAAAACTAGAAAAACATCCAGAATTTTGATATGATAGGTAAAATATAAGGAGGTAACGAATGAATCTAGAAGAACTGAGACAAGAAATCAATCAAATAGACGATGAACTCGTAGTCTTGCTGGAAAAACGGATGAATCTCGTTAGCCAAGTGGCCACTTACAAGCAGAAGTCAGGTAAGGCAGTGCTGGACACTAAGAGAGAAGAAGTCATTTTAGGCAGAGTAGCAGATCATGTTGAAAATCCGGTTTACAAAGATACGATTCTTGCTACCTTTAAGGATATCTTGAAGAACTCCCGTGCTTATCAGGAGCAGAAAAAAGCATGAAGGAAGTGAAAAATTCTCTCGCCATCTGCTTAGCTGCTATGCTAGGTGGCTGGTTTCGTTATTTAATCTCTTCCTTCGTCACCTTCACTGGACATTTTCCCTTAGCTACACTCTTGGTCAACTACTTGGGGACCTTCATTCTGGTTTATTTGGTAAAGGGCTATCTAGCAAACAAGCAAGTGTCTAAACGTTTTATTCTGGCTATATCGACAGGCTTTTGTGGTGGCTTGACTACATTTTCAAGTCTCCTTTTAGACTCCATTAAACTGCTGGACGTAGGGCTATACACGGACTTTATCCTCTATCTAGTCTTGAGCATTGGCGGTAGTTTGTGGATTGCCTTGTGGGCGGGAAAGAAGGTGGGCCTATGATTTGGCTTATGATTACAGCTTGCGGTGGTGGCGCTCTCGTTCGTTATTTTCTTTCTAAGGTCAATAGCAGAGCTGTTTTGCCAGTAGGGACTTTGATGGCCAATTTACTAGGAGCTTTTTTGATTGGATATTTCTATAACCATGTTCAAGACAAGCAACTTTATACTATCCTAACAACTGGCTTTTGCGGTGGATTGACGACCCTATCTACTTTCAATGCTGAGCTGGTAGCTCTCTTTTCCAACAAGAAGAAATTCACCCATTATCTGATATTGACTTATTGTTTAGGATTTTTAGCTATTATTTTAGGAATTTTTATCTAAAAATCTTTACATTTACCGGAATTTTGATATAATATTCTTTGTGCAAATGGAGCACAAAAAAACGACTAATCCGCTTTGGTCATGAATCATAAGATTAGTAAGATAGGAGTAAAAAATGAATCCATTAATCCAAAGCTTGACTGAAGGTCAACTTCGTACTGATATCCCTGCATTCCGTCCTGGTGACACTGTACGCGTTCACGCGAAAGTTGTCGAAGGAACTCGCGAACGTATCCAGATCTTTGAAGGTGTCGTTATCGCTCGTAAAGGTGCTGGCATCTCAGAAAACTACACAGTTCGTAAAATTTCTAACGGTGTAGGTGTTGAACGTACTTTCCCAATCCACACTCCACGTGTTGATAAGATTGAAGTCGTTCGTTACGGTAAAGTGCGTCGCGCTAAATTGTACTACCTTCGTGCATTGCAAGGTAAAGCGGCTCGTATTAAAGAAATCCGTCGTTAATCTTAGAAAGCTCTGTCACATGGCAGAGTTTTTCTCTAGGTCCCCTTAGTTCAATGGATATAACAACTCCCTCCTAAGGAGTAGTTGCTGGTTCGATTCCGGCAGGGGACATTCTAAAAGCCTGTCTAAGGCTTTTTTTATACTTTCAGGAGGGAAAGTGATGACTTATTATTTTATTGGTGGTCTGGGATGCAATGTTTATTACCCACAAGACTTTTTTACAGCTCTAAAACTTCCTATTGTATATCTGGATTTATATGGTCAAGAAATTCGCCAAGAAGCAGACTTGGAAGAGTGGTTTGCTCTGCAGGTTGATTTGACTGAAGAAGTGACGCTGATTGCACATTCCCTAGGAGCTGATTTCGCGGTTTATTTGGTATCCGTCTTTCCTTCTGTTAAGAAATTAATTCTGCTGGATGGTGGCTACTTAAACCTAGACAAAATATGTAATCTGGAAGAAGAAATAGCAGATGCTCTTACCTATTTGGAGAAAACTTCCTATAGCAGTATTGAGGAAGCTGTTTCATTGGAGCGATACGAGGCAAAACATTGGTCAGAGAATTGTTCCAAAGCTGTTAAAGCCAATCTTGCCTTTAATGAAAAGTATCAGGTATGGAAGTTGGGAATTTCTCAGCAAATAGTGAAGAATTTGCTGACGCTGAGACGACTTATGTACGGATGTTTATCTAAGCTTAGAGACTGCCAAATCCATTTATTTATTCCTCAGCAAACTAAATCTGATCCTAGTTGGAAAGTTAAGGCTTTACAAGAACTTCCAGATAATGTTCAACTAGCAGAAGTTAAAGATTGCGGACACAATATCTATGGTGACAATCCTTTGGGGCTAGCTAAGATGGTAAGGTCTGTTTTAGATTGAGGGCTAGAATATAAAATAAAGAGAAGTCACTGTTGAAAGTCTCTCGATAGGGATTATTTAGTTTAGTGTTTTAAGTCTTAAGATAGAAATAACTATTTTTCTTCCTCTACTGCCTAATAACTCCCTTGTAAATAATTAAGAAAGCGTTACATTTTTAGTTGAGTTGTTTTGGATTTGGTTATAAAATAGTTTTAATATAATAATCTTTTCTTTGGAGTGTATAAAGATAACAGAGGGAATAAACAATCTCTAGAAAAACATTCTTTTGATGTGGCAGAAATCATGCATGGCTTCCGTTTGTCTCTCCTTTCATTGTGAAAATTTTTATGAACCAAAGATACTTATTTATTATTTATATAATATATTTAGTTGTTCTCTTTCATATCTATCCAAAAAAAAAACCACCTATTAGGTGGTTTTTTTCAGTATCTATCACTGCTTACTAGAAGAACTTGAGCTACTTGAGCTGTCGCTGCTGGATTCAGAACTGTCTTCTGAGGAGCTGGTGCTTTCAAATTGTTCTGGGTGGAGCGCTCGATAGCTTGGAGCATCAAAGAGATCAATAGTCGATTCGCCCTTGCGTTGGCTGTAGAGACTGGTTGATTGGTCTCCTTTTTCTTCCTCGATTTTCTTCAATGCTTTGAAAGAGTGGTTGTAAGAGTATTTCTTGACATCTACCTTGCCCAAGTCGTTACCCTTGTAGAAGCGAATCAAGTCACCGGTTTGAATAGCGTCACTAATCTTCAGCTGAGTATTGGCAGCATTACGAATGTCATCCAGTTCTTTCTTGATGGTTTCGTCTGGATTGGTAATTTCCTCACCGGTTTGAGTGTAGTAGGTCCGTCCGTTGAAGCTAGTGTATTTTGGTGTGACAAAGTTATTGCTGGATCGGAAAGCTGTAATTTGCTGATGCTGAGTTGATAGCATATCCTGGCCGACCTGAAGGTAGTTTTTAGAGTCAATACCCAGCAAATGCTCCAATGTTGGCAGCATATCTACTTGACCACCGTAGGTATCAATTATCTTTCCTTTGTCCATGCCAGGAATTACGACCATGTAAGGGACGCGCTGCATCATGGCATTGTCGTAGTTGGACCAAGTTTCAGAAGTCTTTCCTACAAGAGGGGCCAAGTTAGGATTACGGGTTTGGGAAATTCCAAAATGGTCTCCATAGAGAACGATAATAGAATTGTCATAGAGGCCGGATTTTTTGAGATAATCAAACAAAGCCTTGACAGAAGAATCTAAATAGTTGGCAGTAGCAAAGTAGCCATTGATGGTCTCATCCTTTGTCTTAGCCAGAGGGAATCCAATCTCGTCACCAATCAAGCTAGTCGTGTAAGGATAGTGGTTGGAAACCGTGATATATTTAACATAGAAAGGCTGCTGTAGACGCTCCAGATATTTGATAGAATCTTTCAGCATAATCTTGTCATTTAAGCCGTACTGGAAGGAGTTAGTGTCGTCCTGCTTAGTAAAGTAAGACGCGTCAAAGAAATAGTTATAACCCCATTGTTTATAGGCTGTATTACGATTCCAAAAGCTTCCAGCATTACCATGGAAAACAGCAGAAGTATAGCCGCCATTTTTGGAAAGAATAAAAGGTGCTGCTTGCTGAGTATTGGTACCACCGTAGTTAACCATGAAGGAGCCTTGGTTGAGACCGAAGAGTCCAGTTTCAATCATGGTTTCAGCATCAGAAGTCTTACCAGCCTTAACCTGGTTGAAGACATTTGAGAAAGCCAGAGTCGAATTGGAGTGGTAGAGGGAGTTGAGGAAAGGTGTCACCTCATACGCTTTTCCATCTGCCTGTAGCTTATAGTCGATCAGAAACTGCTGGAAGCTTTCCAGATGGACATAGATAACATTGCGACCTTTGGCAATGCCAAAGTAATCCTTGTTGGGTTCTGCATAGTGATTCTGAATGTATTCTTCTACAGGTTTCAAATCTTCAGCAGATGCTTTGGAGCGCTCCTTGTTGGCTTGATAGGTTTGATTTCCACTGTAGCCTAGAAAGGCTGGAAGTCCCAGTGCCCGAACGACATAGTAGTTTGAGAAACCACGGGTCAGGAGCTGAGGACGGTCAATTTCCGCCAAAAAGAGATTGGCTGTAAAGAGCATAGTAGAAAGTGCTGTGATGGCAAAGCTAGCTCTCTTATTAAATGGACGATGGTCAACCCTGATGAGCTTTTTATACATGAGGTAGCCCAGAATCGGAAAATCAATCAGATAGATGATATCCCATGGTCTAAATAGGCCGAGGGCAGCTTCACCCAAACCAGCAGAAACACTGCTGGAAGCCATCATGGTATTGACGGTTACAAAGTCACTGAATTCGCGGTAGTAGACGGCATTTGAAAACAGCCAGATAAAGAGCAAAGTATAAATAAAAATTGAAAATCCATAGAATATGGCGCTTCTTTTGAAATAAAGCGCTAAGCCAATAAATAATAAGCCTAAGGGTATAGGATTTACAAAGGCTAAGAAGGCCTGATAAAATCCTTGGATATCCAAATTAAAATCGACAGTGTATGCCCACATGGTTTTTAACCAGTAGAAGCAAAGCAAGGTCAAGACAAAACCTAGTCTGGTACTCATGAAATTGAGTAATTTCCTAGTCATTTTTTTCACAAAAGTACTTCCTTGTCTTATTTCCTAAATTTTTCTGTATCGTATTAAGTATATCACATTTTGCTTTATAGGGTGAACGAAAAGTATAAGCTTTGCCTAAATTAACAGTTAGTCATAATTTTCTGAGGTGAGCTGGTTAAGAGGTAAAAGAAGTAGGAGATAGAGGGAGCTAATGTTACTAAGGGCCTGCTTTACGTAATTTTTTTGAAATATTTCTCAATATTTGATATAATTTAGAATATGAAAAAGCTTACGGTTTCTCGTTATAAGGAAGAAAAGATTCGGCAGGGTGCCCTGCTTTTAGAAAAAGAAGACTTTCCAGAGCTATCTTTTGATCATCAAGCTGTGGAGCTGGTATCAAGCCAAGGAAAGTTTCTGGGATGTGGTTATATCTCAAAGCAGAACAAGGGACTTGGCTGGCTTGTTTCTAAGCAAAAAGTAGATTTTGATAAAGATTTTTTTATTTCCTTATTTGAGAAAGCCAAGGAAAAGCGTCGTTTTTACCGTCAGGCGGAGAATATTACTGCATACCGCCTCTTTAATCAAGAGGGCGACGGTTTTGCAGGATTGACTGTTGACCAGTACGGAGACTATGCTCTCTTTTCTTGGTACAATCCTTTTGTCTTTTCTTTAAAGGAAGAAATCCTTCAAGCTTTTCAAGAAGTCTTTCCAGAATTAATGGGAGCTTATGAAAAAATTCGTTTTAAGGGGCTGGACTACGAGTCAGCCCATGTCTATGGAGCTGAAGCACCAGAGGTCTTTACAGTTTTGGAAAATGGTGTGGCTTATCAAGTATTTCTAAATGATGGTCTCATGACTGGGATTTTTCTAGATCAGCATGAGGTTCGGGCCAGTCTTGTTGATGGTTTGGCCACTGGCAAAAGCTTGTTAAATATGTTTTCCTACACAGCTGCTTTTTCTGTTGCAGCTGCTATGGGAGGTGCTAGCCAGACGACCTCAGTTGATTTAGCAAAACGTAGTCGGGAACTGTCCGAAGCACATTTTCAAGCCAATGGTCTGACTTTAGACAATCATAGGTTTGTGGTTATGGACGTTTTTGATTATTTCAAATATGCTAAGCGACATGGCCTCAGCTATGATGTCATAGTGCTAGATCCACCAAGCTTTGCCCGTAATAAAAAGCAGACTTTTTCTGTCGCGAAAGATTACCATAAGCTTATCAAAGAATCACTGGAAATTTTAAATCCAAAAGGAATACTGATTGCCAGTACCAATGCGTCTAATGTGACGCGTGCTAAATTTAAGAAAGAAATTGAAAAAGGTTTTGCAGGAAAGCACCATCGTTATATCAAAGAATATGGTTTGCCGGCAGACTTTAGTTATAATAAGAAAGACGAAAGTAGTAATTACTTAAAGGTTTTTACGATTAAGGTAGAAGAATGAAGTTAGTTGTCTCTGTCACCCCTAGAAATTTAGAAGAAGCTCAACAGATCGACGCGCAACGTTTTGTGGATGCGGATTTGATCGAGTGGAGAGCAGATTTCTTGGAAAAAGAAGAAATCTTGAAGGTTGCACCAGCGATTTTTGAAAAATTTGCTGGTCGCGAACTGATTTTTACACTTCGGACCAAGGATGAAGGTGGTCATATTCAGCTATCTGATGACGAGTATGTGGAAATGATAAAAAAGGTAACCCAACTTTATCAACCAGATTATGTGGACTTTGAGTATTTCTCCCACAAGGACAAAATCGATGAAATGCTGGAATTTCCAAACCTGGTCTTGAGTTATCATAACTTTGAGGAAACTCCTGAAAATATGATGGAAATCTTGTCCGAGCTGACTAGCTTAACGCCTAAGGCTGTCAAAGTATCAGTGATGGCTAATAGTGGTCAGGATGTTTTGGACTTGATGAACTATACTCGTGGCTTTAAGACTTTAAATCCTGAGCAGGAGTATGTAACTATTTCTATGGGAAGGGTTGGACGCATCTCACGAATTGCATCTGATTTGACGGGTTCTTCTTGGTCTTTTGCTAGTTTAGATGAAGCAACAGCACCAGGGCAGATTTCTTTGAGCAGCATGAAAAAAATCCGGGATATTTTAAATGAAAATTGATGGATACACTCGTTTGGCTGCTGTCATAGCTAAGCCAATCAAGCACAGTATTTCGCCCTTTATTCATAATATGGCTTATGCCCTTACAGATACCAATGCGGTTTATCTGGCTTTTGAGGTGGATAGGAAAAATCTGGAACAGGCCGTTGAAAATATTCGTCTTCATCAGATGTTGGGAGCCAATATTTCTATGCCCTATAAGCAAGAGGTAATTACTTATCTTGATGAGCTTGATGAATCAGCCTTGCTTATTGGCGCGGTCAATACAGTAGTCAATCAAAATGGTCGACTTATCGGATATAATACAGATGGGCTTGGTTTTTTCAGAAGTTTGTCTAACTTTCATATCAAGGGAAAAAATCTGACAATTCTTGGCGCTGGAGGTGCAGCTTCCGCTATTATTGGTCAAGCTGTACTGGATGGAGTGGAAAAAGTCTGTGTTTTTGACCTTAGAGATAGATTGGCAGTACATCAAGAGAAAATAGAACAACTGTCTCGTCATCTGGGTCATCCCATTCGATTACTAGCTGTTGAAGATCTAGCAGCTCTTTCTGATGCAGTCAATCAATCAGATTTATTTATCAATGCGACAGGTCTGGGGATGGATGGAAAATCACTACCTATTCCAAGCGATTTTGCTTTTCCTAAGGGACTGTTAGTAGCCGATATGACCTATTGTCCGGCTGAGACACCATTTCTGCGCTTGGCTAGAGAGCAAGGCCTGCAGACTGTAAATGGTCTGGGTATGTTGCTCTATCAAGCAGAAAAAGCATTTGAACTAATGACAGGTAAAAAGATGCCATCTGAAGAAATCAAAAAAGCCTTGATAGAAAAATTGGAAATATAATTTATAGTAGATAGTATGGGACATTCTTGGACTTTGTAGGCTTTGGGTGTCCATTTTCATATATAAAGGAGGCGCGTATGAAACTGAATGTAAATCTTCCTCATCATCCCTATGATATCATCATTGAAAATGGGGCATTATCTCAGGCAGGAAATTGGCTGAGTCAGCTTTGGCAGCCTCAGAAACTAGTAATTATCACAGATAATCGGGTGGCTAGACTCTACGCAGAGAAGGTTAAATTGAGTTTGGAAGCTACTGGCTTTGAGGTCTTTACCTTTGATTTTCTTGAAGGTGAAGCTAGTAAAAATCTAACAACTGTTAATAAAGCTTATGAATTTTTGGCAAAGGTTGGTCTGACTCGTAGCGACGGTATTGTAGCCTTGGGTGGCGGAGTTGTTGGTGATTTGGCAGGTTTTGTCGCTTCGACCTACATGAGAGGCATTCATTTCGTTCAGATTCCGACCAGTCTGACAGCTCAAGTAGATTCTTCTATTGGTGGTAAGACAGGCGTCAATACTCCCTGGGCCAAGAATATGGTCGGAACTTTTACCCAGCCTGACGGAGTGCTGATTGACCCTCAAGTCTTGCAGACCTTGGGCCAGAGGGAACTGATAGAAGGTATGGGCGAGGTGGTCAAGTACGGCTTGATTGAAGACAAGGAACTCTGGGATGAGCTTTCAGAAATGGATGGCAGTCCAGAGTCGATTTTGGAGCATGCGGAGAGCATCATTTACCATTCCTGTGATGTCAAGCGTAAGATTGTGGTTGAGGATGAGCTGGATAATGGTGTCCGCCTTTATCTGAACTTCGGCCATACCATTGGGCACGCCATTGAAGCAACAGCAGGCTATGGTCAGGTCATGCACGGTGAAGCTGTAGCGATTGGTATGGTACAGGTTTCCCGTGTCGCTGAAAAGCAAGGCCTCATGCCAGCTGGGATTACAGAAGACATCATCCGTATGTGTCAGAAGTTTGGCTTGCCGGTGGATTACCAGCCTTGGAATGAGAATGCTCTTTATCAGGCTTTGACCCATGATAAGAAGGCCAGAGGCAACTCTATCAAGCTAGTACTGGTTCCTGAGCTGGGCTCGGCTAGCATTCACCAGATTCCGCTGGAAGAGATGAAAGAATTTCTGAAAAAATAAGTGCCTGATGGAACCTGAGACAATTGGACAGTTTGGATAATAAATAGACTGACTGCCCAGGTTTTCCATCCCAGAATAGGAGAAAATGTATGAGATACTTAACAGCAGGAGAATCCCACGGACCACGTCTGACAGCAATTATTGAGGGAGTGCCGGCTGGTCTTCCTCTGACCGCTGATTATATCAATGCTGAGCTCAAGCGCCGTCAGGGTGGGTACGGTCGTGGTGCCCGCATGAAGATTGAAAGCGACCAAGTCGAGATTACATCTGGAGTTCGCCATGGCTTGACCATGGGTGGCCCGATTACCCTCAATGTCACGAATCTGGATCATCAGAAGTGGTTGGAGATTATGAGTGTCGCAGATGTGGATGAAAAGAAAAAAGGGCTCCGCAAGATTACCAAACCACGCCCTGGCCATGCGGACTTGGTCGGAGGTATGAAATACCGCTTTGACGATTTGCGAAATTCCCTAGAGCGTTCTTCAGCTCGTGAAACGACCATGCGTGTAGCAGTCGGAGCAGTAGCCAAGCGTTTGCTGGAAGAAATCGGTGTAGAGGTAGCCAGCCATATCGTAACCTTCGGTGGCATTGATATTGATGTGCCGAATAATCTAACTGTAGCAGAAATCAAGGAAAGAGCCGCCAAGTCAGAGGTTTCCATTGTCAATCCTGAGCGCGAAGAAGAAATCAAGGCCTACATTGACCAGATTAAGAAAGACGGTGATACCATCGGTGGTGTCATTGAGACTGTCGTTGGCGGTGTTCCGGTTGGTCTGGGCTCCTATGTCCAATGGGACAAGAAGCTGGATGCCAAGATTGCTCAGGGAGTCGTGTCCATCAACGCTTTTAAGGGAGTTGAGTTTGGTGTGGGCTTTGAAGCCGGTCGTCTCAAGGGCAGTCAAGTAATGGATGAAATCCTCTGGTCTGAGGAAGATGGCTTCACTCGCAGAACCAATAATCTAGGTGGCTTTGAGGGCGGTATGACCAATGGTCAGCCAATCGTGGTGCGAGGTGTTATGAAGCCCATTCCAACCCTTTACAAGCCACTGATGAGCGTAGATATTGAGACCCACGAGCCTTATAAGGCAACAGTGGAGCGGAGCGATCCTACGGCTCTGCCAGCAGCGGGTGTTGTCATGGAAAGTGTGGTGGCGACAGTTTTAGCCACCGAAGTTCTGGAGAAATTCTCTTCGGACAATCTGGAAGAACTGAAAGATGCTGTAGCCCGCCATCGGGAATTTGTCAAGAACTTTTAGAAGTAAGGAGAAGGGCATGGAGAGAAAAACGGTCTATATCGCTGGTCTGGGACTGATTGGAGCTTCCTTGGCTCTGGGCATCAGGCGAGCTCATCCTGAGATTGAAATTCTCGGCTATAATCGAAGTGAGGAATCGCGCAGGGTTGCCTTAGAGCGAGGAATGGTAGACCGGGTAACGGATGATTTTGCCGCTTTTGCTCCATTGGCTGATGTGATTATTCTGGCTGTGCCCATCAAGCAGACCATAGCATTTATCAAGGATCTAGCGGATCTGAACCTGAAGGAAAATGTTATCATCTCTGATGCTGGCTCAACCAAGGCTGAGATTGTGGCAACTGCAGAAAAGTATCTGCAGAATAAGCCCGTCCGTTTTGTCGGAGCTCATCCTATGGCCGGAAGTCACAAGACCGGAGCCAAGGCAGCCCATGTCACCCTCTTTGAAAATGCCTATTATATCTTCACGCCCTCAAGCCTGACCAAGCCTGGTACTCTTGAAGAAATGAAGGACTTACTGAGCGGTCTCCAGGCCCGCTTTATCCAGGTAGATGCAGCCGAGCATGACCGAGTGACCAGTCAAATCAGCCATTTTCCGCATATCCTAGCCTCCAGCCTTATGGAGCAAACTGCAGCTTATAGCCAAGAGCATGAGCTGACCCAGTCTTTTGCAGCCGGTGGTTTTCGAGATATGACGCGGATTGCGGAGAGCGAGCCAGGTATGTGGACCTCTATCCTCTTGACAAATCCTCAAGCCATCTTGGAGCGGTTGGAAGATTTTAAAAAACAGCTAGACAAGGTAGCCGCAGCGATTGAGGCTAAGGACGAGACAGCTATCTGGGAATTTTTCGACCGAGGACGGCAGAGTCGCAAGCAGATGGAAATTCATAAACGAGCTGGTGTAGATAGCTTTTATGATCTTTTTGTCGAGGTGCCTGATGAAGAAGGAACTATTCTTAGCGTCCTAGAACTACTAAGAGGGATCTCAGTTGTCAATATTAGAATTAATGAGGAAAATAGAGAGGATACCCACGGTATTCTACAAATCACCTTTAAAAATCGTCAAGATTTAGAAAAATCTGCTAAAATAGTAAGAGAAAATACAAGATATCAGGTATTTTTAAATTAAAGAAATGGAGAAATACTATGTCAAATATTTATGATTTAGCCAATGAACTCAACCGTACTTTCCGTGAACTACCTGAGTATAAGGCAGTTTTGGAGAGCAAGGCAGCCATTGATGCAGATAGTGAAGCCAAGTCTCTTTTTGACGATTATATTGCTTTTCAAGGAAAAATCCAGCAATTAATGCAGACAGGACAAATGCCGACACCAGAGTTGCAAGAAGAAATGAAGTCATTTGGAGAAAAGATTCAAGCCAATGCGATTGTGACTGAGTTTTTCACGAAGCAGCAACAACTTTCTGTTTACTTGTCTGATATTGAACGTATTGTCTTTGAGCCAATTCAAGATTTGATGAAATAAAAGCTGACGGTCTGTTTTCTCTTTTGAGTCAACAGGCTTTTTGCTTCAAAGACTTGCATTTTGATGCTTTCTGAGTATAATGAATCATAACGAAAGGGAAATGGGAGGAATTTCTATGTCACGAAAAGTTGCTATTATTGGAATGGGAAATGTTGGAGCTGCGGTTGCCCACGGCTTGATTGCTCAAGGAGCTTTTGATGATTATGTGCTGATTGATACGAATGAAGCTAAGGTCAAGGCTGACGCTTTAGACTTTCAAGATGCTGCAGCCAATCTCAATCATCATGCCAATATCACAGTTAATTCTTATGAAGCCTTAGCAGATGCTGATATTATTATTTCAGCTTTGGGGAATATCAAATTACAAGATAATTCTAATGCTGACAGATTTGCAGAGTTGCCTTTCACTTCAAAAGAGGTGATTGAAGTTTCCAAAAAAATCAAGGAAGTAGGCTTTAAAGGGATTTTGATTGCCATCACAAACCCAGTTGATGTCGTGACCAGCTTATACCAGCATTATACAGGCCTTCCGAAAGAAAGAGTGATTGGGACAGGTACCTTGCTGGATACTGCAAGGATGAAGCGGGCAGTTGGAGTCCGTTTTGGAGTCGATCCTCGTAGCGTTTACGGCTATAATCTGGGCGAGCACGGAAATTCCCAGTTTACCGCTTGGAGCCAAGTTCGAGTTAAGGGGCAACCTATTAGCAAGCTGACTTCAGAAGAAGTTTTAGAAGAAATTGGCACGGAAGCTATGAAGGGCGGTCATACCGTCTTTTACGGGAAAAAGTACACTTCCTACGGGATTGCTAGTGCAGCTATCCGTCTGGCTTTGGCTGTCATTTCAGATGCCCATGAAGAACTTCCTGTGACAAATTACTATGCACCGCTTGATACTTATCTAAGTTATCCAGCTCTTGTTGGTCGTTCAGGTATTATCGAACAGTTGCAATTGACTTTGACAGAAGAGGAAGAAGCTAAATTAGCTCGTTCTGCCCAATTTATTCAAGATAAGTTTTCAGAACATATTTAATCAGTTAAAAAAGGACCTAATCCTATAACACTCTAATAGATTTAGAGTGTTTTTTGTCTTTAGAAAAGGCTGATCTTCATTTGTTTTCATGCTCTATTTGTGTTAAAATGAAAGGAAACAATTGTGCGAGGTATTCCATGAAACTAAGGACAAATGCAAAAGGTTTAAGAGGAAGTTTGCGTGTGCCAGGTGATAAGTCTATCAGCCATCGCTCCATTATTTTTGGAAGTTTGGCCAAGGGTGTCACCAAAGTTCATGATATTTTGCGTGGAGAGGATGTCCTCTCAACTATGCAGGTGTTCCGAGAGATGGGAGTTCAAATCGAGGATAAGGGAGATCTTGTTGAAATCCATGGCTGTGGCTTTGATGGTTTACAGGAACCTCAACGTCCGCTTGATATGGGGAATTCAGGCACCTCTATGCGCTTGATTGCTGGTGTTTTAGCTGGTCAAAACTTTTCTGCTCAGATGGTAGGAGATGACAGCTTGTCTAAGAGACCCATGGATCGTATCAGCCTGCCTTTGCGACAGATGGGAGTTGAGATTGCTGGCCAAACAGAGCGGGATTTACCTCCTTTGACCATTCATGGCAATCCAAGCCTAAAACCCATTCAGTATCAATTGCCTATTGCTTCGGCTCAGGTGAAGTCGGCCCTCATTTTTGCAGCTCTGCAAGCGCAGGGGGAGTCTCTGATTATCGAAAAAGACTTGACACGAAACCATACGGAAGATATGCTCTTACAATTTGGCGGCCAGCTAAAGGTGGACGGCAAGGAGATCAGAGTAGCGGGTAAACAAGAACTGCAAGCTCAAGAAGTCGTTGTACCTGGAGATATTTCTAGCGCAGCTTTCTGGCTAGTAGCCGGTTTGATTGTTCCAAACTCTAAAATCACTCTAACCAATGTCGGTATCAATGAGACTCGAACAGGCATCTTAGATGTGATCCAAGCTATGGGAGGCAAGTTGTCAGTGTCTGAGGTTGATGAAGTAGCCAAGTCGGCAACCATCACTGTTGAAAGCTCGGAACTTCATGGAACAGAAATCAGTGGAGAACTAATTCCTCGCTTAATCGATGAGTTGCCTATCATTGCTTTGCTAGCGACACAAGCTGAGGGACAAACCTTGATCCGAGATGCTGAGGAGTTGAAAGTTAAAGAAACGGACCGCATTCAGGTTGTAGCTGATGCACTCAATAGTATGGGAGCGGACATCCAGCCGACAGCGGATGGAATGATTATCCAAGGGAAAACACTTTTGAAAGGAGCTTCCGTTCATACATATGGAGATCATCGAATTGGTATGATGACTGCCATCGCAGCACTTTTAGTAAAAGATGGAAACGTGGAGCTTGAGAGGGCAGAAGCAATCAATACTAGCTATCCGGACTTTTTTGCTCATTTGGAGGGATTGTTAAGTGACTAAAATACTATTAGGTTTTATGGGAGCAGGAAAGACGACAGTTGGTCGTATACTGGATCCTAATTTTCACGATATGGACGAGTTAATCACTGATGAGATTGGTATGTCAATCAATGATTTTTTTGCCGTAAAAGGTGAGGACGCATTTCGAAAGATCGAAGCAGAGATGCTAGAGAATCTATTGATGAACCAGGCTGAAATTATTTCTCCTGGTGGAGGAATTGTGGTCAATCCACATAACCGAGACCTGCTTGAAAAGAATCCATACAATATTTATCTACGAGTGGATTTTGATACTCTGTATAAGCGCATTGAGAAAGATCTTGCCATGCAGCGGCCACTCTATTTAAACAATACACGAGAAGAATTTAAGAAAATTTTTGAGGCTCGTTTACCTCTTTACGAGAAAATTTCCACGCATATCATTGATGTGGCAGGAAAAACACCAGAAGAAATTGCGGAGACGATTCGATGCTTGTAGGCTATCTTGGGCCCAAGGGCTCTTTTTCTCATCAAGTGGCTCAGAAGGCTTTTCCAGAAGCACATTTAGAGCCCTATCCAAACATCACAGAAGTCATCAAGGCTTATGAAAGAGGTCAAGTGGACCTATCAATTGTTCCAGTTGAAAATTCGATTGAAGGAAGTGTTCATGAGACTTTGGACTATCTCTTTCATCAGTCCCAGATTCAAGCTGTAGCAGAGTTGATTCAACCAATTAAGCAGCAGCTCCTAGCCTGTCAGACTGATGGACCGATAGAGACCATCTTTTCTCACCCACAAGCTCTTGCTCAGTCTAAGACTTATATTCAGGAGCATTATCCGTACGTTAAGTTGGAAGTAACTGCTAGTACAGCTGCAGCAGCGCGTCTAGTAGCAAAACATCCAGAGAAGCCTTATGCTGCTATTGCACCAGAAACGGCTGCTGAGGAGTATGGCTTGCAACTTGTGGCAAGAGATATCCAAGAAATGAGTGAAAATTTCACACGTTTTTGGGTTTTAGGTTGTAAGAGACCGGAGTTCGCTTTAGAAAAACTTGCTCCCAAAAAGACCTTGGGATTGACTTTGCCGGACAATATACCGGGTGCTCTCTATAAGGCCTTGTCTGTCTTTGCTTGGCGAGGGATTGACTTGACCAAGATTGAAAGTCGACCTCTAAAGACAGCACTGGGAGAATATTTCTTTATCATTGATGTCAATGGTGAACAGGAGTCTCTGCTCCAATTTGCTCTGGAAGAATTAACAGCCATCGGAATTACTTATAAAATTTTAGGACAGTATAGTGTCCATCTTATTGCATAAATGTCGGGGGAAATATGGCGAAACAACAAGACAATCTGAGCCATCATGAACAATTACGTTTAGATTATTTATATAAAAACTTTCATTACTTAAACGAGCGGGAACAGGAAGAATATAACTATCTGATGCGTAAGGCTCAGGGAGAAATTTTTGAGCCTAGCTACAGAGAAGAGGAAAAACCTGTTTCTGACAAGTTGGAAGACTCTTTACCTGTTTACCCAAATAGAACAAGCCGCAGAAAAGATCGGCAACAGACTGAAAAAGCTGAGAGGCCTAAAAAACGGCGAATAGAAAAGCCAAGTCAGACTGACTCAGGTCCCGAGGGAGAGGAAAAGAAACCCAAAAAACGCAAGAAAAAATGGACCTTTGGTCGCGTTTTGAAATGGTTGCTTACTTTTATCGTTCTCGTATTGGCTGGAATGCTTGTCATGTTTATTAAAGGAGTCTGGTCAGTACCAGCTGAAAATAAACCAACAGCTGAAGTCTTTCATGGTGAAGATAGTCCAAATGGAACCAATATCCTTATTTTAGGGACAGATGGTCGTGTTGGGCAGACTTCTGACGAAACGAGAACTGATACCATCATGGTTCTCAATGTTGGGGGCAAAGATAAGAAACTGAAATTAGTCAGCTTTATGCGGGATACTCTCGTTAATATTGAAGGTGTCAGTCAGCCCGGCGAGTATGATCAGAAGCTCAACTCAGCCTATACCATTGGTGAGCAAAATAATCACCAGGGGGCAGAATTGGTGCGTGAAATGCTCAAGGATAATTTTGATATCAATATCAAATACTATGCTCTGGTAGACTTTTCAACCTTTGCGACAGCTATTGACACGCTCTTTCCAGAAGGCGTTGCTATGAATGCTCAATTTTCAACGATTGATGGCCAGCCTGTAACGGAAGTAGAAGTCCCAGATGATCTCAATATGAAGGATGGCGTGGTTCCCAATCAAACGATTAAAGTCGGTCCGCAACAGATGGATGGCAGAACCTTGCTCAACTATGCGCGTTTTCGTAAGGACGACGAAGGTGACTTTGGTCGGACTCGTCGCCAGCAGGAAGTATTGACAGCAGTGATTCAGCAATCCAAAAATCCAATGAAACTCTTTTCAGGCTCAGAGGCTTTGGGTAAGGTCTATGCAATGACCTCTACAAATCTACCTTACACTTTCCCTTTGACCAATAGCTGGTCTCTCTTGAGTGGGGCAGCTAGTGGAGTTGAACGTGTCACCATTCCTGACTTAGGTGACTGGCAAGATGCCTATGACATGTACGGTGGCCAAGGCCTCTTGATCGACTTTGAAGCCTATAAGGCTAAATTACAGCAAATGGGCTTGAGATAGATATCTATGATATAATGGAAGGTAGGACAAGTTTCTACCTTTTCTTTTTGGAAATGGCAGAGCGATAAAGCAGAAAGAGAAAAATATGTTAAAGAAAAATGATATTGTAGAAGTTGAAATTGTGGATTTGACACATGAGGGAGCAGGAGTGGCCAAGGTCGATGGCCTGGTTTTCTTTGTAGAAAATGCTCTACCGACTGAAAAAATCCTTATGCGAGTCCTCAAGGTCAATAAAAAGATTGGCTATGGGAAAGTTGAAGAATACCTTACACATTCTCCACATCGTAACCAAGACCTTGACCTAGCTTATCTACTCTCAGGTATCGCTGATTTGGGGCATCTAGCCTATCCAGAGCAGCTCAAGTTTAAAAGCAAGCAAGTCAAGGATAGTCTCTACAAGATTGCAGGAATTTCGGATGTAGAAGTTGCTGAAACGCTTGGTATGGTGAATCCAGTCAAGTATCGAAATAAGGCGCAGGTGCCTGTTCGTCGAGTGAATGGTGTCTTGGAAACTGGCTTTTTCCGTAAGAATTCGCATGACCTTATGCCCCTTGAAGATTTCTTTATTCAAGATCCTGTCATTGACCAAGTCGTGGTGGCTCTTCGAGATCTGCTCCGTCGTTTTGATTTGAAGCCTTATGATGAAAAGGAGCAGTCTGGCTTGATTCGGAACCTCGTTGTGCGACGCGGGCACTACTCAGGACAAATCATGGTCATTTTAGTGACAACTCGTCCTAAAGTTTTCCGTGTTGAACAGTTGATCGAACAAATCATCAAGCAGTTCCCAGAGATTGTGTCTGTCATGCAAAATATCAACGACCAAAATACCAATGCTATTTTCGGGAAAGAATGGCGGACACTGTACGGCCAAGACTATGTTACCGATCAGATGTTGGGAAATGACTACCAAATCGCTGGGCCAGCTTTTTATCAGGTCAATACTGAAATGGCAGAGAAGCTTTATCAGACAGCTATTGACTTTGCAGAGTTAAGGGAAAATGATGTGGTGATCGACGCTTATTCTGGCATTGGAACGATTGGCCTCTCTGTTGCGAAACATGTTAAGGAAGTCTATGGAGTTGAGGTCATCCCAGAAGCAGTTGAGAATAGCCAGAAGAATGCTGCATTAAACAATATCACAAATGCCCACTATGTCTGCGACACAGCTGAAAATGCAATGAAGAATTGGCTCAAGGAAGGCATCCAACCAACCGTTATCTTGGTTGATCCCCCACGCAAGGGATTGACCGAAAGCTTTATCAAAGCAAGTGCCCAAACAGGAGCAGACCGCATTGCTTATATTTCATGTAATGTCGCAACCATGGCGCGTGATATCAAACTCTACCAAGAATTAGGATATGAATTGAAGAAAGTCCAGCCTGTAGACTTGTTTCCTCAAACGCATCATGTTGAGTGTGTGAGTTTGTTAGTGAAACGCTGTTAAACCTCAAAAGGTTCACCCAAACCTTTTGAGTCCCACAAACGCATCATGTCGAGGCGGTATCACTGCTTGTACGAGCTGAGGCATCAGCGAAGTAGAAGCAGATGTTCTGCCCATGGGATAGCCGTCGTAGAGTAAGGAGTTTACGACTAAACGATACGGTAACAGCGAACTGCTGAGTGCGTAGTACTTTTGTCCAAACTCGATGTCGATAAGCATATAGATGGATAAATTAAGCTTAATAGGCTCGATTTGACAAGTGCTGAAAGTAAAACAATCAAGGAATATAAATGTTGAAAAAGTTTGATTTAAAGGTTTCGACACATTTTATTGCACAGATTAAAAAGAAATTTGGTATTGTACTGAGGGAGCATTATAATAAATTGGAAAAAGAGAATTAGTTTATTCCACAATGCATACCGGAAAAAGAGGAAACTATCATCGATGCTTTAAGGTATTTTAAGATGATTTAATAGAAAAGGTACTAATTCAAGTTAAAAATTATATTAAAAAGGAGAGCAAATATATGGAAAGTATTAATATTAATTGTCAAGTGTTTACTCCTCACAATATTGTCGTTGAGATATTAAATCAGGTCGGGTATATAGAAAAGCTATATGGAAAAAAGGTTCTAGAAAATTCTTGTGGTGATGGAGCTTTTCTTGTTGAAATTGTCGATAGATACATTATTGACTGCTTAAAACAAAATTTTTCTAAAGATAAAATAATCTATGGATTGGAAAATGATATATATGGAAATGAAATAGATGAGAAGCACAAAGTGAATTGTATAGATAATTTAAATAGGGTTGCGCAAAAATATAATATTGATTGTGTTAAATGGAATATTGCACAGAATGACTTTTTAAAAAGTTCTATTATCGAAAAATTCGATTTTATTATAGGAAACCCTCCGTATATAACATATTCAGATTTAAATAAAACTACAAGATCTTTCATTAAAAAGAATTTTATAGTGTGTTCAGATGGGAAACCAGATTATTATTATGCTTTTATTGAAATGTCTATAAAACTATTAGCTGATGATGGTAAATTAGCATATCTGATACCTAATAACATTTTTAAGAATAGATTTGCAGATAGATTACGTATCTTTATGTTACCTCATTTGTCAGTAATAATTGATTATACAACAGAAAAACTCTTTGAAAATAAATTAATTTCTTCTGCTATTATTATTTGTAATGGCACACAGAACAATAACGATATTCAATATGTAGATAAGGTAAAAAAGCGAGAAATAACATTGCATAAAAATAGTTTAACAAATAAGTGGATTTTTAGAAAAAAAGAAGTAGTTAAAAAAAAGGAAAAAAGAAAATTTGGTGATGATTTTAATGCAATGTGTTCGATTGCTACGTTATTAAATGAAGTATTTATAATAAAAAAATATGAAGAATATAATGAACATATATTGGTTAATGGGTATAAAATTGAAAAATCGGTATTAAGAGAAGCCGTTAGTCCGAGATCATTGCAGTATGCCCGAAAAGAATTTTTGATTTTTCCATACTCATATGGAGAAAATAATAGTATATTGCGCTTTGAAGAATCAGAGTTTATTCAACAATTTCCAGGAGTGTATAACTATTTAAAATCCTTTAGTGAAAGATTAAATAAGCGTGATAAAGATAAAAATGCACAATGGTTCGAGTTTGGAAGATCACAAGCATTAAGCCATCTTAATCAAGAAAAATTATTGTTATCTACTTTGATAACAGAAAAAGTTAAAATACATCACATTACTAAAAATCAAGTACCTTATTCAGGGATATGTATATATCAAAAAGGAGATTTGTCATTAGAAATTGCAGAAAAGATTTTGAAAAGTGATGAATTTTTAAATTATGTTTATGATATAGGGATTAATGCTAGTGGAACAACAATGAGGATTACAGCAAGAGATGTTATGAATTTTGAATATACTTTGGATTAGGAAGGGAAATTACCATGGAGAAGATACCATTCAATGTAGATGCTTATACAGCTCGTTTAATAGGACGGGAAAATGTATCAAAATTAAACGGTGCCATAATTGAATTAGTTAAAAACACATATGATGCGGATGCTACGATTTGTGTCTTATATTATGAAAAAACAACTAATTCGCTATATATCGCAGACAATGGTTGTGGTATGACAAAGGATGTAATTATAAAACACTGGATGACTATTGGAAGATCGACAAAAAAGTATAGATTTATTAGCAAATCAGGTCGAATACAAACTGGAGCAAAAGGAATTGGAAGGTTTGCTTTAGACAGGATATCTGATACATGTGAAATGTTTACTGTTTCTGCGGAAGGAAAGTTAATTTGGAAGGTTGATTGGGAGGATTTTTCAAAGAGTGATAATATTACAGATGTAACAGCAGATTTGTATGAACCAACTGAATCAATAGATGGGTTTCTTGATTCAGTTATTAATTACGAAGTAAAAAATATAATATTAAGTAATTTAAAAAACACGGGAACTATTTTTAGGTTAACTTCTTTAAGAGACTCATGGAATGATAATGTTATAAAAAAAATCAAGGACGATTTAATAACATTAATACCATATGAAATGAAAAGTGAATTTCAAGTATATTTCTTCGATGAACAAAACTCAAGTGAAGATGCTGATGTATTAGATGTTGAGAATGCTTTTTCCTATGATTATAAAATTAAATTTAATGTTCTGAAAGATGGAAAAACTTATATTGAGATACATAGAAATGAATTTGACTTTGGTGATAGATTTGATGAAATAATTACACAAGCTGAATTTACTTCAGAAGATGAACAGTATTTTAAAGGCAAATATATTTGTATAGAAACAAACTTTGCACATATGCTACCAAAACGTGGGGAGCAGTTTAAAAATACAATTGGTGAATTTTCCGGAGTTTTATATTTTGAAAAAGTGACTTCTTCAAAAACAGATGCTGAAAAATATTTCTATAAATTGTCGAACAATCGTAATAATAAGAGGGATATTTTTGGGGGAATAAAAATATATAGAGATAGTTTTAGAGTGAGACCTTATGGAGAACCCAAAACATCTGATTATGACTGGCTGCTATTAGCTGGTAGAAAAAATAAATCTCCTGCTGCACCTTCACATCAAACAGGTGCGTGGAGGGTTAATACTGATCAAATAATTGGATCAATTTTTATTTCTCGCATGAATATTACATTACCAGATCAATCCAATAGAGAAGGTATTGTAGAAACAAAGGAATTTGTATTATTAAAAGAATTTTTAATTAATGTAATTCAGGAATTTGAAAAAGATAGACAATATGTTTTTCGTAAGTTAGATGCTCGCTATGACAAAATAATGGAAGCTGCAAGGATACAAGCCGAAATTAATAAGAAGGCAGAAGAAGCAAAAGCAGCTAGAGAAGATAAGAAATTTTTAGGTGATAGCAGTGGACGCAATCAAAAGTCAGAATCTGCTAAAAATTTCATAGATCCAGAAGAAGCTAAGACTGTTTTAGATCATAAAGATACAGTTATTAAAAACTTAGAAGATGAGAATAGATTGCTAAGAACATTAGCTACAACTGGTATAGTTACTAACACTTATGTCCACGAAATTAAAGATATAACTCATAAGCTAAGCATGAAGATTGTTTTGGCTAAAGAAGCTTTGGAATTAGATAGTAACTTGCAAGATGTGTTAAAATATCTAAATGAAGCTAATGTAATGAGAGAATCATTAAGTTCATGGTTCAAGGTAACAATAGGTTCTGTAACACGCGATAAAAGAACTATGAAAAAAACAGATTTAAATCTTCTGATATCACAAACGGTAAAGTCATGGGAAGAAACACTTAAAAACGTTTCAATAGATATAGAATTTCAAGGTTCAGAAATACAATTAAAATGTTTTCCTTATGATATCGAAAGCATTTTTAGTAATCTGATTGCTAATAGTGTTAGTTCTTTTGAATCCTGTTTTTCAGATAATAAGAGTATAAAAATTGTAGTATCTGACTCAGATAAAGAAATTATTATCAAATACAGCGATTCCGGACAAGGGCTATCTGAAGCCTATAAAAAAAATCCAAGGAAAATATTAGAACCTATGGAAAGTGATAGAAGAAATGAAATGGGAGAAACTATTGGCACTGGTATGGGGATGTGGATTATAAATAGAACTGTTGCTGACTATAATGGAAGTATAGATTTATCTGATAATATGAAACATACTTCTGGATTCTATGCCACTATAAGATTAATAAAGAAATAGAAGTGGAGGGCTGACATGTATAGAATAGGATTTATTGATGATGATAGAAATTCATATGAGGATTATCGAGTACGTTTAGCAAGAAAAGATATTGAATTACTATATCCGGATGGCATTACTGAAATGCCAGAAATGATAGAGTGGCTTTTGTCTAATTGTATTAAATGTCTTATTATAGATTATAAACTTAATAATAAATTTAAGTTTTTAGGGACTGAATTAATTGCTTACATAAATGCGAAAGTCCCTGATTTACCATGCTTAATATTAACTAATTACCCTGAAGAATCGATACGTGAAAATTTAGTAATTATAAATTTGATTGAAGACAGAAATGTTTTAGCCGCAGATGATATAGAAGAGTTTACAAGAAAAATCAAACAGGCTGTTGATGTTTTTGAAAATAGATTACATAAATATCATATCAGTTATGAGGAACTGCTTAAAGCAAAGAAAAATGGTTCTATATCAGCAATAGAAGAAGAACAATTTATAGATCTGTATAAATTATTACGCGCATATGGTGAAGTAGATGACTTGCCAATTCAGCTTTTAAGTAGTGAAGTTAATCAGAAAATTGATGAAATACTTGGAAGAGTAAATGTTTTGGTAGAGGAAGTTGAAAACAGGTAAAAAGTATGCGAATACATGGAAAAAATGAAATCAGTAGAAGTGTTGATGTAAATCAAGAAAATGACTATAAAAAATATGTTCCTCAATTGAGAGAAGACTTTAAACATATATGCGGTTATTGTGGTAAACCAGAAGAGGTTACAACAAAAGGTTTTGAACCAGATCATTTCGTTCCTGACAGAATAGATTCAAGTAGAAAACTTGATTATTCCAATTTAGTATATTCTTGTTTCACATGCAATAGAAAAAAACTCGGCAAATGGCCAACGGAAAATAAAGATAAACCCAATGATGGAGAGTTTGGATTTGTAGATCCTGTATTAAAAGAATATGATACTCATTTAGGCAGAAATAAAGAAGGTAGTATTGAATTCTATACAAATATTGGTAAGTATATGTATAAAAATGCGTTTAGGTTTGATATACGGCCGATGAAGGAAATATGGAAAATTAGTCAATTGATTAACGCAAAGGAAAATTTATTTGAAATTAAGGATAAGCTCACATCAGAGGAATTGATGAAATATTTAGAATTAGATAAGGCTATAGAGGAGTTGAAGAAAATATTATTCGAAAAAAAAGAGTAATAAGATATGATTGCGGTTTTGACTAGATATTAAATCTATAAAATGATGTGTCATGATATAAATTTATATAAAAACAAATGCTGATATATATAGTTCATATACGATATTCTGAAGCGGTAAGTTTATTAGAGAAGTGTAACTGAACTTCAAAAGTTCACTTAACCTTTTGAGTCCTCCCATGCAACAAAATGAGACTGAAGGTCGAGAAGATTCCCTGGGGAGTAGCTTGTCGTAGAGTAAGGAGTTTACGACGAAACGATACGTTAACAGCGAACCGCCGATTGTGTAGCTTTTCTCGTAAAAGCCTAGAAATCTTGGTATGAATCAATTATGAAAAGCCTTGATTGTAAGGCTTTTTTGTGTTTTTATGATAGAATATAGGTAGTTATAATCGAGAGCAACTAAGAAGCAGTAACAAATATTACATATAAAATAATCAAAATAAGGAAGATAAAATGACAGAAATTGACAAAAAGAATTTAAAAAATTATCTTTGTTTTACATTTGGAATTACTTATATAGCTTGGGGGATTCTTGCCATCTTTACTCAATCTCATATTTTAGGATTAGAAACATTTATAGGGAGAATGTTACATATAGTAGGTGCACTTGGTCCAGCTATTGCAAGTGGCTTTTATTTGAAAAGAAATAATATAAAATTTAAACATTTTGTATTTAATAAAAGAAAAAATAGTAGTATTTATTTCATTATTCATTTGTTAGCAATTTTGATACTATTTTCTGTATCTTCCTTAGAATTAAACGGAGTATCAATTTATCTGATGCCATTATTCTTTATACAACTAATTTTTTTTGGTGGTGGACATGAAGAATTAGGATGGAGAGGAATATTACAACCATTACTTGATAAAAAATATACTTATTGGCAATCTAATTTGATTGTAGGATCAATTTGGGGAATATGGCATCTGACTTTATGGTTTATAGTTGGAGAAAGTCATCAAGGATTTCCTTTTATTTTATTTTTTATATATACATTATTTTTAAGTTTTGTTTTAGGGCTTCTTTACCGTCAAACGAAATCTGTGGGATACTGTATATTATTTCATGCATTCGCAAATTTGTTAAATCTCTATTTTGTGTTAAAAATTAATCTTATTTTTATTATCATTTTTATTGGTTATTTGATTTATACTATATTGGCGAGTAATAGAATTAGTAAGGAAACAACATTTTAAAATTTAGATCAGGATATCCATTATTGAAAGTAACGTGTGGTCATTCTAGATAATCAATGTTAGAGACTTTTCTATTTGATGAGACATCACTGCTTGTACGAGCTGATTAAACAGGGGTGTAGCTAGTGAAAGTCCTACAGTAAGGAGTTTAAACATGAAATTCCATGAATTTGGTGATAAGAATTTGCCTCCTATTTTACTGATACATGGTGGTGGCAGTTCTTGGTGGAATTATCTTCGTCAAGCACGAATCTTGTCAGAAGAATACCGTATTATTCTACCCACTTTGAATGGCCACGGCGAGGAATATCAACTTGATTATGTTTCTACTGAAGATTCTGCTTTGGAGATTCTAGACTATATCAAAGCAAACTGTGATGGGAAATTATTTGCAATCGGTGGTGTTTCACTTGGTGGTCAAATTGCCATAGAGCTTTTGTCTTTAGACAGTGAAATTGCTGAGAAGGCCATCATAGATGGAAGCCTCTGTATTCCTCAACCAAGGTTAGCTAAAATCAGCGTCTTTCTAGTGTCTCTATTTGGTAAACTGATGTTCAATAAATTCTCTTGCAAACTTCAGTTAAGCATGATGAACAAACTCTATCCTAAACTGGCTTATCCAGAGGAAATAAAAGCTTATTATTTGGAGGATTTGCCAAGGACGCCTATCAAAACATTGGTGACCATTTACAAAAACTATATGGGATGTTACAAGTTGAAAGATATGATTTCTGCTAGCAAGGCTCAGGTTCTGTATATCTATGGTGAAAAAGAATTGAACTGTGTGAAAGAATCAGCGAAATTATTTCATCAGCTACATTCAAACACAATTTTGTATGAAGCAAAGGGCTATAACCACGGTTATTTATCAGCTTACCTGCCTTATGAGTGGATTGATTTGGTGGTGCCATTTTTAAAGAGTGACTCATTAGAAATGTGTAACGAATCTGATATGCCATAAGGAGGAAACGGATGCTAGGGCAATTATTGGAAACATTGTAGGTTCAGTTTACGCATGGAACAATATCAAAACGAAGAATTTTTCCTTTATTTTGTGAGGATTATTTTTTCACGGATGATACGGTAAGTCCGAACCGCTGAATGTGTAAGCTTGTTAGCGAAACGTAGCTAGTCCTCAGAATAAAGAAACTAAAACTCCATTATTTAGAAATGAAAACCTAAACTGTTTTTAAGGAGGTGTTATATTGATAGAAAGCAGACCTGAGTTTGAAAAAATCACATCCTTTGATGAGTTTAATAAATACTATTGGTATCGTGATGAACTTTCACAGATATGCAAGTCATTAGGGCTTGAATATAGATGTACAAAACAGGAACTCAATCATATTATTGAGCAGTACTTTAAGGGGAAATTGATTAAAAAATCAACAGTGAAAAGGAAAAAGAAACAAGTAGAAGTCGTTGCCTTAGATACGCCCTTACTTGAATGTGGATTCTCCTTTAATGCACACTTTAGAGAATATTTTTCAACTTTAACAAGTGTTTCCCCCTTTAAATTTACTGCTGATATGGCTACAGCTTGGAGAAAAGTAAAAAGAGAACATGATTTAAGTTTTACCATTCAAGATATGTTAAAAGTTTATTATGGAAATTCAGATTATGCCAAGTATGATCATTCGGTTTGTCAATGGAATCAGTTTTTAAAGGATTTCTGTGCAGACGAAAATAGTGCCAACTACTCGAATAAACTAAAAGTAGCTTCTATTCTTTGGAAAGAAGTTAGAAATTCAAAAAATGAAAAAATTTACTCAAAGAATCTTTTAACTGAATATGCTGATAAAATAAGAGAGTATGACAAGTAGAAATGTCAGTCTAAACCAATAGTTCGTAAGGAGGATACCATGCTAGGAGCAATTATTGGAGACATTGTAGGTTCTGTCTATGAGTGGGATAATATTAAGACAAAGGATTTCCCTTTATTTCGTGAAGACAGCTTTTTCACAGATGACACTGTTATGACCTGCGCTGTTGCTGAGGCTATTATGAAGGGTGGTCAGAAAGATAACTTTATTGACGCCATGAAGAAATATGGCAAAATGTATCCCGATGCAGGCTACGGTGCTCGGTTTAGTAGTTGGATCAATAGTGACAATCGTGATCCTTACAATAGCTTTGGAAATGGATCTGCTATGCGTGTTTCTCCCTGTGCTTGGGTTATGGACTGTGGTTTTTGTGCGAGAACTGGTATGACACCATCAGCTAGGGAGTTTGCACGACTTTCTGCAGAAGTCACCCATAATCATCCTGAAGGTATCAAAGGCGCCATGGCGACAACTGATGCGATCTTTCTGTGTCGTTATTACTTTGGAGGTTATTGTGGGGATTATGAGCAACCAATCAACGACAATCCTACAGAGTGTAAAAGACGGATCAAGGATTATATTGAGCAGGAGTACGGTTACAATCTATCTCAAACTCTAGATGAAATCCGCCCTACTTACCGTTTCAATGAAACTTGTCAGGATACCGTACCCCAGGCCATTATTGCATTTCTGGAAAGTAGAGACTTCGAAGATGCTATTAGAAATGCCATCTCCCTTGGTGGCGATAGTGATACTCTTGCTGCAATAACGGGGAGCATAGCTGAGGCAGCATATGGTATTCCTGATTGGATCAAGGAAAAGGCCTATTCCTATCTGGATGAACCGTTAAAGGATGTAATTAGCCGATGGAAAAAGTTCATTCTAGGAGGATAATAGAGGCTTTTGGTGTTACATACACATTTTATACAAAATATTAAGCCCTTATATCCCTGTCTAGATAAAAAACGACTATCTAAGTTGGTAAATAACTTCAGGAGGTTTATGCGTTATGCTTAGATCTTATGTAACTAAAAAGTATTTATTCTTCTATTTTGTGGCGATTATGATTACCTGGCTGGAGGCTGTCATTACACCAGCTTTGATTCAGTATATTGTCTCTAGTTTTACCAATCACCAGTTGCATTTGCTGTGGCAGGTCTTGATTTGGGGGATTGTGGGAAATTTGATTCTCTTGCTGGGTTTGGCGGGGAAACGCTATTACTATGCACGAGTGCTGACGGACTTCAAGTCGGGCATTAAGCAGGCCATCTTTCAGACTTTCTTATATAGTCGTCGGATAGCGGATGAAGAGGTCTTGTCCGACCTAGAAAATGATGTGAAACAGCTAGAAAATAACTATATTGAGCCTACTGTCATTATCATTTCTTCTTTGGGATTTACAACCGTCTCCATCTCTTATGCACTCTGGACTAATTTTTATCTCGGCTTGCTCTTTATCATTTTTTATTCGATACCAGTTCTTTGTAGCAGCATAGGTTCTAAACGCTTGGATGCGATTACTAAGCAGAAGTCCATGGCTAACCAAGGCTATGTCTCTCAAGTGACCAATATGATTGCAGGTGCTCGTCCCATACGGCATTATCGGGCACAAAGCTTGTTTTACAAACGGTTTACCAAAGATTTACACAAGGCTTTAGAGCAAGAAGTCGCCTATGAAAAGCAACGGACTTTAAACAGTCTCTTTATCAATGGGATTGATGCCTTTTGCTCGGTCGCGCCGATTGTCATTGGTGGTTTCATGACCTATTATAACTACCTAACTGCAGCCAGCTTTGTTGGGATTTACCTAGTATCGCACAATATCGGCTACCAATTTCAGGAGCTATCTTATTTTATCAATACTAGAAAATCAGCCAAGTCTCTCTGTGATAAATTTCAAAAACTGCTGGGAGAGGAGTTGACGAATCCTTCTGTTCTTGAAGGTTCCGTCTTTCCTATCCAGCTAGAGCAAGTCAGCGTAGAGCGTGATGGCCAAGAAATCTTAGCCCCTTGTGACCTTACCATTGAGGAAGGGGAAAAGATTGCCATTATCGGAGAAAGTGGGTCTGGGAAAACAACCTTACTGAACCTCATCTATGGAGAAATCAAGACTAGTCAAGGTCGGATTCACTATCACGGACAAGAGTTAAGCTCGGATGAACTTTATCAGGCTGGAGCCTACATTCTCCAGTCCAGTCACGTTTTTGATGGATTGACACTGGAGGAAAATATCGCTTTGGGCCAAGAATTGGATTCTGTAAAGATGGAGGAAATTCTGCAGCAAACCGGTTTGAAAGGTCTCCAAGGCAAAACACCTAGCAACCAAACTCTGTCAGGCGGTGAGAAGCAGCGGCTAGAAATTGCTCGCGCGCTCTATCACAATCGTCAATTTATCCTGGCTGATGAGGTCAAGGCCAATCTGGATCTTAAAAATCAAGAGAAAATCAGTCAACTCCTTTTCTCTCTCCCACAAGCACTTGTAGAAGTGATTCATCACTACAGCGAAGAGGACTTGAAGCGCTATGATAAGGTGATAAAACTGGATAAATAGGATGATACATAGTTTACAACAAGGAGTGGCAGAGGCCACTCTTTGTTGTGAGTTGGTGAATAGGATATAAATAGGCTACACTGTATTAGACATAGAATTTCCATTCTAGTGGAAAACATTTTCTATATGGAGTCTAGTTTAGTGTAGCCTATTTATTTTATGCTGAGTATGAATAGATCAGAGGTGATTGCAACTTGAAAACTAGGATAATTTTTGGAAATTAAATAGGTTTCGTCACTTACTTAAATTAGAATGTTGCTTAGTAATTTTTTTAAAGTAATCATCCCATTCGTTCATCGTTTCGGGACTGAGAATGATATTAACTGTTTCTAGGATTGTACTATGTGTTTTTATGGCTTTTTCCCTATTTCCCCATAGATAGTCATACATAGCCTGAAGTTCATGTAGATAAAGCTTTTCAAATAAAAAGTAGTTTGGATATTTCTTTTGGAACAGTAAGCATAAAAGTTTTTGACTTGCTCCTTGCTCTTTTCGTTCAATAAAAGCAGAAAGGCAGTTTAGGACTGTATCAATCTTGATTCGATCAAGGTTATTTTTTGGTGATTGAGGAATACTATCTAGAATGGTATTAGTAAATACTACCAGAGCTTCAGTTGTGAAATATGGAACGAGATTTCCAAATAGCCCTACGTCAAGGTTCGTCCAATATTCTAATGAAAAAAAGTAGTCAGTCAACTGAAGTATGACCTCTTGTTTAACTGTCTCATGTTGTAGTTCACAGATCATAACCTCAAGAACGAGTGAGATAATAAGATAAATATATTGCTCTTTTTTTGAAGATAACTCCAAAAGCTCTTTTTTTACTTTAGAGAGTGTCTGAATATCGTTATTACTCAAAGCATCCTCTATTTGTTGTATTATTTTGTAAAAATCATCATCTTGAAAATCCTTCCACTCAAAAAATTCATTAATTTCAACTATCATGAATCCTAACAGTTTAAAGAGTACATCTTTAGAAAGGTTCGTATGGCCGTTTTCAAAGTCAGAAATACTTGTTGCAGAGCCAGCAATTTTGCCGAGTGTTTTCAGGGAAAGTTTTCTTTGCTTTCGAATTACTTTAAATTTTTCTCGATTATTCATGTTCGGATTTCCGAAAATTCTCTTTCTTAAGTTTCTAACATTATATAATAGAAGCATTAAAAATGAAAGGAGAAGAAGCATGGTTGTAAATGAAATTATTAATACGCGCTTGTCCAAAACGTGATATTTTTAACGAACGTAGCTTTGATGAAAAATGCAAACAAATACAACAAAATATTATACAAAATTTTGAACTCGCTATCTTATCTAATAAAGTAAACTACGAATTAAAGGTTGAATGATATGAAGACAATTCTAGAGAATATCTCAAAATTAAAATTATTTGTCTATATACTGTTTTCCATGCTCTATTCTTTACAAGGCTTACTTACGTCTTTTCTCATACAGATTGCAGGGGAAATTGACGTGAATAATACTCAGATGGTTCTAACATTTGGACTGGGAGGAGTGCTGTTATATATATTTGTTTATGCATGTATGTATATAAATAATATCCTAGTACGTGCAATAATTGAAGATTTTAATGTCCTAATTTCTAAAAAGGCCATTGAAAATTTTTATCAAAAAAGATTAAATTATACCTCTGAAGAGCTAAACTCCTTTTTGACACAGGATATTCCAATGTTTTGGCAGGAATACTTAGTTTCTTTGATCGTTTATCCCATCTACGTATTATCTATTCTTGCTTCAGTGTCATATCTCCTCATACAAAATATCCAAGTAGGTCTGCTATTTACAATCGGGGGATTTTTAATGATTATACCTCAGTTTATATTTAATAAAATGTTACAGAAGAGAGGAGAAGAGCTAAGCACTGCGAGAGTAAATAGTATGACATCTATTACAGATTTTACAAAAGGAATAGATACAATTCGTAGTAATCAAGCAAGTAAACAGTTTTCATCCCATGTTTTGGACGAAATCAAGAATACGGAGAAAAAACAATACCGATATTATACAAGTCATAATCTGGTCATGTTTTGGACGGGGCCTCTGAAAGGAATTGGCTTAGTGGTTCCACTAATGATAGGTTTGTTTTTTATTAAGTCAACTTCTATCACACTTACAACTTTACTAGCCATGATGACTGCGTCCATGAATTTAATTTCTCCATTACAACAACTTTTAGAAGGAACCTCTAGCTTGCAATCAGCTAAGTTTATTAGGGATAAGATGGTTTTCATTTTAAATATGAGAAATAATGATGATGAAGAAATAGAAATTAAAACTTCAAAGGAAAAATTGAGGATTTATGGTAGAAATCTTAGTAAGTCATTTGAAGATAAACTCATTTTTGAACGATTATCTTTGGACATTCCTTTTGGAAAAAAGATTTTATTGTCAGGAGCGAGTGGTAGTGGGAAATCAACCTTGTTTAAAATTTTAAGTGGTGAAGATACTGAATTTTCCGGAAGTTTATATTTTGAAAATGAAAAAGGAACTTGTTATGAACCATCCTATAACAAGGTGTCTTTAATACATCAAAAACCGTATATATTTAATGGTAGTTTAAGAGATAATTTAACATTATTTCAGGAAATTTCTGATAGTAATTTGTGTGATGTTTTGCAGAAAGTGAACCTTTTAGAAGAGTTGGGGAATAATCTTGAGACTCAACTTGATGGTCAAAACTTATCTGGTGGTCAAATGATGAAATTAGAAATTGCGAGATGCTTGCTCAGAATTAAGCCGATCTTACTTGTTGATGAAGTGACTGCTTCATTGGATGATATGAATGCTAAAGAAATTCGTGCACTGATCTATTCCCAAAATTGTACTATTATAGAAATTGCTCATAAATTTACAGAAGATAGTTATGATGATATAATTAGGATTGAGGATTATAAGTCTAGTGATCCTAATCAATAAAAGGTTACCGATAGCTATCAAATGCCTTGTTATTCTGAATTACTTGATATGACACTTCAAATAGAATTTCTATATACAAATAATGGTTATAAAGTAAGGTTCACAGCTATTGATCCCGATTAGGAAATTGGAATTTATATTGTTCGATAAACAATATCCTTGATAATGTATTAATACAGACATTTAAGTTTTTTCTTGAATGTCTTTTTTGAGCTAGTGTAAGTATGAACATTTAAAAAATATTAAGCTTTCATATTGATGCGTTGATTGCCTTTAAATGAAGTTTATAAGTGAATATAAATGGTTATCGAAAGTCATTTCTAGTATGTTCATGCTATAATAGACTCAGCTTTCGTTATTTTAGGAGATATAAATGAAAAAATATAAGCATTTATTATATTTCGCTAGCTTGGTAATTATCCTGATATCATTTTTTTCATTGAATGGATGTAGTTTGGGTGGTGAAACCATTCCCAAAAATAGAACAAAGGAACAGTACGAATTTGAAAAAACTTTTGAGCCCATGTTTAAATTTTTGGAACAAGACAAGAAGGAGTTTACTGGACTAAAGTCATACAGTAGTGAAGTTTATATAAAAAATAAAGATGAATTCAAAAAATACGAAGTGGACTTAGATATCTCTCAAGCTGATATTAAGGGGGATTACACAGTAACACTTGGGGACACTAAGGAGACAGTTCCTGTTACATATTCTAATGGTAAACTGAATTATAGCTCGGAGATAAGTCCTTTATTTGATGAAGAAATTCTTAACTTAGTTGTTCAAAGAGATTATTTCACTTCCTTAGATGTGGAAAAAACATTTAAGAGTGCGGAAACGGAATTGAGTGATATTATTTACCAACCAGAAAATCAATCAGAGTTATATAAAAAAATAGTGGAAAAGTATAACCTTCCATCTGACGCAAAACTTTCAGTTAGTCTTGGATATGCGTACTATGACAGATACGATATCCTTCTAAGTATAGAATCTAAAGAAAAATTGATACAAATCAGCACTGCAATTTATTTTGTGAAAGAAAAGTGATTCCTTGAAGTTAATTAAAAATATTGTAAGATAAAAATACCACTCATTACTATTTAGGAGATATAAATGAAAAAATATAAGCATTTATTATGGCTTTCTAGCTTGGTCATCATACTGATATCACTATTGTCATTGAATGGATGTAGTTTGGGTGGTGAGACCATTCCCAAAAACAGAACAAAGGAACAGTACGAATTTGAAAAAACGTTTGAATCTATGTTTAGATTTTTAGAACAAGACAAGAAAGATTTTACTGGGCTAAAGTCATACACTAGTAGAGTTTATATAAAAAATCAAGATGAAGTCAAAAAATACGAAGTGGACTTAGATATCACTAAAGCTGATATTAAGGGGGATTACACAATAACAACTAGGGACACTAAAGAGACAGTTCCTGTTAATTACTCTAATGGTGAACTAAATTATGGTTCAGAGAGAAATCCTTTATTTGATGAAGAAATCCTTAATTTGGTTGTGAAAAGAGATTATTTTGCTTCTTTGGATGTGAAAGAAATCTTCAAGACTGAGAAAACAGAATTTCGTGAGATTATATATCGGCCAGAAAAGAACTCTGACCTCTATAAACACCTAAAAAGCAAATATGATTTACCAGAGGAAACAACATGTGTAGTAGTAGTAAGTCATTCCAGCTCCACCATATATAGAGCAACTATTCACCTAAAATCTAATCAAAAGATTGTACAAATTAGTAGTATTATTTTTGAAAAAGAATGAGATTTTTATGAACGGAATTGAAAAGAGTAATCACTGAGTTGAAATGTCAGTAGTCTTATCGGAAGCTTCTCAGGATTGAAAACATCATAGTTATAGGAAGTCGAGAAATTTAATAAGGATTTATTAGGTTAATTAGAAATTTTTTTGAGGATAATTTTGGAATTAAAATTTAAAAATTCAAGTATGACGTGCTTTCAAATTGTTCAGATAGCTCAAGAATCGAAGAAGTATGTCATGGATACGAGTACTATAAGCCCCAAGAGCTATTACTGGGGATTCAAAACAGATACGATTACAGTGGACATGGTAGAGATTGAAAAGAATAATAACCAATTCGAAATTAAACCTAGCAGACCAGTAAGCGCGACAATGGGAGCCGTAATCGTTCAACCAATCGTCAAGGTTAGCTATGATGCACTGAAAAATTTTTTTATTCACAATAATATTAGTGAACAAATATTATTAAAGTTATTACTCTTTGCAATTTCTATGCTGATTTCTTATTTTGCCATTCTGATTTCATTAAAGTTATCCCATAAAAAAGCAGATAAATGGATTCCTCAAAACAGCAATAAATACATAGTTACATTCACAACTATTCAGAAAAGTAACGGAGGAGTATATCCTTTGGTTGGAGCAATTGCCCTTTGTTTACTTTTCTTTCTTGGTTTGAATAATGGAACAGAAGGAGCTTTTTTGGTGATTAATGGAATCGTATCGTTATTCTTTTTCATGTTTACTCTAGGAAGTTTTCCAATTGCTCATCCATACAAGCATGGTCAAATTGAGGTTGAAAAGATTGAGAAAATATAGAATAAATGACATTGGAAATAGTATTGATTCAGGTATTAAATCCATTCAGAAAGTGTTTGGGTGGTAAATGATTCATTTAAAGTTTAAGAATGTTAATACGGTGGCGTATAGCATTGTAGAAATAGAAAATAAAAAGTATCTTATGGACTTAGGTTCAATGAGAGGGAAACACTATTCTCTCGGACTGCAGCCTAACTTAATCACTCTTGATATAATTGAGTTGATTCTCTCTGATGATAGTTTTGATATTAAGTCTAAAACAAAGATAGGAACAACTACTATATCTATTATGGTACAGCTATTGGATGGCTTTAAAATCTAATCAATCTATAACGGATGCAGCTAAGAATGCCTTAATAAACACAACAGATGCAATTGGCAATTGCTTAAAAACAGTAGGAGGGTGGTTTAGTTAATTGGTGAAGGTGAATACGAAAGGTAAGAAAAAGATTACTGATATAGAAAGAGAAAGATACCATGGCCCTTTGATCACACATGGTGTCAGTTTAGGTTATATTAAATTATATCCATGGATTAGCTTACCAATTAGTTTATTTTTATATTTTGGTGGGGGCTATGAGGATAATATTGGCACTATTAAAGCAGTATTTCTTATATGCATTATTATTAATGTGGCTAGTGTTTTTTTTGCTTGTTTTAACTCTTTAATCAATCGCTTTAAGTCGTTGACTTATATTTTAATTGCTTTAGTGTCCTGGACAGTACTGGTCTGCCTAACCTTTATCGGATTATTGATGTTCATCTCAAACGGAGATTCTATTAGTGCACGAACTGTCTATGATTCAGATTTGAGTCTATTTTATGTTATACCAATGTTGTTACTTTTTATCTTTGCTTGTGGCCTCTATGCTTGGTACTACCTCCCAAAGAATCAAGGAAAAGTCTGGGCTTTTAATCAAGTAAAAGAGGGAGATAGAAAGAAAACATGGTGGAATAATTTTGCTATAGCTTTTACGGGGGCAACAATCATTCCCTCTCTCCTAACAGGCTATATTCAAAATGCTTTTGGTATTTTATTGGGAATTTTATTTACCTTGACTTTGCCAGCTGTTATGGTAGATGCAGTTTATGCAGCTATTTATGTTAAAAAGCACCCTAATAGTGATGAATTAGCTTAAAAATAAAAATGGTTAAGAAATATGGAAATAAGACCTAAAAAGTTAGTTCTTCATAATCCATTTGGTTATGAAGAAAGTTTGTGTAAACTACCATATTCAATTTTCAGCCTATGCCAACGATAATCCTAAGCAGTCTTTAAAAGCGGAGTTGTATTTTCCAGATGCAAGTATTTCACCTTTTACTTTGATTAAACTCGACCCTTTTAAAGACAAAAATAAGAAGATGTCACGGTGGTTAATAGGTGAGATCGAGTTGTCGGACGACCCTTCTTGGAAAAAGAAACAACAATGAATTATCTAGCAGTATGAAAAAATATGCTCTTTATAGAAAATTTACGATTAAATTGGCTGTTATTCTCATTTCTTGTACAGCTTGAATAGTGAAAGATACCTCTATATTTTCCAAATTACCTATCATTTCTGGTTTATTTAAAGTGGATGTTGTTTGAAATGGCAACATCAAATATATTAAGGAGCGAAATATGAAGATATATTCTGATGTTGATGACGAAGGATTAGATAACTTACTAGTAGAATTAAGATACTAAGAAATTCACTAGAAGTGTACTCGGTACAAAAAGAGTTGCAATAAAGGCCAAAGCCTTGTCTCCAAGGCTTTTTAATATACCCTACCTTACCTCCTATTCCCAAACTTTGACAATGGCTTGCAATCATTTTTTTAAAATAGTATACTAGAGTCACGTTATGAAAACGTTTGCTTTAAAAATTGAAAGAGAAAGTTTAGGAGACAAAATATGGAATTAGCAGCCATTTACCATAGACCGGAGTCGGAGTATGCCTATCTTTATAAAGAAGGTCAAGTGCATATCAGAATTAGGACTAAGAAAGAGGATATAAAGAAAATCGTTTTGCACTATGGGGATCCCTTTATCTTTATTGAGGATTCTTATGAAGATGTGAAAGAGATGGTCAAAGTGACCTCTGATGCCTTATTTGATTATTGGCAAGTAGCGGTCTCTGTGCGCTTTGCTCGGATCCAGTATCTTTTTGAGCTTGAGGATAAAGAAGGTCAAAGCATCTTGTATGGAGATAAAGGTTTCACTGACAATAGTCCAGAAAACCTTGCTTTAGAGGGTAATGGTTTTAAACTCCCTTATATTCATGAGATTGATGGTTGCCAGGTTCCTGACTGGGTTTCAAAAACGGTCTGGTATCAGATTTTTCCTGAAAGATTTGCCAATGGAAATGCCGAGCTTTCACCAGAAGGAGCCCTAGATTGGGATTCGTCAATCACGCCTAAAACTACGGATTTCTTTGGTGGAGATTTACAGGGGATTATTGACCATCTGGATTATTTGCAAGACCTAGGGATTACAGGACTTTATCTTTGCCCTATCTTTGAATCTCCAAGTAATCACAAGTACAATACGACTGATTACTTTGAAATTGATCAACACTTTGGGGACAAGGAAACTTTCCGCCAACTGGTGGAGCAAGCTCATCTGCGTGGTATGAAGGTCATGCTGGACGCGGTTTTTAATCATATGGGTGATCAATCTGCTCAATGGCAGGATGTTCTCAAGCATGGTAAAAATTCAGCTTACAAAGACTGGTTCCATATTCAAGAGTTCCCAGTGACGAATGACAAGCTTGTGAATCCAAAAGAATTGCCTTATCATACCTTTGCCTTTGCCAGCTATATGCCTAAGTTAAATACGGCAAATCCCGAGGTCAAAGACTATCTCTTAAGCGTCGCGACCTATTGGATTGAACATTTTGACATTGATGCTTGGAGACTAGATGTAGCTAATGAGGTTGACCACCAATTTTGGAGGGATTTCCGCAAGGCCGTTTTGGCCAAAAGGCCTGACCTTTATATTCTTGGAGAAGTTTGGCATACCTCTCAGCCTTGGCTAAATGGCGATGAGTTTCACGCCGTCATGAACTATCCTCTATCGGATAGTATCAAGAACTACTTTTTGAGCAGGCGCAAGAAGACCAGTCAATTCATAGCTGAGATTAATTGCCAGTCCATGTACTACAAGCAGCAGATTTCTGAGGTCATGTTTAATCTCTTGGATTCGCATGATACAGAGCGCATTTTAGCGACTGCAAAGGGTGATATCCAGCTTGTCAAATCTGCACTCGCCTTTCTCTTTTTACAAAGGGGGACGCCTTGTATCTATTATGGGACCGAGCTAGAATTGGGCGGAGGTATGGATCCGGATTGTAGACGGGTCATGCCTTGGGACCGGGTTTCAAGTAGCAATGATATGCTCAATTTTATGAAGAACTTGATTCAGCTTCGCAAGGAAACTGCGGACATTATTCAGCATGGGAAATTTACCCTAGAAGAAATCGAGCTTAATGTGCTGGCTTTAGAATGGCAACACGTTCATCAAGCAATCCGAGCTGTTTTTAATCAGTCCAAAGAGAATTATCTATTAGACAGAGATTCAGCTGATTTGGTGAGTCATTGCCAAACTGGTGATGAGAAACTTGTCATCTTACCAAAGGGATTTGTAGTTTATTGTGATGAGTCTAAAAGGTAATGGTGTAGAAACATAGGAACTCGGACAAACAGGCTTTATAAAACTTCTTTTTTTAGTGTTGGAATTTTTCATGGTGGTGTAAGATGAAATCAAAAGAACTTCTGAAGAAAAGACTGATTAATTTAGCTAGCGGAGAATTGGCAGCTGTTTTAGTATTTTGGATGAATTTTTTCCTGCTTAAAAAGTGGATTCTCACTACTAAAGCCTTTATTTCTGTTTCTTTCTCCTTGTTTCTTCTAACTTTTATCTTGATACAAGGTTCCACTTTTTGGTGGATTTTAATCAATAGGATTTCCAATCCGAGATTTGCTGAAAAGTATACTGGAAAGATTTACAAGATATTGAAGAAATTGGATTTTATTTTACTAGCTACTGGAATTTTTGTGATATTATTGAATCACGGAGAAGTTTCCACGTTCATTATTTCTTTTTCGATTTGGATATTTGCTCTTATAGAGTGGGTAAACTACTATCAATTGCAATTGTCCTACAGCTTGAATCCTGCTGTTTTATGGAGATACATCAGATATAGGAAATTGAAAAAGAGTAAAATAGCAAAGGAAATTGAGAAAATCTTATAATGCTGATGATTTCCAAGAACTGAAAGTTGCAAAGGAGTTCAATCTTATACCTAGACCGAAAACTAAAGAAGATTTGATGCTAGCTGCTAAAGAAAACTTTGAGAAGTTACAAACTCTCATTTCCAAATTGTCTGATCAAGAGTTAAATACACCCTTTGATTTTTCTCGGGATGAAAAGAAGAAAGAGGCCCATTGGAGACGAGATAAAAATGTTAGAGATGTTTTGATTCACCTCTATGAATGGCATCAGCTCTTGTTGAATTGGGTGCATTCCAATCAAGAGGGGCAAGAGCAGCCCTTTCTTCCTGCGCCCTATAACTGGAAGACTTATGGAGAGCTGAATCTGGAATTTTGGCAAAAGCATCAAAATACTTCTCTAAAAGAGGCAACTCAGATGTTTCAGAAATCGCATCAAGATGTTTTGGACTTAGCAGACACATTTACAAACGAAGAATTATTTTCAAAAAATGTCTATAAATGGGTCGGAGGGACTGTACTTGGCTCCTATTTTGTAAGTGCAACTTCCAGCCATTATGATTGGGCCATGAAAAAATTGAAGGCTCATCAGAAAAATTGTAAGGCAAAATAGTCTGTAGAAGACAAGAATTAGAGAGAAATAAGAATGAAGAAATACAGCAAAATAATCATGTCCTGCGTCTGCCTGGCTATTGCTTTTGGGCTGGCAGCATGTGCTAGTTCGCAGAAAAATAAAGAAACAAGTCAAACTACATCGACTTATTCAAATCTAAACAGTAAAAAGAGTATCGAAGAAGTTAAGAATTTGTTGGCAGCCGACTTGGATAAAGACAGTGTCGATAACTTTGTCAATCTAGTCAATGACTACAATGGCCTTGTCGGATCGACCGGATTAAGGGGCGATTTCACTAAATTTACCAAAACCGAATATGATGTAGAAAAAATCAATCCTCTATGGCAGGCAAAGAAGGGCGATTTTATCGGGACAAATTGTCGGATTAATACCTATACTTTGCTGAAAAATAGCATCGAAATCCCTCAAATAGAAAAAGATGACGAACTCTTGTTTATTGATAATGATTCGATTGACAAGGGCAAGCTCTTAGATGCTAAGGATAAGGAAGAGTTCAATATTCTATTCTCAAGAGTCAAGACTGAAGCGACTCAAGATGTCAAAGTCCATGCTAAGAAAATGGAGGAATACTTCAAACAGTTCAAGTTTAATGAAAAGGCTCGAATGTTATCAGTCATTGTTCATGATAATCTTGATGGCGACTCCCTTTTTGTAGGGCATGTTGGTGTCTTGGTTCCAGACAAAGACGGATATTTATTTGTCGAAAAGCTGACCTTTGAAGAGCCTTATCAGGCAATCAAATTTGCGACCAAGGAAGATGTCTACAAATACTTGCAGACCAAATATAAGGACTACACAGGGGAAGGCCTGGCTAAGCCCTTTATCATGGATAATGATAAGTGGGTAGAGGGTAAATAGTGTGCTCTGTTAGCATTAAGAAAATAGAAGAGTGAGATTTATCGTATGGAATTAAAAGATTTTACAGAAAAAGAGCAGGAGCAGATTAATCAGGGGCTCAGCACTGCAGAAATTTCCGATAAGGAAGCTGCTAAAAAGATTCTGGCACTCGTGCCCCAAGAATGGATTAAGAGGATTCCTTTCTTTGTTAGAGGGCATGCGACGACTAAGACCGTTGAGCGAGTTGCCAAGCAATATCCTGAACTATACGCTGTCGCTAAGCAGCAAGGCGAACTTCCTGACAAGGAAAGGGAAGAATTGCGCGTGATTATGACAAGCATCTTTGAAGAAAAGATGAATAAACATAAGATTAAGTAAGAGAATTTCAAGTTGGTCTGAAAAAGCCTTACTTAATACTTGCATACAAAAAACAAGTGACGGCGTTAATAAAAGATGCGGTCACTTGTTTTATATTATTTACTTTCAACCTCATTTTGAAAAACTAGGTCAGGTTTCAATTCTAGTACTTTTTCAAAAAATGCCATCAAGTGTTGGTATTTGTTGGGATCGATGATTCCCAAACCAATCTTTTGTTGCTCTTTCCCATTTTTTGTATAAAGGAAGAAATTTTTTGTTTTTACATTGCCAGCATGAACCCACTCAATTTTTAAAGTGATAGACTCAATTTCATCTAAGTAAACAGGCATAAGGAGTCTCTTTTTAACGAGAAAGAGAGCGTCTCGATAGAGATAAAGAGAGTTAAAATCATCTTTAACGAGTGCCTTTTCTTGGATGAGCTGGTGCTGGTCTGTGAGCTCAGGATAGCGTTCGTAAATACTTTGGTATTTTTCTCGGATTTTTTGAGGTGCTTTTATAGCCAAGTGGCCAAAAGCAATAATGATCCCCAAAAGAATAATTCCAAAGATTCCAGAGAATACGAGTCCAATGGTGTCATTTTTTTGGAGAGCAGATGGTAGGTTCAAAAGCAGAAATAGCAGGCCAAGGCTTCCCAAAATAACCCAGATTAGTGAAGACGTAACAGAAGCTTTGATTTCTTTTTGCATGAAAGCAACTCCTTTAAATAAAATAATATACAGTCTTATTGTAACACGAATAAGCGCCCTTGAAAACTAGAGTAAAAAAACAATCAGAAATTTCTGATTGTTCTTTTGATGATTTAAGATTTTTATTCAAGGTTTAGCTTAGTGCGAGTAATATAGTAAACCCCAAAATAGAAAAGAAGAAGTTTTATAATCTCATAAGTATAAGCGGACAGGAATGAAAACTGAATAGGCGGTTGGGAATAAGAACCAACATATTGTGCATAGGTAATCGCATAGATGAAAGGATTTGTGAAATAAAGCTGACGATTCAGTACTCCTATTATAATCCATAGAACAAAGGCAGCTACAAAGGACATTAGAATGCGATGATTTTGGAAAAGCTGGCCAATGGAAATAGACAAGTATAGGAATAATACAAAAGAAATCGAACCTAGAAGCAAATAGAAGGCTATTTGAAGAGTAGGAATCAATGGAATGTAGGAAAGAAGAAGACCAATTTTATTGAGGACATCAACCCCTGAACCAAGAGCTACAAGAAAAGCCATCCAGATGATGCTTAGGAAAATTCCCAAGACGCTCGCAATATACCAAATAGTTGCCATTGTCATTTTTGAAAGGATGATTTGGTGGGCATTTGCGGGCAGTGTCCAAGTCAAGTATGCTTCACGACCAAAAATATTTTGATAGAAACGTCTAATGGTAATGACTAGGTTAGAAATAACAAGTGCAGTACAGGTTGAAAAGAATACAATAGTAAAGAATGAATAGACTGCTGAGACAGCATCATCTGACGTAATTCCACTAGATATACTGTTAGACAGCATCAGACCAAAAATTGATGAGACAATAGCCAGAATCAAGAACAAGACGCCATATAATTTTCCGGCTGCTTTAAATTCATATTTTAATAATTTCCCAAACATAAATCTCTCCTTTAAATTCTAAACTGATCACGGAAGATATGGTCAATAGTGTTGTCGTGTTTTCTGCGAAGCTCATTAGCATCTTCCTGCAACAAGATTTCCCCATCTTTGATAAAGATGACATCATCGAGAATATCTTCGATATCGGAAATCAAGTGGGTAGAGATCAACACAGAAGAATTCTCTGAACGATTTTGAATGATAGTCTTCAAAATATAGTCTCGGGCTGCCGGATCCACACCACCAATTGGTTCATCAAGAACGTAGAGATCAGCCTTTCGACTCATAACTAGGATTAATTGAACCTTTTCTTTATTACCTTTTGAAAGATTCTTCAAACGACTTTTTTCGTCTAATTTGAGATCTTCTAAAAGGTGGTTGGCCTTTTCTTCATCAAAGTCAGAATAGAAGTCTTTGAACATAGCAAATACTTCTTTGATTTTCATATTATCACCAAGATAAGTTGTATCTGGTAGATAAGAGACAACCTTTTTCGTTTTAGGAGAAGGTTTTTCTCCATTGATAAGAACCTGTCCAGAAGTCGGTTGCAGAAGACCATTGATAAGTTTGATGATAGTTGTTTTTCCACTACCATTTGGTCCTAGCAAACCAACAATACGTCCAGGTTGGATATCCAAGTTAACACCAGAAAGAGCTTCAGTCTTTCCATAATTCTTTTGAACATGCTCCAAACGAAGCAAAGATGAAGTTGACATATAAACCTCCTAAAAGATACAAAGCTAACAAGACAGCATCATGCGGTATTGATATTAGATTTGATTCTTAGTTGCCAATATAATTAGTATTATTTGGGCTAAAAATCAATATGCTTTTAAGATATTATATAGTTTGTTAAAAAAAAAATCAAATTTGTTCAGAGATTCCATAGATTTTCTAAGGCTTTTTTTGTCATTGGTTTCTTCTTTTTTTAAATTCTAGTATAATAGAAACTAAAGATTACAAGCGAAGGAGAGGCCAGTGATTGCACAGTTAGATACTAAAACAGTATACAGTTTTATGGACAGCCTCGTCTCAATAAAAAAATATGTGGAAAAGGCAAAAGAATTTGGTTATAGTCACTTAGGGATTATGGATATGGATAATCTCTACGGAGCCTATCATTTTTTAGAAGAAACAAAAGCAGCTGGAATTCAGGGGCTTTTAGGTTTGGACTTGAATTTAGTCAAAGATGGACAGCCTTTGTCCTTACGATTGTTGGCGATAAACAGCCAAGGTTATCGGAATTTGATGAAGGTTTCAACTCTCATCATGCTTGACAAAAAAGAGTGGTCAGATATTCAGCATTTGATGCAAGGTTTGGCTCTGATTGTTCCTGCTTATCCTGGAATTGATGATTTAGATTTGGGAAGAGATTATTACATTGGGGTTTCTCCAACGACTCCTCTTCAAGATTTTTCAAGGCCTACGATACCTCTTTATACTGTCCGCTATTTTGATACAGGAGACTTGGAAACCTTGCAGATGCTGAGGGCTATTCGAGAGAATGTTAGTCTGAGAGAAGTAGGAGATTTGCCAAGCGGTCAGCATTTTTTGCGACCCGAGCAACTTAGGGACGCTTTTGAGCAGACCTTTCCAGAGAGTTTGGAAAATCTTGAAAGGCTGGTCCAGGATGTCCATTATGATATCGATACAGAGTTAAAATTGCCACGTTTTAATCCAGAACGTCCAGCAGTGGAAGAGCTACGAGAGCGCTCAGAAGCTGGCCTGAAAAAGCGAGGCTTAACAAGCTCTCTCTATCAGGAACGCCTTGACCAGGAACTTGCTGTTATTCATAAGATGGGCTTTGATGATTATTTCCTCATAGTATGGGATTTGTTGCGTTTTGGACGTAGTCAGGGCTATTACATGGGAATGGGGCGAGGTTCTGCAGTAGGAAGTCTGGTGGCTTATGCCTTAGAAATCACAGGGATTGATCCAGTCAAGAACAATCTGCTTTTTGAACGTTTTCTAAATCTAGAACGCTTTACTATGCCTGATATTGATATCGATATTCCAGATGTATACCGACCAGAATTTATTCGTTATGTCCGTGATCGTTATGGGACACTGCATGCAGCTCAAATCGTGACTTATTCGACCTTTGGAGCTAAGCAGGCCATTCGTGATGTTTTCAAACGCTTTGGTGTCGCAGAGTATGAGCTGACCAACATCACTAAGAAAATTCGCTTTGGTGATAGTTTGAATACGGCCTATGAAAAGAATATTGCATTCCGACAGATTATCAATAGTAAGTTAGAGTATCAAAAGGCCTTTGACATCGCTAAAAAAATCGAAGGGAACCCCCGCCAGACCTCCATTCATGCTGCAGGTGTTGTTATGAGTGACAATGATTTGACAGACCAGATCCCACTCAAATATGGCGAAGATATGTACATTACTCAGTATGACGCCCACGGAGTCGAGAGCAATGGACTTCTCAAGATGGACTTTCTAGGTTTGCGCAATTTAACCTTTGTCCAGCGAATGAAAGAAGCTGTCCAAAAGAAATATGAGATAGACATCCAAATCGAGTCCATTGATTTGGAAGATAAAAAAACCTTACAACTTTTCGCTACTGGTGATACAAAAGGAATTTTTCAATTTGAACAGCCAGGGGCTATCAGTTTACTCAAGCGAGTTCAGCCTGTTTGTTTTGAAGAAGTAGTCGCTACAACCTCCTTGAATCGACCTGGTGCTAGTGATTATATTGACAATTTTGTCAAGAGAAAGCATGGTCGTGAAGCTGTTGTTTCAATTGATGAAAGCCTAGACGATATCCTGTCTCCAACCTATGGTATCATGCTCTACCAGGAACAGGTCATGCAAGTTGCCCAGCGCTTTGGCGGCTTCAGTCTAGGAAAGGCGGATATCTTGCGTCGAGCCATGGGGAAGAAAAATGCCGTAGAAATGCATAAGATGGAGGAAGAGTTTGTCTCAGGCGCAATGAAGCTTGGACACTCAGAAAAGAAAGCTAAAGAAGTCTTTGCCATCATGGAGAAATTTGCTGGCTATGGCTTTAACCGCAGTCATGCTTATGCTTACTCTGCCTTAGCCTTTCAGTTGGCTTATTTCAAGGCTCATTATCCAGAAGTTTTCTTTGACGTTCTCTTAAATTATTCTAGCAGTGACTATATTACGGACGCACTTAGCTTTGGATTTAAGCTTGCTCCCTTGACCATTAATACAGTTCCTTATCACGATAAATTTGAGGAAAATCAAATCTTTCTAGGTCTGAAAAATATTAAGGGGCTTCCTCGCGATTTAGCTTACTGGATTATTGAAGAGCGACCTTTTACTGGAATTGAGGATTTTCTGCTACGCTTACCATCCCAGTATCGGAAAGAGTCTTCTTTGATTCCTCTGGTTCAGATTGGCCTTTTTGACAGTTTTGAGCCTAACCGTCAAAAGATAATCTCTAATTTGTCGAACCTATTCATTTTTGTGGAAGAATTGGGAAGTCTTTTTGCTGATAGCAGTTATTCATGGACAGAGGCTGAGGATTATAGTCAGGCTGAAAAGTTTGAGCTGGAGCAATCTATTCTTGGTGTTGGCTTATCGGATCACCCTTTAATGACCATTGCCAAAGCGACAACAGAATCCTTTTCTTGGATAGGAGATCTAGCTGAAAACAGCAGGGCAAAAATTCTTGCTCAAGTCCAGTCTATCAAAGTTATTCGGACGAAAAATGGTGAGAATATGGCCTTTTTGCAGGTCACTGACACCAAAAAGAAACTGGATGTGACCCTGTTCCCAGAAACTTATAAGTTACTAGCGAATCGTATAAAAGAAAAAGGTATTTATTTTTTAACGGGGCGTATTCAGGAAAGGGATGGTCGTTTGCAAATGATTTTATCTGAGGCGGTAGAAGCTAGTTCAGAACGGTTTTGGATTCAGCTAGAAAACCATGAATATGATATTCAGATTGCAGAAATCCTCCAACGATTTTCGGGACCGATTCCTGTTGTTCTACATTATGAAAGTGACGGTAAAACAATTGCTACACCTCATTTCCAAGTGGAAAAATCAAAGGATTTACAAGAGGATTTACAAAAATTTACAATGAAAACGATTTATCGCTAAAAAAGGAAGAATTTTCCCCAAGATTGTGGTATAATCAGTTAGAATGTTAAAAGAAAAAGGAGCATAAACGAATGAAACGTATTGCTGTTTTGACCAGTGGTGGAGATGCCCCTGGAATGAATGCTGCCATCCGTGCAGTAGTTCGTAAAGCAATTTCTGAAGGAATGGAAGTATTTGGTATCTATGATGGATATGCAGGTATGGTTGCTGGTTCGATTCAACCATTAACAGCTGCATCGGTAGGAGATATCATTTCTCGAGGTGGTACTTTCCTTCACTCTGCTCGTTATCCTGAGTTTGCGCAAAAAGAAGGGCAACTTAAGGGAATTGAGCAATTGAAAAAGCATGGAATTGAAGGTGTCGTGGTTATTGGTGGTGACGGTTCTTACCACGGTGCTATGCGTTTGACAGAGCATGGCTTCCCGGCTGTTGGTGTACCAGGAACCATTGATAATGACATCGTTGGTACTGATTTTACAATTGGTTTTGATACAGCAGTAACAACAGCAATGGATGCGATTGACAAGATTCGTGATACTTCATCTAGTCACCGTCGTACTTTTGTTGTTGAAGTAATGGGACGTAATGCTGGAGATATTGCGCTGTGGGCAGGTATTGCTACTGGTGCAGATGAGATTATTGTTCCTGAAGAAGGTTTCAAATTTGAAGAGATTGTGGCTAGCATCAAGCATGGATATGAGGAAGGTAAGAAGCACAATATCATTGTTCTTGCAGAAGGTGTTATGTCAGCTGATGAATTTGGTGAAAAATTAAAAGCTGCTGGTGATACAAGTGACCTTCGTGTAACTGAGCTTGGTCACATTCAACGTGGTGGTTCTCCAACCGCTCGTGACCGTGTTCTTGCTTCTCGCATGGGAGCACATGCTGTTGAATTGCTTAAAAAAGGGATCGGTGGTGTAGCCGTTGGTATCCGCAATGAGAAAATGGTTGAAAATCCAATTCTTGGAACAGCAGAAGAGGGAGCACTCTTTAGCTTGGCGGAAGATGGTAAGATTATCGTCAACAATCCGCACAAGGCAGATCTTGCTTTGTCTAGTCTAAATCGTAGTATTTCTATTTAATTTGTTATAAAGGTCAGAATGGCCAAATATATAAAAGGAGTTTCATAAGATCATGAACAAACGCGTAAAAATTGTTGCAACATTAGGTCCTGCGGTTGAAATCCGTGGTGGTAAAAAATTCGGTGAAGACGGATACTGGGGTGAAAAACTTGACGTTGAAGCTTCAGCTCAAAATATTGCTAAATTGATTGAAGCAGGAGCAAACACTTTCCGTTTCAACTTCTCACACGGTGACCACCAAGAACAAGGTGAGCGTATGGCGACTGTTAAACTTGCTGAAGAAATTGCTGGACAAAAAGTTGGTTTCCTTCTTGACACAAAAGGACCTGAAATCCGTACAGAATTGTTTGAAGGTGACGCAAAAGAATATTCATACAAAACTGGTGAAAAAATCCGTGTTGCAACTAAACAAGGAATCAAATCAACTCGCGAAGTGATTGCTTTGAACGTTGCTGGTGCCCTTGACATCTACGATGATGTCGAAGTTGGTCACCAAGTTTTGGTTGACGATGGTAAACTTGGTCTTCGTGTTTTCGCAAAAGACGATGCAACTCGTGAATTTGAAGTAGTCGTTGAAAATGACGGTATCATTGCTAAGCAGAAAGGTGTAAACATCCCAAACACTAAAATTCCTTTCCCAGCACTTGCTGAGCGCGACAATGCTGATATCCGCTTCGGTCTTGAGCAAGGAATCAACTTCATCGCGATTTCATTCGTACGTACTGCAAAAGACGTCGACGAAGTTCGTGCAATCTGTGAAGAAACTGGTAATGGTCACGTTCAATTGTTCGCTAAAATCGAAAACCAACAAGGTATCGACAACTTGGATGAAATCATTGAAGCGGCTGACGGTATCATGATTGCTCGTGGTGACATGGGTATTGAAGTACCATTTGAAATGGTTCCAGTTTACCAAAAAATGATCATCACTAAAGTGAATGCTGCAGGTAAAGTTGTTATCACAGCTACAAACATGCTTGAAACAATGACTGAAAAACCACGTGCAACTCGTTCAGAAGTTTCAGACGTATTTAACGCTGTTATCGACGGAACTGATGCAACAATGCTTTCAGGTGAGTCTGCAAATGGTAAATACCCACTTGAGTCAGTAACTACAATGGCTACAATCGACAAGAACGCTCAAACTCTTCTTAACGAATACGGACGTTTGAACTCAGATTCATTTGAACGTAACTCTAAAACAGAAGTTATGGCTTCAGCAGTTAAAGATGCTACTAACTCAATGGATATCAAATTGGTTGTAACACTTACTAAGACTGGACACACAGCCCGCTTGATCTCTAAATACCGTCCAAATGCTGATATCTTGGCATTGACATTTGACGAATTAACAGAGCGTGGATTGATGTTGAACTGGGGTGTTATCCCGATGTTGACAGACACTCCATCATCAACTGATGACATGTTTGAAATTGCTGAACGTAAAGCAGTTGAAGCAGGTCTTGTACAATCTGGTGATGATATCGTTATCGTTGCTGGTGTACCAGTTGGAGAAGCTGTTCGTACAAATACAATGCGCATTCGTACAGTTCGCTAAACAAATATATAAAACCAATGATTCTCTTGTAATCATTGGCTTTTTTTATTCTGTAAAAAATGGTATAATAGGGTGAAAAAGGAGAGATGATGGTTAAGAGAGATTTGATTCGCAATTTGCTGATCCTTGTGATAGCAATTTTCATTTTTGTTGCCTTGCGTCTATTAGTTTTTACTCCCTATACAATAAAATCACAAGATTCAAACCGCTATCTTACTGAGAATGATTTTGTTTTAGCGATTAGAGGAGAAAAGATTCAGAGGGAAGATTTTGTTCTTTACGAAGTAGATGGTAAGGAATATGTAGGACGAGTGATTGCCAAAGGAAATGATTCATTCATCTATATGGATGACGTCCTATATCTGAATAATAAGATTAAAACTGAGAATTACTTATCTAGTATAAAGGAAAAATACCTGGCAACACCTGGTAACTCAGGTTATTTTACGCATGACTTTAGCTTGCAGACGCTGACTGATTCAAAAACTCGTAAGATTCCGAAGGATTCCTACTTGATATTAAATGATAATCGACAGAATACAAGAGATAGTCGAGAGTTTGGTCTAATTTCAAGCAAGCAGATTCAGGGAGTCATTTCATTCAGAATTTCCCCATTAAAGAAGTTTGGTTTTATTGAGAATAAGTAGAAAACAAAAAAGAAGAGGCTTAGGCCTCTTCTTTTTGGGTATTTAGGTCTTATCCAAGTCAACCTGAGTTAAAGCCTAGGATTATGTCACTTAGGAAATCTTTAATCTCCTTTTCTGGTTTCTTGGTGGAAGATATTTTGCCAGTTTTCATGACGTCTCCAGATGCTTGTGTGAAGAACGTCGCCAATTTGATAACGGATAAGTTTGGTTTTGTGGCTGATAGAAATCAGTTCAAAATTTTTGATCTTTTTTTCTGAGGATTTTTCAGCCTGGAATTCAGCCTTATTTAGCTGACGGCCATCTTGGGAAATGTAGAAAAATTCTTCAGAAAGTAAATTGTCTAACTGACTTCCTTGGTCAACTAGTTGTTCACGCATTAGGAGTTTTTTATAGACATTATCGAGAATTTCATCTTCTGGTATGGGAGCGGGTTCAATGTGAATATCAATATCGAAAATGCCAAATCGTTCCATTAACATCTCTTCAACTTGATCAGCAATTTCGTGACTTTCATAGACGGAAAGGTCTGGGTTCATTTCAAGAATAATATCTAGATAGATATTGCTACCATAAGTGCGACCTCGCTGGGACTTAACTTGTGTGATTTTAGGAATTTCAAGGATGGCTTGCTTATAATCTTGCAAGAGGCTTTCATCGAATCCATCAGAAAGACTGAAGGAGGATTCCATAAAAATATCATAAGCAGTTTTTAAGATGAAGAAAGTAATAATAATGGCTACCAGCTGGTCAACTAGGGGATAGTTCAAGGCGCTCGCTATAATAGCAATTGAAGTACCAAGGGAAGTGATAGCATCTGATAAATTATCTTTTGCTGCTGCTTCTAGGGCTTTAGAGTTGGCTCTTTTTGCAAGTTTTTTATTAAAGAGATAAACCCCAGTCATGATGATGGCTGAAATAAAACCTACGATTGCACCTAGAGGATCGATGGCTGTGACTTGTTTGGAAATAATCTTTTGAACGGTTTCAAATAAGACGTCCAGTCCAACAAAAAACATGATCAGGGAAGTGACTAGGCTTGCCAGGTCTTCAATCTTCCAGTGACCAAACTTATGGTCCATATCAGCTGGTTTTCGAGCCATTCGCAGACCAATAAGAACTGCAATATTAGCGACGATGTCAGAAATGTTATTGAAACCATCAGCAGTCAAACTAGAAGAATGGAGCATAGAGCCTGCAATCAGCTTAGCAGTAGAAAGAAGAATATAGGTGACAATAGCTAGTAAGGCACCCTGTTCTGCCAGTTTGAGGTTTTTTGAGGGATTGTTCATGCTTACTCCTTTCAGATAGTACATTATAGCCTTTTTTTGATTTTTTTTCAAATAAACATTGGTAGGAGGAGCTTATATATAGAGAGCTAGGAGAATGTTGCAACTTTCTTGCTTATTTCTCTTTTTATTCTGCTGACTTTGTACACCCTTCGGAGGTATTTTTTGGTATAATAGTGACATTGACTTTGAAAGAGGAAGAAAAATGCATCCTTTATTAAACGGTATGAATGACCGTCAGGCTGAGGCGGTTCAAACAACAGAAGGGCCTTTGCTGATAATGGCGGGGGCTGGTTCGGGTAAGACCCGTGTCCTGACTCATCGTATTGCCTATTTGATTGATGAAAAGATGGTTAATCCTTGGAATATCCTTGCTATTACCTTTACCAATAAGGCGGCGAGGGAGATGAGAGAAAGGGCTGAAAAACTTAAAACGGAGGCCCAAGATTGCTTAATCGCTACTTTCCACTCCATGTGTGTGCGAATCCTGCGGCGAGAAGCAGATCATATTGGCTACAACCGCAACTTCACCATCGTTGATCCAGGTGAGCAGCGGACTTTGATGAAGCGAATTCTTAAAAATCTCAATCTGGACCCTAAAAAGTGGAATGAGCGCGCCATTCTGGGGACTATTTCCAATGCTAAGAATGACCTGATTGATGAGGTGGCCTATGCAAATCTAGCTGGTGATATGTATACAGAGATTGTGGCCAAGTGTTACACGGCCTATCAAAAGGAATTACGCCAGTCTGAGGCCATGGACTTTGATGATTTGATTATGCTGACCCTGCGCCTTTTTGATCAAAATCCTGATGTCTTGACCTACTACCAGCAACGCTACCAGTATATCCATGTGGACGAATATCAAGATACCAACCATGCCCAGTACCAGCTGGTCAAGCTCTTGGCTTCCCGCTTTAAGAATATCTGTGTGGTCGGAGACGCTGACCAGTCTATCTACGGCTGGCGGGGAGCCGATATGCAGAATATCCTGGACTTTGAAAAGGATTATCCGGAAGCTAAGGTAGTCCTGCTTGAGGAAAATTATCGCTCTACTAAGACCATCCTTCAAGCGGCTAATGAAGTCATCCGAAACAACCGCAACCGCCGTCCCAAAAATCTCTGGACTCAAAATGAAGACGGTGAGGAAATTGTCTACTATCGGGCCAATGACGAGCAGGATGAAGCTCTCTTTGTCGCTCGTACTATTGATCAGCTGAGCCGAGAAGGTTACAGTCATAAGGATTTTGCAGTTCTTTACCGGACCAATGCCCAGTCACGGACGGTGGAAGAAGCCCTGCTCAAGTCCAATATTCCCTATACCATGGTCGGTGGAACCAAGTTCTACAGCCGTAAGGAAATCCGCGATGTTATTTCTTATCTCAATCTCATCGCCAATCCTAGCGATAATATCAGCTATGAGCGCGTGGTCAATGAGCCTAAGCGTGGTGTTGGACCAGGAACGGTGGAGAAAATTCGAGATTTTGCGTCCAGTCAGGAAATCTCTTTACTGGATGCATCGGCCAATATCCTGCTGTCGCCAGTCAAGGGTAAGGCTGCTCAGGCGGTCTATGATTTTGCCAATATGCTTCTGGATTTACGGGAGCGCTTGGATGATTATACAGTGACGGAGCTGGTAGAGGCTGTGTTGGAAAAGACAGGATATGCTGCAGCCTTGGCTGCTCAGGCAACGCTGGAAAGCCAAGCACGGATTGAAAATATCGAAGAATTCCTGTCTGTAACCAAGAACTTTGATGAAAGTCCAGATAATCCTGCTGAGGAGTCTGGCCTGGATAAGCTTAGCCGTTTTCTCAATGACTTAGCCTTGATTGCAGACACAGATGACGGAGATACAGAGAGTTCCGAAGTGACTCTGATGACCCTTCACGCGGCCAAGGGATTGGAATTTCCAGTCGTCTTTCTGATTGGTATGGAGGAAAATGTCTTCCCTCTGAGCCGAGCATCTGAAGATGAGGATGAGCTGGAAGAGGAGCGGCGTCTGGCCTATGTCGGTATCACCCGAGCAGAGAAGATGCTCTATCTGACCAATGCCAATTCCCGTATGCTTTATGGTAAAACCAACTATAATCAACCTACTCGCTTTTTGAGAGAAATCAGCTCAGACCTGCTAGACTATCAGGGACTGGCTCGACCAGCAAACAGCCCCTTTAAGGTCAGTTATATCAATAGCGATACTACCAAATTCGGTCAGGGCATGAGTCTGGCCCAGGCTCTGCAAGAGCGAAAGCGTCAGGCGGCACCAAGTTCGATTTCTACAGGCAGTCTGCCTTTTGGAAAGAGCGGTCAGAACCGGCCATCTAAGCCAGAAGTTGCTTGGGCTATCGGAGATATTGCCCATCATAAGAAATGGGGAGATGGGACAGTTTTAGCAGTCTCTGGTAGCGGAAACAGTCAAGAGCTTAAGATTAATTTCCCAGAAGTCGGTCTGAAGAAAGTGCTGGCCAGCATAGCACCGATTGAGAAAAAATCATGATGAAACAGTCGATTGAAGCCTGGATCTTTCATACAGAGGATCGAGAAATCTTGCTCTTGAAAGTTGAGGATGAGACAGTTTCATTTTGGCAGCCTATTACTGGTGGGATTGAGAGTGGTGAGAGCCCAGAAGAGGCCTGCCTTCGTGAAATAAAAGAAGAAACCGGCTTGCTCTTAGCTTGTTCAAATCTGACTAGTCTTGGAGATTTTACGGTAAAGATTGATGAAAATCTGACCATCCACAAAGATCTCTTTCTAGTTCTGACAGAGCAGAAGGACATCCAGATTTCTGATGAGCATGTGGGATCTCAGTGGGTAGCTTTAGACAAAGTTTCGTCGCAGTTGTACTGGCCCAGCAATCAGGCGACTTTTGAGATGATATCTGAGAAGCTATAAGATATAGCTTCTCTTTATTTCTTTTGATAAGGAAATTCTATTAGTCAAGCGGGGCGTTTAGTGGTAGACTTATCACATAACTATAGTGAGGTGACCTTATGACACGTGAATTTAAATTTGAAACCCTGCAACTTCATGCCGGACAGACAGTTGACCCGACAACCAAGTCACGGGCTCTGCCTATTTACCAGACAACTTCCTATGTGTTTGATGATACTCAGGAGGGAGAAGATCTTTTTGCCCTACGTAAGCCGGGCAATATCTACACTCGGATTACCAATCCGACCCTGTCTGCTTTTGAGGAACGGATTGCGGCTTTGGAAGGTGGAGTCGGAGCTCTAGCAACAGCTTCTGGTATGGCAGCTGTTACCTACACCATTCTAGCTTTGGCCCATGCTGGCGACCACGTAGTAGCAGCCTCTACCATCTACGGTGGTACCTTTAATCTGCTCAAAGAAACCCTGCCTCGCTATGGCATTACCACGACTTTTGTTGATATTGAAAATCTGGCTGAAGTAGAAGCAGCTATTCAGGACAATACCAAGTTGGTTCTGATTGAAAGCTTGGGCAATCCGCTGATTAATATCCCGGATTTTGATGCTTTGGCAGAGTTGGTCCATTCCCACAAGATTCCGCTGATTTCCGACAATACCTTTGCTACACCATATCTGATCAATGTCTTTTCTCACGGAGTGGACATTGCAGTCCATTCTGCGACCAAGTTTATCGGTGGTCACGGAACCAGCATTGGCGGTGTGATTGTGGACAGCGGTCGTTTTGACTGGGAAGCTTCTGGCAAGTTTCCGCAGTTCGTGGACCCGGACCCGAGCTATCATGATATCAGTTATACGCGCGATGTCGGAGCAGCAGCCTTTGTTACTGCTGTGCGGACCCAGCTCTTGCGCGATACGGGCGCAGCCATGTCTCCCTTCAATGCCTTTCTCTTCCTGCAGGGGTTGGAAACTCTCTCTTTGCGTGTAGAGCGCCATGTGTCCAATGCTGAGAAGATTGTGGAATTCTTAGCAGGGCATCCTAAGGTCGAGCAGGTCAATTATCCCAAACTTGCTGACAGTCCATATCATGCTTTGGCAGAAAAATATTTCCCTAAAGGCGTGGGCTCTATCTTCACCTTTAATGTCAAAGGCGGAGAGAAAGAAGCTCGTAAGGTTATTGACAGCCTAGAGATTTTCTCTGACTTGGCCAATGTAGCAGATGCTAAGTCCTTGGTTGTCCATCCAGCTACGACAACTCACGGTCAGATGTCGCCAGATGCTCAGCTGGCAGCAGGCATTACACCAAATCAAATCCGTCTCTCTATCGGCTTGGAAAATGTGGATGACTTGATTGAAGATCTCAAGCTAGCCTTGGAACAATTATAAGATTAGAGAAATTATAGTTTGAAGGAGGTGTTTGGTGTGATCCGTTATGTTTTTAATCCGAAGCTGGATTTTGTGGCAGTGCTAGATCTCTATGCTTCGGTTGGTTGGAGCAATTACACTAATCGACCTCAGCAGTTAGAGCAGGCCTTCCATCAGTCCTTGTTTGTCATGGTGGCCTATGATGAAGATAAGTTGGTTGGTTTGATTCGAGCGGTCGGAGATGGGCTTACCATTGTCTTTATTCAGGATTTGCTGGTGTGTCCACACTATCAGCGTCAGGGGATTGGCCGGAGTCTTCTTGAGCAGACGCTGGTACGATTTAAGGATGTTTACCAAATCCAGCTGGCAACGGAGCAGTCAGACAAAAATCTAGCTTTTTATAGAGAGCTCGGCTTTCGCCGACAGGAAGATTTCGACTGTACTGGCATGATTTATGCACCTAATAAAAAATGAAATTCTAGAGAGAGTGGGACAGAAATCGGTAATTCGTTAGAATTCGATTTCGTCGTCCCACCTCCGCACAGTTGAGTAGGGCTGTAAAAGCTGATGAAATCGGCGTAGTAGAGCCCACTCAACCACTGCGTCTTGCTCGACAATCCAAAGACAATTTAGAGGCTAGGACTTTTGTCTCAGCCTCTTTTGTCATGTTTACAAGAGGAAAAGGAATAGTACTGGACCGACAAAAATATTTCTCGGTCTCTTTTGTTTTTCCTTGACAGTTAAATTGTCAGAATTTATAATAAAAGAAGAAAGGTGATAACGGTGTTATCGAATTAAAATCATGAAAAAAGAAACAGATGAGTTAAACGAAAAAATCTTGGAAAGCGCAAGGAGTGAGTTCTTGACTTATGGCTATCAGGATGCTTCACTTCGGAGAATTTGTCGCGCTGCTGGCTTGACGACTGGTGCTCTTTATAAGCGCTATGAGAGTAAGGACACTCTCTTTGCTACCCTGCTTGAGCCTACTCTGATAGCCTTAGACCAGTATGGACAAGAGCAGAAGCGACGTGACTATGCTTTCCTAGAAGAGGGACATCTGTCTGATATGTGGGACCATCGCTTGGAAGATCTCCAGTCCCTGATGCGGATTCTCTATGAGCATAAGGATATTATGCAGCTCTTGCTCTTTAAATCTCAGGGTTCTTCGCAAGCGGACTTCAGGACGCGTCTGCCTCATTTGGCTTCAGACGAGACTTATCGCTATTTGGAGCTGGCTTACAAAGAGGAGAGAATTAATCATTTGGTCAAATACGAGTTTCTGCAATCGTGCATGACAGCTTATTATACAGCTGTATTTGAGCCTTTGGCGCAAGACTGGCCCCAAGAGCAGGCGCTGGAATTTTGCCATTCCATCATGGACTTGTTTGACTGGGGAGGTTTGCTAGGTTTTTGATAGAAAGAAGGAAATCCTATGAAGAAAAAATCTACTCTTGCTTGGATCTGGGACTTTGTCTCCCTTCATAAGATATATTTTGTGCTCAGTCTGATCTTTGCTTTTGCCTCTGTGCTTTCAGGATTTCTGCCTTATTTCTTTATTGGCGGGATGATTAATCAGCTCTTGGCTGGCAATAAAAACTGGAATTTCTACTTGCAGCAGTCAGCTTGGGCAGGTCTGGCCTGGATTGGCTACTGGGGATTTCACGGTATCTCCACCATGCTGTCGCATACGGCTACTTTTAAGATTCTAGCGGAAATGCGGCGCCGCCTGACAGACAAGCTAGCTAGGCTGCCTCTAGGTATAGTGCTTAGTCAGTCATCAGGCAGTTATAAGAACATTATCGTTGAGCGGGTGGATGCGACCGAAACGACCTTGGCTCACCTGATTCCAGAGTTTACTGCTGGAATTTTTGGTCCGATTATTGTCCTCATTGCCATGCTGGTCATCGATTGGCGGCTGACCTTGCTGTCTCTCCTGACAATTCCTATTGTGGCATTTGCTTATATACGGATGGCTACCAATAGCGAAGCGGACTATCAAAATACTCTGGTCAAGACCAAAAAACTCAATGATACAGCGGTGGAATACATCAATGGGATTGAGGTCATCAAGGTCTTTGGCAAGGAAAAATTTTCATACGATAAGTTTGTGACGGCTGCTAGAGAAGGAGCAGACTGCTTTATTGAGTGGATGCGTAAGTTCAATCTGGAGATGGGCATTGTGACTGCTTTTCTGCCATCAGGCTTGCTCTTTCTGCTTCCGGCTGGCTGTTATTTCTATCTGCAAGGTAGCTTGACTGCTGGCAATTTCATTTTGATGATTATTCTTTCGCTCAGTCTTCTAACTCCTTTGATTTTAGTGGCTAGCTATATGGACGATTTACGGAAAATCGGCACTATTTTTGGTCAAATCATTGATATTTTGGAAAGGCCTGATTTGAAAAGGCCTCAGGAGCTGAGAGAACTTCCAAAAGGAAGGGATCTGGTCATGACGGATGTCAGCTTTGGCTATACGGATGAAGAGGAAGTGCTGCACGGTATTTCGCTAGATATTAAGGCTGGCAGCATCAATGCTTTAGTTGGGCCATCAGGCTCAGGTAAGTCTACAATTGCCAAGCTTCTAGCTTCATTCTGGGATGTCAGTTCTGGTCAGATTACCTATGGTGGCTTGGATATTCGTCAGCTTCCGCTAGACTATTACAGTCGGCAGATTGCTTACGTGACCCAGGATAACTATCTCTTTGATGAGACTATTATGGAAAATATCCGGATGGGAAATCCAGCAGCTTCTGATGAAGAGGTCATCGAGATTGCCCGTCGCTGTGGCTGTTATGACTTTATCATGAACTTGGAAGATGGTTTTGAAACTCAGGTAGGCTCTGGTGGTGGTCATCTATCTGGTGGGGAGCGTCAGCGGATTGCCATCGCCCGTGCCATGCTTAAGGATGCGCCGATTCTTATCTTAGATGAAGCGACTGCTTATACAGATCCGGAAAATGAAGCACGGATTCAGTCCAGTCTAGCTCGTTTGATTGAGGGACGGACCTTGATTGTCATTGCCCACAGGCTGTCTACGATTATGAGTGCAGACCATATAATCCTGGTCAATGATGGTCGGATTGAAGCTAGAGGTCGGCATGAAGAATTGCTGAAAGCAAGTCCGCTTTATGCTTCCATGTGGCAAGCCCATATAGCTACTAGGGGTAGTGATGAGATGGAAGGAGGGCTGACTCATGCTTAATATACTGAAGAAATTCTTTGATTTCTGTACGGCAGAGGACCGTAGGAAATTTTATCAATCCATTTATCTGGGCATCATCAAGTCTTTTATCATCGCTCTGCGAATTCCAGCAATCGGCCTAGTCGTTATGGGACTGATTGAGAAGAATCTCTCTATGCAGACCTTCTGGCTGGCTCTGGCTATCATGCTGGTATCCACTGTACTAAATGTCTGGATTACCCTGAAAATTACCATGCTTCAGACGGAAGCGGGCTATCATACCTGTGCTCAGAAGCGGATTGAAATTGCCGAGCACATGCGCTATCTGCCCATGGGTTACTTTAATCAAAATAGTTTGGGCAAGATTACCAGTGTTACGACTAATACGCTGGAAGGACTATCTGATGTAGCTACGCGAGTGGTTATGATGACTGTGCAGGGCTTTCTGACGACTGGGCTCATAACCGTTTTGGTCTTTCTCTATGACTGGCGGGTTGGTCTGGTTCTCTTGGTGGGTCTCGTCCTCTTTCTCCTGCCCAATACCCTCATGCGTTGGCAAGTTAGCAAGGTTTCTGATGACAAGTATCAGGCGGATATGGACCTGGTAGCCGTTGTTTTAGAGTACAGCCAAGGGATTGCTGAAGTTAAGAACTACAATCTGGTCAACCGTTCTGCCAAGAAGCTGTTCAAGGCTATTGAAGGCAAGAGTCAGCTAGATACCAAAATGACACTAGTGACTTCACCTTACATTGCCCTCCAAGGCATAGTGACCAAGCTGACCGGTCTCTTTATGGGGCTTTTCTCTATCTACTTTTATCTCAATGGCAGTATGGAGCTGCTGGTAGCCATTATGATGATTGTCAGTGGTTTTATGATTTATGAAAATCTGGACGGCGTTGGGTCTTTCTCTTCTCTCCTGCGTATTGTTGATCTGTCGGTTGATATGGTCAATCAAGTCTTAGCTATCCAGCCGATGGACATCAGCGGTCAGGATATTGATCCTAAGAGCAGCCGGATTGAGCTGAGAGACGTTAGCTTTTCTTATGGAAATAAGAAAATCATTGACCGGGTTTCCCTCGCCATTCCAGAAAAAACGACAACTGCCCTGGTTGGACCTTCTGGATCAGGCAAAACAACGCTCTGCAACCTCATTGCCCGCTTCTGGGATGTGGATCAGGGAAGTATTAGTCTAGACGGGCATGATGTTAGGGAATACAGCTATGACAGCCTGATTCGTAATTTCAGCTTTGTCTTCCAAAGCGTCTATCTCTTTGAGGATACCATTGCCAATAACATTCGTTTTGGCAAGCCGGAGGCCAGTCAGGAAGAAGTAATAGAGGCTGCTAAGAAAGCCGCCTGTCATGACTTTATTCTCTCGCTGCCTGATGGCTATAATACCAAGATTGGTGAAGGAGGTGCCAGTCTTTCTGGAGGTGAGCGTCAGCGTATTTCCATCGCTCGGGCTATTATCAAGGATGCGCCTATTATCATTCTGGATGAAGCAACAGCCAATGTTGACCCAGAAAACGAAGAAGCCCTCATGCAGGCTATTCAGGCACTGACTTGCGATAAGACCATTATCATGATTGCCCACCGACTCAAGACGGTTGAGCATGCAGACCAGATTTTGGTGCTAGATCAAGGCCGCATTGTCGAACAAGGCAAACACCAAGACTTACTGGCCAAACAAGGTATCTACAGCAAATTTATCCAAGAAAGAAAAACAGCCGCCAGCTGGCGGATAGATACGGAAAGTTAAAGAATTATCTTAGCTAACAGGAAATTCACATCGTAATTAGAAAAGTAGCAAACTATTTGTTTGCTACTTTTCTAATACCTAATATAAGATAACTTTCTCACTTGACTGTCTATAATATATGGTATAATAAGTACTATGCAAACCAAACCAACCTCTGCTTATGTACACATTCCTTTTTGTACTCAGATTTGTTATTACTGCGATTTTTCCAAGGTTTTTATCAAAAATCAGCCGGTGGATAGTTATCTAGAGCATTTGATCGAGGAGTATGATTCTTACGACATCAAAAAGCTCCGTACCCTCTATATCGGTGGCGGAACTCCGACCGCTCTATCTGCTCCTCAATTGGCTTTTTTACTGGAAAGGCTGACGGATAAGCTTGACTTGTCTTATCTAGAAGAGCTGACTATTGAAGCCAATCCTGGGGACTTGGATCAGGAGAAGATTGCTGTACTTAAAGGCTCGCCTGTCAATCGGGTTTCGTTGGGCGTACAGACCTTCAATGACCGCATGCTCAAGCAGATTGGCCGCAGTCACTCGGAAAGGGACATCTATGAGAATATTGCCAATCTCAAAAAAGCTGGTTTTGACAATATCTCGATCGATTTGATTTATGCCCTGCCCAAGCAGACTATGGAAGATGTGAAAATCAATGTTGCCAAGGCTATTGCCTTGGACATTCCCCACATGAGTTTGTACAGCTTGATTCTGGAAAATCATACGGTTTTTATGAATCGGATGCGGCGTGGGAAGTTGCCTCTGCCCAAGGAAGACTTGGAAGCGGAGATGTTTGACTACATTATATCTGAGCTGGAAAAGGCTGGTTTTGATCATTATGAGATTTCTAATTTTTCCAAACCAGGCTTTGAGAGCCGCCACAACCTCATGTACTGGGACAATGCGGAATATTATGGTATTGGAGCGGGAGCGTCTGGCTATGTCGATGGTGTTCGCTATAAAAACCACGGGCCAATTCGTCATTATCTGCAGGCGGTGGAAGCGGGCAATCCCCGTGTGCAGGAAGAAGTGCTGACACTGAATGAAAAGATGGAAGAAGAGATGTTTCTCGGACTGCGTAAGAAGTCGGGGGTATCTAAAAAGCGCTTTGAGGAAAAATTCGGTCTCTCCTTTGAAGATCAGTACGGAGCTGTTGTGGCTGAACTGACTGAGCAGGGCTTGCTAGTGCCTGACAGAGACATCGTTCGTATGACCAAGAAAGGTCTCTTTTTGGGAGATACGGTTGCTGAGAAATTTATATTGGAGTAAATCATGGGCTTAACTTATCAAATGAAAATGAAAATTCCTTTTGATATGGCGGATATGAATGGCCATATCAAGCTACCGGATGTCATCCTGTTATCCTTACAGGTATCAGGCATGCAGTCGATTGAGCTCGGCGTCAGCGACAAGGACATGCTGGAGCAGTATAATCTAGTCTGGATTATTACGGACTACGATATTGATGTGACACGACTGCCGCGATTTGCAGAGGAGATCACTATTGAGACAGAAGCCTTGACTTACAATCGGCTCTTTTGCTACCGTCGCTTCACGATTTTTGATGAAGCGGGCGAAGCTATTATCCAGATGATGGCAACCTTTGTCCTCATGGATCGGGATAGCCGCAAGGTTCACGCTGTTGATCCTGAGATTGTCGCTCCTTACCAGTCTGATTTTTCCAAGAAATTACTGCGCGGTCCTAAGTATCCAGCTTTGGAGAATCCTGTCAGCAAGGACTACCATGTGCGCTTTTACGACTTGGATATGAATGGGCATGTCAATAATAGCAAGTATCTGGACTGGATCTTTGAGGTTATGGGGGCGGACTTCCTTATGAAGTATATTCCTAAGAAAATCAATCTCAAGTACGTCAAGGAAGTTCGACCAGGTGGTATGATCGCTTCTAACTACGACCTGGAAGGTTTACAGAGCAATCACCAGATTTCCAGTGAAGGTGAAGTGAATGCTCAGGCTTTGGTTACCTGGCAAGAGTTTAATCAGGAAAGTTAGGAAGAGTAGAAATGACTTATAAAGGATATTTGATTGATTTAGACGGTACGATTTATAAGGGCAAGAGCCGAATTCCGGCTGGTGAAGCCTTTGTGCATGAATTGCAGAAACGCGGTATTCCCTATCTTTTTGTGACCAATAATACTACACGCACGCCAGAAATGGTTCAAACCATGTTAGCTGAGAATTTCAACATTGAGACACCACTTGATACCATTTACACAGCAACTCTGGCTACCATTGACTATATGCAGGAGAAAAATCTGGGCAAGAAAGTCTATGTTATCGGAGATGTCGGGCTTAAACATGCCATTGAAGAAGCTGGCTATATAGAAGATACAGAAAATCCTGACTATGTAGTAGTGGGGTTGGATTGGGAAGTGGACTATGAGAAGCTAACAATAGCGACGTTGGCCATTCAAAAGGGTGCTCACTTTATCGGAACCAATCCTGATCTCAATATTCCGACTGAGCGAGGACTGCAGCCAGGAGCGGGTGCTATCAATGCCCTCTTGGAAGCCGCTACTCGGGTTGAGCCAACCTTTATCGGCAAGCCAAATGCCATTATCATGGAAAAAGCCATAGAGCATCTAGGACTGGCGCGTGAAGAAGTGGTCATGGTGGGTGATAACTATCTGACAGATATTCGAGCGGGAATCGATAACGGCATTCCGACCCTCTTAGTTACAACAGGATTTACACTGCCAGAAGAGGTGCCAAATCTGCCGATCCAACCGACATATGTCTTGTCTAGCCTAGCGGAGTGGGACTTCGATGCGTGATAAGGTAAGATTTTCAGCCAGCGTCTTGTGCTTGCTGGCAACAGCTATCATGTTAACCATTTATCTGGCTTGGCTCTTATACCCAATAGAGATTTCTTATTTCAACCTGCCAGATAAAGTATATTTAAAATCAGAGACCATTCAGTATAATTTTAATATTTTGATGAATTACCTGACCAATCCTTTTAGTCAAAAATTGGCGATGCCGGATTTCCGTTCGTCGGCAGCAGGTCTGCATCATTTTCAGGCAGTCAAGTATCTTTTTCACTTGGCGCAAGCTATTTTTCTAATAACTCTGCCTGCTTTGTTTTTCTTTATCAAAAAAGTAGTCAAAAAGGGATTTTTAGGTCTCTACAGACGGGCTTTTCTAATGATTAGTCTTTTGCCACTTGTTCTAACAGGACTGGTCTTCATGATTGGTTTTAACAATTTTTTTACGCTCTTTCATCAAGTTCTTTTTGTTGGTGATAGCACCTGGTTGTTTGATCCTGCCAAGGATCCAGTCATTTGGATTCTACCTGAAGAATTTTTCATGCACGCTTTTATTCTTTTTGCTTTGCTTTATGAGGGAATTTTTTCGACCTTGTATTTCCTGAGCAGAAAGGTTAAATGACTAACTTAATTAAGGAAATATTTATGACAAGTAAAACTAATCAAGAAATCCGCAAGGATGTTGCTCGTTTTTCAGGCTTGTGTCTCTTGTATACTTTAGCTATGTCCGCAGTCGTGACTCTTTATTCAATTGTTACCCTGATGATTTTTATTTATCAGCATAGAGGGGGAGATTTGCAAGCAGCAAAGGAAGCTGCATCACAATTTCTAGCAAATGATGGGGGTATGTATCTTTGTGCGGTACCAGTTGGCCTCTTGATTTTCTGGTTATATCGTAAGAAGCAACTTTTTAGCACTGATCTTAAATATAAAAAAAGATCAATGACATCCAAAGCATTTCTTATTCTGACTAGCTTGCTTTTACTTGCCCAGACATTTTTTAACTTGTTTAGTCAGGTATTTGAATCCTTTTTGAACATTTTTGGCCTCTCATTAATGTCTTCAGTTGAGGCTGCTTCTGCAGATTCGACAACCTGGACGATGTTTTTATACAGTGCTATTGTCGGTCCTATATCAGAAGAGTTGATTTTCCGAGTAGCAGGACTAAGGACTTTTGAAAAATATGGAAAAGTATTTGCCATCAGTTTCTCTTCCCTTTTATTTGGAATTTTCCACGGGAATTTACCTCAGATCATTTTCGCTACCTTTGTTGGTTTTATTTTCTCTTACGTTACTCTAGAATACTCAGTATTTTGGGCCATTGGACTTCACATCTTCAACAATCTTGTCCTTGGAGATGGTTTAGCATTGCTTTATAGCTACTTACCGGGAGTTTTAGTTGGACTTGTGCACGTTATCTTACTCTATGGTGGAAGTGGTCTAGCCCTTTATTTCCTTTACAGTCTTCGCAAAGAGATTTCAGCCTATATAGAAATAAATAAACCTGAGATCGGAAGCTTTCGTTCAGCTTTTATGTCTGTCTGGTTTTGGCTCTTTACGATTTTCATGATTGGAAATGCAATATATATGCTATTTCTTTAATAGTCTGAGAAGGCCTTCTGGGAAATCCAAACCCTGACAATTTTATGGTCTGAGTTGTTGCATAGGAGCGAGTTGGAGTTTCATAGTAGATTCGAAGGAGTGAAATATGAACGAGAGAGTAGCTGAACTCCTAAAAGCAATTTTGATTGCTTTTGCGGTTTTTCTAACTATTGGACTTTTGATACTTTTTTCAACTTTTAATCCCTTAACTTTTAATCTTTTTAAGGCATCCCCTAGCGATATAAGGGAAGGTAATACAAAAATCGAAAAAATTTTCACTTCTCTAGGTTTGAAGCCAGAAAAAGTCGAATCTGATGGAAGCTATCGTTATGAAGGTGGAGGACTTACATTTACTGTTCATTTTTCAGAAGAAATGATTCAGCGTCACCCGGCTCTAAAAGAAAGTCCCAAACGAACAAACAACCGAATTGAGGTATATGTTGTACAGCTAGAGGATATTTCTTATGCTGAGGTCGGGGAAAATTTATTGAATACTGGTTTATATCAGTTTTTAGAAGAAAAAGGTAGGGACTACTATAAAGAGATTGGGAAAGATCAGTCTATAAATTTCTCAATTTTACAATGGAACAATCAGGAAAGACTAAAAAAAAGGATTGAATATTATGAGAAGGCTTTGACCTTGGTTGATATTCAGGACAATTCAGCCATAAGGCACATTGATACGATCACTGTAAAACCCGGTAAAGAATCTCAAATGAAACAATTGATTCGTGAAATGGATGAAGCTGGGTTATTCACTCAAACTCTGGAAAAGAATGATGCAGTTTCCCAGTGAAACAAAAATCAATCCTGTCAAGTTTTTTTCTTGACACCTTCATAAAACTATGGTAAGATAATTTCTGTCAGTAAATAGCTTTGTTATTTACTAAAATATAAAACAGAAAAGAGAAATTTAAAAATGGCAGTTAAAATCCGTTTGACTCGTATGGGTTCTAAAAAGAAACCTTACTACCGTATCAACGTAGCAGACTCACGTTCACCACGTGATGGACGTTTTATTGAAACAGTTGGAACTTACAACCCACTTGTTGCTGAAAACCAAGTGACTTTGAAAGAAGACCGTGTACTTGCATGGTTGGAAAATGGTGCGCAACCATCTGATACAGTTCGCAACATCCTTTCAAAAGAAGGCGTATTGAAGAAATTCCACGATTCAAAATACTCTAAATAATAGAATTGTAGGTTGATTATGGACACGATTGAAAATCTAATTATTGCAATAGTGAAACCTTTGATTTCACAACCAGATGCCTTAACTATCCGAATCGAAGATACTCCAGAGTTTATGGAATATCATCTCGATCTTGATCAAACTGACGTTGGACGTGTTATCGGTCGTAAAGGTCGTACTATCTCTGCCATAAGAACGATTGTCTACTCTGTCCCAACCGAAGATAAAAAAGTTCGCATCGTCATTGATGAGAAATAAGAAGTAGCGGGACCATGTGTCCCGTTTTTTCTATTTCTCTTAGCGAACTGAGTGCCTAGCACGCAAGTGAGGTTAGAGAAATAGATGCAGTTCGAGCTCCGCGAGAACTACGCTCCTTATTATCATTAATGAACCAAGCCGTTAGGCGTAGTTGAATTTAGGGCCATTGATGCAGTTTGAGCTTCGCGAGAACTACGTTCCTTAATTTTCTTGCCGAAACAAGTTATTAGGCGCAGTTGAGTTTAGGACCATTGATACAGTTCGAGCTCTCCGAGAGCTGGGTACTCCATTTAAGAGAAGAACGAAATGCAGGGGCGAGTTTAGAAAAATTCGAAACTGTAGGACATATGAAGCCAGAAGATTATGCTTGGAACGCTCATGAGCGTACGTGTTATGAGAATAGCCAAGTGATTTTACCGAGTCCTTACAAGCTGAAAATCCTAGATGATGGTGAGAAGAGATTGGAATTGGAGCTTGTCTTGGAACAGCTTCCTCAGGGGCAACTGGCTCGATGGGCTATGAAAATGGCGTCAAGCTTTATACCTCTGATTGATGCGGAAGATGAGTCTGAAAAGCAGAAGATTTTGACTCAGGTAAGTGAGGTTTTTAAAGCTCGACTTGATGGGAGGGCATCTGCCTATGAACTAAGGACGGCTGGTTTCTTGGCTAACAAACTGTCGCAGCAAGCCCAATCACAAATCGGTAAATATGCTGCGCGTGTCTTTGCCCAAGCAGTCGCAACAGGCCACATGCGGGGCCATGCTATTGTCGCAGAGGATTATGCCATCAAAGTCAGAAACTTGCAGAGTCCGGATGATTTGCAACTGGCTGCCAAGGAAAGAGAAGGGCAGATAGAGCTAGCCTCTGCTTTTATTAGATCAGGAAAGGAAACTTTATGAAGCATTTATTTTCACGCTTATCACCAGCGCAAAAGATTATCTTGTCTTTTCTTCTGGTGATATTCTGTGGCTCCTTGCTACTCAGTCTGCCTTGGGTGCAGACGGCTAGTTCCCAAGCAGGCTATCTGGATCATCTTTTTACTGCTGTCTCGATGGTCTGTGTGACAGGGCTTTTTACTCGATCGGTCGTGGATACATACAATGTCTGGGGTCAGCTCCTTTGTATGTTGCTGATTCAGATTGGTGGTTTGGGCATCCTGACTTTTATCGGATTTTTCACCATGGAAAGTCGGAAAAAGCTCAGCCTCAAGGATCGTCGTATTCTGCGGGATAGTTTTAGTTATGGTCACAATCGTACCTTAGGTCAATTTGTCCGTTCGATTTTTATCACGACTTTTACTATCGAAGGACTGGGTGCGCTCCTTCTCATGATTCGCTTCATTCCCAAGTTTGGTCTGAGAAAAGGGATTTTTAATTCTATCTTTTTAGCTGTTTCTGCATTTTGTAATGCGGGCTTTGATAATTTTGGTAATGATAGCCTACTAGGCTTGCAGACAGATGTTTTGGTCAATATCACCTTGGCTCTCCTCATCATTACTGGAGGACTGGGCTTTATGGTCTGGTTTGACTTGGCGACTAAATTGGGAGGAAAACAGAAGGGGCTGCACTTTCATACTAAGGTAGTCTTGCTGCTGACTGCTGGTCTCCTCGTTTTTGGGACGGTCACGAGTCTCTGGACAGAGTACAATAATCCTGGAACGATTGGCAATCTTTCCTTTGGCAATAAGCTACTGGTTAGCTTTTTCCAGACAGTCAGTATGAGGACAGCTGGGTTTGCTTCCATAGATTATACGGCTGCTCGTCCAGTAACACTGTTTATCTATCTGCTTCAGATGTTTCTAGGAGGGGCTCCGGGTGGTACAGCGGGCGGTCTGAAAATTACGACCTTCTTAGTTCTTTTGCTTTTTGCCCGAAAGGAAATTCTGGGCTTGCCTCATACCAATATGGGGCGGAGAACGCTGTCTCCTCAGCTAGTGCAGAAGGCTTTTGGTGTGACAGTGATTTTTCAGCTGACATTTCTGCTTGGTCTTTTGGCTCTTGGGCTAGTGACCGATAGCAGTCATCGTTTTATTTACCTGATATTTGAGACTGTGTCGGCATTGGCTACAGTTGGTGTCACGGCCAATATCACTACCAGCCTCAATACAGCTGGTATGATTGTGATTATGTTGCTAATGTTTATTGGACGGGTGGGGCCGCTGACGCTTATGGTCAGTCTTAACCATTATCAACCGAAGAATGCTGCAACCTTGCATTACAGCAAGGCGGACATTATGATTGGATAGGAGAAAAGAAATGGCAAATCAAACAGTTGGAATCCTCGGCTTGGGGATTTTTGGACAGAGTATCATTGAGGCCTTGATTTCTCAAGATGTAGAAATCATTGCGATTGATAATCACGAAGAGACAATCAATCAGTATGAAGACATTATTGCCGTTGGTGTGATCGGGGACATTACTGATATGGAGCTTTTAGAGGCGGCAGACGTTGGGGCGTGTGATACGGTCGTCGTAGCGACGGGAGAAAGTCTGGAATCCAGCGTTCTAGCGGTCATGCACTGCAAAGCATTGGGTGTAAAAAATGTCATTGCTAAGGTCAAGGATGAAGTAACTCAGCAGGTGTTGGAAAAGGTGGGAGCTGATCTGGTTATTCTGCCTGAAGTGGAGGCTGGTATTTCATTGGCCAAGACCATTATCTTTAATCATTCGATTGAGGTTTTCCAGCTGGATGATGATGTAGTGGTGGCTGAGTTTGAACTGCCTGCTAGCTGGGTCGGGAAAACGGTCCGTGAAGTAGATGCTCGCAGGCTTTATCATCTTAATATTATCGGCTACCGTCTGAAAAAACATCAGCCTTTGGAAAGCCAGTTTACTCCAGACTTTGTTTGGCAAGAAGGTGTCAGCATTATGGCTGTGACTGATAACCAGCATTTGGATAATTTACGTGAAATAGTGAAGTAGCAGCTAGAATAAGTCCTCTTCGCTGGGAGTCCAACCGATTCTAACTAGGCATTCGGCACCTTTCTATTATATGAAGAAAAAATCGATACATAGGAGCTCTTTCAGGGCTCTTTTTTGAAACCAGTTGTAAAATTTGTTATACTACCACAAGAAAAGGAGTGATTTTATGAGCTTAACCAGCCAGATCATTACAGCAGATTTTCCAGATTTGGATAAGGTAGAAGCCTTGAATAATGAAGCTTTTCCAGAAGAGGAAAGGATACCGCTCAGTGAATTTTTACGATATGAGGAACAGGAAGATGCTAATTTTTTCGCCTTTTATCATGAAAAGGAATTTGTTGGTTTTGCCTTTGCCATCTCCAACGCGCAAGCCTTTTATGTTAGTTTCTTTGCGATTATGCCCCACCTGCGCAGCCATGGCTATGGCGGTGAAATCATCGAAAAGCTGGTCAATTTCTATCAGCGAACCATGATTTTAGAAATCGAGCGCTTAGATGAGCCGTGTGATAATATTGAACAGCGTCAAGCTCGCTGGGATTTCTATCACAGCAAGGGTTTCCGCTCGTCGAATGCATTTCTAGAATATGACGATCTTAGTTTTGAAATTCTTTATCGAGGGGATTCTTTTGACGAAGAAGCCTACCGAGACATTTTCCACCGACTTCAGGAGGAGAATTATTTCGACTTTGAAATCAAACATAGACGTTTCAGCGATTATTAAAAGGAAGTTCTCAGGAGCTCAATTGAGATTTGGATCAATAAAAGATTGCTTTGTTTTTACTATTAGGTATTTTACCTTGTAAATAAGATGCCCACTCCTCATCTCAGCAGACCCTCCTTCTTATATTTTTTCCATTACCTTAGCATAGATTTTTAGGAAAAACAAGATTTACAGTAATATGATACATTTTTAGGAATAGAAAATGACCGAGATAGAAACTCGGCCAATGAGTAAGCATTGTTTTAGGAATTTATCACCCTAGGATTTGTGCGACCGCATCTCGAACCTCCTGAACAGTTGCGGATTTGCTATGGTCACTAGTATCAAACTCAATGAAATTGCCATCAGCATCAACAGTTCCACCTACAGGCCCTTCGGATCCGTCCACAGATGTTCCGATGGCTGGTGGCAAACTTTTATCCGCATCATCAGTATCAATAACTATGATGCGAGTATTGGACTCGAGATCATCTATCATTGGAAGAGACGATGCGGAGGTCATGTTCTGACTAGCATAGTATTCTAGAAAAGCCTTGATGGTTGGATTGTCAATTTGAGCAATTTTTTCATCAAGGGCTAAGAGATTTCTAGTTTCCCTCGTTTCATTTTCCATTGCTTGGCCTTTTTTGACCTGTGTCAAAGCAGTCAGACTGGCGGCTGTTGTGGCTAGAATAGCAGTAGAGAGCAGGAGTTTACTTAACTTTTTTCCCATAGTCGTCACCAACTTCTTTCTAGTTTTGCGTAAACACACTCGGGTGTTTATAGTGTTAAAGCTCTATATGTATAATTATACGTTAAACAGCAATTTTAATCAAATAAATATAGGGAAGGAAATTCCCCTTTATCTCCCTTGTACATTCCCCTATATCATGATAAAATACTAGGCAGAGTATAATATGTTGGAGTCGAGATGAATTATTTTAATGTTGGAAAAATCGTCAATACGCAAGGTCTACAAGGTGAGATGCGGGTTTTGTCAGTGACGGATTTTGCAGAAGAGCGTTTTAAAAAAGGCAACACCCTTGCCCTGTTTGACAAGAAAGATCAATTTGTCATGGATGTAGAGATTGCCAGTCATCGCAAGGTCAAAAACTTTGATATTATTAAGTTCAAGGGGATGTACCACATCAATGACATTGAAAAATTTCGTGATTTTAGCCTGAAAGTGGCTGAAGAAAATTTATCGGATCTAGAAGATGGAGAGTTTTACTACCATGAAATCATCGGACTTGAAGTTTATGAAAATGATGTTCTTCTTGGTACGATTAAGGAGATTCTGCAGCCAGGAGCTAATGATGTCTGGGTGGTCAAACGCAAAGGCAAGCGCGATTTGCTTTTGCCTTACATTCCGCCAGTGGTGCTGGGAATCAACATCGAGCAAGGTCGAGTTGATGTAGAGATACCGGAAGGATTGGACGATGAAAATTGATATTTTGACTCTCTTTCCGGAGATGTTTGCGCCCTTGGAGCACTCTATCGTAGGAAAAGCGCGAGAAAAAGGCCTCTTAGAAATCAATTATCATAACTTCCGAGAAAATGCAGAGAAGTCTCGCCACGTAGACGATGAGCCTTATGGCGGTGGTCAAGGCATGTTGCTACGAGCTCAACCCATTTTTGATGCTTATGATGCTATCGAAAAGAAGCAACCGCGAGTGATTTTACTGGATCCTGCTGGTCGGACTTTTGACCAAGCCTATGCTGAGGAGCTGGCTAAGGAAGAGGAACTCATCTTCATTTGTGGTCATTACGAAGGCTATGATGAGCGAATTAAGACGCTAGTTACAGATGAAATCTCACTTGGGGACTATGTTCTTACTGGTGGAGAATTAGCAGCTATGACCATGATTGATGCTACAGTTCGCCTGATTCCAGAGGTTATTGGCAAGGAAGCCAGTCATACAGATGACAGTTTTTCGTCTGGGCTCTTGGAGTATCCTCAGTACACTCGGCCCTATGAATATCGAGGGATGGTTGTGCCGGAAGTGTTGATGAGTGGGCATCATGAAAATATCCGCAAGTGGCGTCTCTATGAAAGTCTAAAAAAGACTTATCTAAGACGGCCTGATCTCTTGGAAGATTATAATTTCACAGAAGAAGAAACAGCATTTTTGGATCAAATAAAAGAATCTTTAGAAAGAGAAAATCTTTAAGAATAGTTTAAGATGCCTATTCTATACTGTAACCATCAAATAAAAACTCCTAATTTTATTTGATAGTATCCTAATCTTTTTCATAATAATCTCCCCAAAAGTCACCATCGGTGGCTTTTTTTGTTTTCATAAGGTTTCTGAGAAAAGACGAATATCTTTAAAAATATGAAAAAAATACTTGACAGGATAGTCCAAAAGGCGTAATATGTTAACTGGTTAATAAACCAGTTAAGAAAAAAGCTGTTTTTAAGACATGTTTTAGTGTTTTAGAAATAGCTGTTCATTTGACTAATTATTGAACTGGTTAAGGAGTTTTATGAAAATTAAAAGAATACTTCGTTTAATAGCTCTTGTGATAGTAGGGTTCTCACTTGTAGCTTGTACAAAAAAGGAATCGAGTCCACCTCAGAGCCGTAAGGGGCTCAAAATTGTTACAAGTTTTTATCCTATCTATTCTATGGTGAAGGAAGTCTCGGGTGACTTGAATGATGTCCGAATGATCCAATCAAGTTCTGGGATTCATGAATTCGAACCATCTGCCAGTGATGTGGCAGCTATTTATGACGCTGATATTTTTGTTTACCACTCAAGAACGTTAGAATCTTGGGCGGGTAGTCTGGATCCAAGTCTTGAAAAGTCTAAGGTTCAAGTGGTTGAAGCTAGTGAAGGTATGCAGTTAGAAAAGGTAGCTGGCCTAGAAGATGTTTCTGCTGATAAGGGAATTGATGAAAAGACTCTTTATGATCCTCATACTTGGTTAGATCCTGACAAAGTAGCTGAAGAGGCACAATTAATTGCTCGACACTTATCTAAGTTAGACAGTAAAAATGCTACAAAATATGAGAAAAATGCGTCGAAATTTGCTGAAAAGGCTAAAGAACTGAGTAAGAAGTATCAAGGAGTTTTTAATGGAATTAAGAATAAGACTTTTGTTACGCAACATACAGCTTTTTCTTATCTGGCCAAGCGTTTTGGTTTGAAGCAGCTTGGGATTTCTGGTATTTCTCCTGACCAAGAGCCCAGTCCAAGACAATTAACTGAAATTCAAGATTTTATTAAGACTTATCAAGTAAAGACCATTTTTGTAGAAAGCAATGCTTCTTCTAAATTGGCTGAAACCCTCAAGAAGGCGACAGGGGTTAATCTCAAGGTATTAAATCCTTTGGAAGCCGACCCTGAAAATGATAAGTCCTATCTGGAGAATTTGGAAGATAACTTTAAAATATTAGCTAAAGAATTAAAAAATTGAGGTTTAGAATGAAAAAGAAATATATCATTGGTTCAGTTGCGGCCTTAGCGACCCTAACAATATGTGGATATGCTATTATGCAACATCAATCAGAACAGACAGAATCAAAAAATAAGGTCGCTTATGTAGAGAAAAAAGCAAATAGTAAACAAAATAGCAAAGCTAGAAAGGCTGAAAACTTAAAACCTGACCAGGTTAGTGCCAAAGAAGGTATTGCAGCAGAGCAGATTGTCGTTAAAATCACAGCGGAGGGCTATGTTACTTCTCACGGTGATCACTATCATTACTATAACGGGAAAGTCCCATTTGATGCGATTCTTAGTGAAGAATTGATTATGCGTGATCCCAATTATCAGTTGCAAGAAGCTGATATTGTTAATCAGGTAAAAGACGGTTATATTATCAAAGTAGCTGGGAAGTATTATTTATACTTGACGAATGCTAAAGAAACAACTAATGTTCGGTCAGTCGATGAAATTGCTCGACAACGTCAGCTTCATCCTGGTAAGGAAGACGAAGCTGGAGTCGAAACGGATGGTAAATCAAGTCAAAATCAATCCAGAAAGACGCAGGACTTTAGTCGCCCAAGTGCTTCGTTTGCTGCTGGGAAAAGAAGTACTTCACCTGTGAATACTGCATCACAGAATAGGGGAGGAGCTTATACGACGGACGATGGTTATGTTTTTAGTCCTTCTGACATTATTTCGGACACGGGTGATGGCTATTTGGTTCCTCATGCTGGTCACATTCATTATATTCCAAAGGGAGACTTATCAGCTGGTGAATTAGCTGCTGCTCAAGCTTATTGGAACTATTTGCAAGGCAGAAATCAACAGGCTTCTTCGACTGATAAACCATCTGTAGAAGAAAATTCGAATCTTGCAAACAATCCTTCTCAAGACCAGAACACAGGCCATATAGCAAATTCCAATCATCAAGCAAATCATGATCCAGCTCCTGTTCCAAGTCAGCCTTCCAAGCCAAATCAAACTGGAGGAGTAGGATTAGTCACTAAACCGAGTGGTCAAGGAACTGAGGTTAGCAAAAACTATCAGGATGAATTGCAGAAGCTTTACGGCATGCCGAAAGAAAAACGTTATGCTGAAAAAGATGGCTTGATTTTTGATCCTGCAAAAATTGCCCACAGGACAGCTGAGGGAGTGGCTATTCCTCACGGGAACCATTATCACTTTATTCCTTACAGCAGCTTGTCAGCTCTAGAAGAAGAGATTGCAAGAAATATTCCAATAGCAGGTCAAAAGACGTATCCTAAGTCAGCTACAAGTACACCTACTCAGCCTTCTAAACCAAGTGAACCAACAAAACCAGTTGAAAAAGATGATCACGGTTTCCATGCTGAAAATGTCATCTCAAAAGATGAGGAAGGATACGTTGTTCAACATGGTGGTCATGCTCACTACTTCTTTAAAAAGGATTTGACAGCAGACCAAATTGCAGCGGCTGAAGCACAGTTGACAAAGCAACAACATTCAGCGCAAGCAAGTCAAGAGAACTCTGATTATGATCGTTTTTCTCGTGATGCGAGCGATGAAGAAAAGATGGCCTATATCTCTAAAACATATGGAGTTCCTCGTGAAGCCATTAAGATTTCTAAAGGTTTCTTCGTCTTTAATAATCCGGATCAAGCTTATGATCCAACCCATATCCATCCATATGCTGTTAGAAAAGAACATGTTCGTATTCCTTTAGAAACTGGAAATCCTGAGTTAGACTTCTTAAACGAACTCTACACAACGGCTCTTCGTTCAGGTTTGTCACCATACAGCATTCAAGTCGAAAACGGTCAGTTTGTCATTCCTCATGGAGATCACAATCATTACATCCGAGTTCAATCTAAAGGGGTTAACTTAGGCTTGAAGAATAAATTGCCTGCTTTACAATCAGCATATCAGGCCGGAGCTTATAGTGAAAAGGCAGTTTTAGAGAAAGTAGACTCACTGCTAGCTGCTAGTCGAACAATCTACGAAAATGATCTCTTGATGCAACGTCGAATTGAGCTTGCTTTAGGGAATTTTGTAGAAACCATGAAGCAGTTACCGAGCAACTCAACGGCTGGTTATTTAGCAAGTTTAGAGCAGTTTGATAAGCATTATATCCATGTGGATAAAAACGCCCAGACTGAGCAACTGACAGAAGTAGATAAGAAGTATCAGGAATTAGTTGATAAGATCAAACGCTTGGAAACAGATAGCTACAATGTTAATAAAGCTTCCTTACTAAGCGACTTGCAAATGGCAAAGGTTGAAAAAAATGAAGATAAGATGAAAGAAATTGATCAGCTTCTGACCAGTCTTCAAGATTATCAAGACCGGACAGGTATGACCTCTGTCGAATATCTTAAGACCTTCTACCTTGCTGTAGATGATGCTCGCCTGCAACCGGAACTACGTAAAAAAGTTGCCGATTTAGCTATGAAACTTTACAAGTCGCAAGCCTTTATCGAGGCTGTGGATCTGAAAGCTTTATTCTTGGATCTCTATCAAACCAAACTAGAAGTTGATAAGGCTCTTGCGAGTGGAGAGGCAAGTCAAGCTAAAGATAAAACTATTCTAGATACTGAAAAAACGGATGATCAGAACTACAAAACAGCCATTTACGGTTTCTTAAAAGAACTTTATGGTGAATTTGCGCCACAGCCAAAAGTAGAAATTCCTGATGCAACCTTCCAAGCACTCTTCCTGCAAGGACAAGCACTTTTAGATAAGGTTAAAGATTCTACTAGTCAAGAAAACTACAAGAATCAATTATTGGCTCTTCAAGCTGATCTTAAAGAAGGACGTAAAGATCGGGAGACCATCTTGGAAGAGCTTAAGTTACTCTTGTCTCAAATGGTTGATACTATTAAAAATCAGCAAGAAGAAACGAATCCAAAAGATCAAGAACTGTATAAGAAAATTTATGCTTTACTGATGGCAGCCCATAAGCTACTTGAAGAGCAAAATGCGTCAGATGAATTATTTACTAAAGTAGATACTTTATTTGATAAGCTTGCAGATAGCAAAGTCAATAAAGAAGAATTGCTTGCTGAAGTTCAATCGTTTGTTGAAGGGCTTCAAAATCAAGGGAAGGTAGAAAAACCAGTTTCTGATACAGCTAAATCAGAAGAAAAAGAATCTGAAACTGTAAAACCTAAGGAAACTCCAACTGATAGTTCATCCAATCAGACATCTAGTGAGCCTAACGAGTCTACTAGTTCATCAAGTGAAAGTTCCACAACAACAGAAGCAGCTAGTCCTGCTTCAGAGCCAAAGGAACAAGGAAGCGAGGCTACTCAAGAAGAGCCAGCTCAGTCTTCTGAACAGGCATCTACGACAAATGAAGTAAGCAACTAATAAATAAAAGATTTATTCTGAGAAGATTCTATAAGATGTTAATAAGATTACCTAGGATTTGTCAGCCGAAATTTTATTCATAGAAGCTTAATCAAATTAGAAGAATAAAAAAACGAACAAGCTAATTTCGAAAAGAATTAGCTTGTTCGTTTTTTATGTTCAAGAGAGGTTTATTTTTCTTGATAAGAGACGATACCGATAATGGTATCGACAGCATGTTCCATGGTTTCTAGGCTGACATACTCAAAGCGGCCATGCATGTTTTCGCCGCCAGCAAAGAGGTTAGGTGTCGGAATACCCATAAAGGAAATTTTTGAGCCGTCAGTTCCGCCACGGATAGGCTCGATAATAGGCTGGATGTCAAGACTTTCCATAACCGCCTTAGCGATATTGATAGGGGTCATGTCCTTTTCAATGACCTGCTTCATGTTGTAATATTGGTCTTTGAGGGTTAAGTTGATACGCTCGCTGCCCAGCTCTAGGTTCATCTTATCAGCAATGGTCCGCATAGTAGCTTTGCGATTTTCAAACGCATTTGTCTCAAAGTCACGAATAATGTAGCTAGCTTGAGCTTCTTCGACAGTACCAGCCAGATTCATCAGGTGGTAGAAGCCTTGGTAGCCCTCGGTCTTCTCTGGTCGGTCGGCTTCTGGTAGCTGGTTGTGGAAGTCAATAGCCAGCTGGAGAGCATTGACCATCTGGTCTTTAGCAGTTCCTGGATGGACATTGCGGCCTTGGAAGGTCAGCTCTGCTCCAGCAGCGCTAAAGGTTTCGTACTGGAGCTCTCCTAGTGGTCCGCCGTCCACGGTGTAGGCAAAGTCCACATCAAAGTCTTCAGCGTCAAACTTATCAGCTCCGATACCGATTTCCTCATCTGGTCCAAAGCCAACTCGGATTTCTCCATGTTTGATTTCTGGATGGGCAGATAGGTATTCGATAGCAGTCATGATTTCAGCAATACCAGACTTATCATCTGCTCCCAAAAGGGTGGTTCCGTCAGTCGTAATCAGGGTTTGCCCCTTGTATTTATGGAGACTGGAAAAGTCCGCAGGATCTAAGCTAAAGCCGGATTGCCCAAGAGGAATCACTCCACCGTCATAATTCTCAATGACCTGTGGCTGGATGTTTTCTGCATTGAAATCCGCTGTATCCATGTGGGAAATAAAGCCAATCTTGCGGGTAAAGCTAGGGTCGTTGGCAGGCAGAGTTCCAATCGCAAAGCCGTTGGGCAGGTAGTAGACATTTTCCAAGCCAACTCGCTTCATTTCAGGGATAAGGACATTGTTAGCAAAGTCCACCTGACTCTGGGTGCTGGGTGTAGTAGTAGATGTCTCGTCTGAGCGCGTGTTGACTTTGACATATGTCAGGAAACGCTCTAAAAGATTAAGATATTTCATAAAATCTCTTCTTTCATTTTGATTTAAATCTATTTTAGCATATTGATATGTTTCTGACAAAGTAGAAAAGAATAGAAAAGTCATACTTATTTTGACTAATATCATGTTATAATAGCAGAGAGCTTTAGAAAAAGAGGGAAATATGACTAAAAAAGCTATTTTGATGATGACCTTTGGTTCGCCAGAAGGTTATACTTTTGAAGACGTTGCTGCATTTTTTACTAATATCCGTCGAGGTGTTCGTCCAAAAGACCAAGAAATTCAACATCTTTACGATAACTATCAGTTAATTGGTGGCAGTCCTTTACAAGAAATTACAAGAGAAGAAGTTGAGCTGGTCAGACAAGCTTTAGCAGGCGAATATGCAGTTTATTTTGCGAATAAATTCTCATCCCCCTTCATCCCAGACCTTATTCGTCAAATGGAGTTAGATGGTATTGAAGAATGTATCTGTCTGATTTTGGAACCACATTATTCTTTTTACTCGGTTATGGGATATGAAAAGTTCATCCACAGTGAGAAAATTCGTTTTAATATTATCAAGGACTGGTACCGTTCAGAAGATTTGTTAAACTTTTGGGTAGATGAAATTAGGAAGATTATCGATAAACAAGTCAAGGGTGAAAGCTTTAAAGTTGTTTTCTCAGCACATAGTGTACCACTATTAGCTCTAGATTTTGAAGATCCTTATATTGATCAAATTGTTGACAATGCACAGATAATTGCAGAACGCTTGGGACTATCTTCTTTTGAATATACTAATACTTGGCAAAGTGAAAGTGATATCGGCCTTCCTTGGATCAAACCAGATGTCTTAGAGTATCTTCGTGATCAGACTGTCCATCCTAAACACTATATTTTTGTTCCGATTAGTTTTATCAGTGAGCATATAGAAGTTCTTTTTGATAATGATGTGGAATGTCAAGAACTGTGTCAAGAGCTTGGTGTAGCTTATCATCGTCCACCAATGCCCAATGCAGATCCCCGTTTGATTGCTGCAATCGTGACGACCATTCGTAAGCATGAAGGAGATGAATTTCAGTATCTTTATCCAGAAGAAACGACCTTTGATGAATTGGCTCCTTCTGAGACAAGTTCTAAGATATTAAAAGAAATAGATGAGCCTCAAATGCCTGAATTTGTAAAAAAACTAATTGAAAAAAAGGGAATTGAAAACGTAAAAATGCCCTATTTTGTTAAGAAAATGCTAGAAAAAAAGGGAAGAATCAAGCATAAAAAATGAATGTATGTTATTCTATTTATTGTTAATAATGAATTTTAGCCTTTTAAAGAGGTAAAATACAAATTTTGAAGGAGTCGATATGTCTTTTAAAAGAGTTATATTTTTAATTTTAGCAGTTTTTGCTGTTTATCATGGTTTTGTAACTCCATTACCTGCTGATTCAGATGTTTCTTATAGGATGGGGGCTCTCACAGCTAATGTGTTACTTCCGGTCTTATTATTGTATTTTGCTTTTAAAAAAGAAAAGCCTAAAAATGAAAAGCTTAAAAAAGAAAAAAATAGAGAATAATTCAACCGAAGTGATATATAAATAGTCAAGAAGTTTGGAACTTATTCTATTTTTAACTATATTTGACTGAAAAGCTCTCTGAGAAAAATTCTCAGAGAGCTTTTACTATGATTATTAGTATATAAGTTTAAAGTAATAATTTAAGACGAGAAATGGTTACATGGTAAAGACAATAGCGATGTATTGAAAAGCAGAGGCGGCAAGAATAAAGAGATGCCAAATCATATGAAAATAGGGTTTTTTCTTGGCATAAAATCCTGCTCCAATGGTATAGCAAAGGCCTCCAGCCAGCATCAATCCCCAGAAAAGCGGGCTCGTTTGGCTAATAATTGGTGGGATAATAAAGACAACCAGCCAGCCCATCATAAGATAAAGAGCAAGACTAAACTTCTCATTGACCTTTTTGGCAAAAATTTTGTAGAGAATACCAAAAATTGTTGTTCCCCACTGGATTAGAATAATCAAATAACCCAACCAGTTATTCATTAAAGCCAAGACAACTGGAGTGTAGCTGCCCGCAATGGCAATATAAATCATACTATGATCTATGATACGTAGGATATATTTATGAGTTGAGCCATAAGACATGGAGTGGTAGATTGTTGATGAAAGAAACATGAGAAAGAGACTGATGACAAAAATGGAGACGCCAATAGCTGATAGTAAGCCATGGACTTCATAGCTATAAATAGCTGATAAGGGGAGTAGGATAAGAGTAAGGACAGAACCTACTGCATGGGTAACAGCATTTGCCACTTCCTCGCCAAAACTCAAACGTTTACTTAATTTCATGGTTAGATTCATTTGGATATGCTCCTTTCAATTCTAGAGATAATTGTCGGGTCTGATGGTAGAGCTTGACTGTTTGACAAGCAGATGAAACAAGGGGATGAATTTCCATATCCGTCTCTTCTTTCATATAGCTAACAAATTGATTGTAAAAGAGTTCGGAACTTTCTTGGTTTTTCACTAGATACTCCACTGTCTCAATAATATCCTGAATAGGAAATACTGGTTTTAGCGTTGTGAGAATAATTAGCCGAGCAATTTGTGTGCGATTGTATTTCTTCTTGATTGGTTTTTGAATGTGTGCATGCTTGACATAATTATTAATCATCGCTGCTGTTAAGACTTTTTCCTGTCCTGGAAAAGCCTTTTGATTGACAGAGTTAACGTATAATAGGACCTGGTCTAAATATAAATCAAGATCAGGTAATTCTTGCCAGAGGGGAAAGGATATCATAAAATATCAACCTTTCTATAATCTAGTATCGATAACTAGATTATATGATATAAAATATAATTAGTCAAGAATAAATCGTAAGGATAGTCAGGAAAATACAAGTTTTGTTATAATGAATCTATGAAAATTTTAATCCCAACAGCAAAAGAACTAAATACTCAAGTCGCTCAGATTGAGCCAGAAAGTTTGTCAGAAAAGACGAAATTAATTATTCGGGCTTTGAGTCAATATTCAGTAGCTGACTTAGCCCAGCTATATCAGATTCGACCAGAAAAAGCAAAAGAGGAATACCAACGTATTCAGAAACTTCAAAATGAAACAGCACTAACCTATCCTGCTCTCTATCTTTTTGACGGTCTTATGTACCGAAACATTAAGCGTAAAAATCTGACCAAGGAAGAAGAGCAGTATGTCCAAAATCATCTCTTGATTACCTCTAGCTTGTATGGAGTGATTCCAGCCTTGGCACCAATTGCTCCGCATCGTTTGGACTTCATGACAAAGCTCAAGGTCGAAAAGCAATCATTGAAAAAGCTGTGGACAGAGACCTATGGCCAAGCTGTTGCAGATCAGGAAATTCTGCTTTCGCTCTTGTCTAGTGAATTTGAGGAAGTCTTTCCTAAAGAGGTAAGAGACAAGATGATCCGCTTCAAATTCATGGAAGAAAAAGATGGAAAACGGAAAATTCATTCGACTATCTCCAAAAAAGCGCGTGGCCAATTTTTAACTGCCTTAATAGAAGAACAAATTCAGAACATAGAAGACATCAAGAAATTAAGCTTTGCTGGCTTTGTATTCCAAGAAAATCTATCGACTGACCAAGAACTCGTTTTTATTAAGCAGGTTTGAAAAAGTGAGGCTTTATTATCAATGAGCTAATGAAGATCTGAAGTACGTTTTTAGAACTAGTCAATCACTTATTGAAAGTTCTTTAACAAGCCCTGAACATCTAATTTAACAAGACGTATCGGACCTTGTATGATGAATACGGTCGATATGTCTGTGTCAGAAGTGCATTCTAAAACCCCTCGCAATATTTTGCGAGGGGTTAGTGTCTTATTGGTTGTTTTTGGATTTAATTGATAGCTGCAAGAAGAGCGTCCGCTTGAGCTTTTAGGCCAGAAAGAGTTTCTGAGCTAGCAACAAATTTACCATCTACCCAAGCAGAATCATTGACTTGAGCTGAGGTGAATTCGCCCACAGCAGTTGTGCGAATAAATGGCAGTAAGTCTTTATAAATAGCAAACATTGGTTCTTGTCCTGCATTCGCAACTGAAGAGACCGTCACAATCTTCTCGTTAATAGCAGAAGCGCCACGAGGATCAGAAAGATCAAGTGAACGAGAGAGCCAGTCTAACAGGTTTTTCACTGAACCAGGAATAGAGAAGTTGTAAACTGGTGAGAAAATCCAGATAGCATCTGCAGCTTGGACCTCTTCACGGACCTTAGCAACAGCTGAAGGCGTTGATTGTTCCAAATCTTGGCTAAAGATTGGAACTTGAGACCAATCAAGATAGGACACGTCAGCTTTACCAGCCAAAGCTTTTTCAGCTTCTTGTGCCAGTTGGTGGTTAAAAGAACCTTGACGAAGGGATCCAACGATAAATAGTACTTTAGACATTATGAGTCCTCCATATTTTTTAATCAAAGAGGGTTAGACCTCTTGTTACCGATTATGTTACAACAAATATTACTAATTAGCAATTATTTAGCTCAGATTTTTATATTTTTTTAAAATTGAAATGAGAGTCTCCTTGTCTTCGTCTGATAAAATAGCCAGGGCATCCTTTACACACAGGATATGCTGAGGAAAGATTTCTTCGATTAATTCCTGACCTTTCTGGCTTAATTCAATCAGATAAGAACGGCGATCATTTGGATCGCTAGTCCGGGAAATCAAACCGTCACGAACCATATTTTTGATGACGACAGTCATATTTCCAGAGGTCGCAAGCATATGGTCTATCAAATCTTGGATTCGCATTTTTCCCTTACTGTAGAGAGTTTCCAGAACAGAAAACTGAGTAGGGGTTAGTTTGTTTTCTTTGATGACTCTTTGTTCAATGGAGCGTATGGTCCGCTCAGCCTTCCTAAAAACAATCATGGTTTTAAGGTCTAGTTTATTTTCTTCTAATAATTCTTCTAGTGTTCTCATAGCCATATTTTATCAATAAATAGTATTAAAATCAATGTGAAAAAGATAGAAATATAGATAGAATTATAGTATAATGGACGAGTGAAAAATAGAAGAAAAAGAAATAAAAAAATCCTTATATGGCAGTACGTCATTGGAATAGGTATTCTTTTAACGGTACTTGCCTTTTCTCTGCTAAATCTATTTAATTTATCAATGGAGCCTTATCGGGCTGCTCGTTCTAATTCCATTGAGTTGGCTCGCAAGTATGCAGGAGTCAGTAAGGTTGATAGCTTTGGTATTTATAATGGGGACAAGACCTATTACAGCTTGCTAGGCGAAACGGATCAAGAAAAGAAAAAAGCCGTCCTGATTGAGAAGGGTTCTGACAAGATTTTCGTTTATGAGCTCAGTGATGGAGCTAGCAAAAAGGAGGCTGAAAGGATAGCAAGGAAAAATGGAGCTGATGCGATTGACAAAGTGACTTTTGGTTATTTGAATGGCCGGCCAATTTGGGAAGTCAAATCTGGAAAGAGTTACTATATTGTCGATTTTGAAAAAAGGAAATTGCTGAGCAAGGAGGGGCTATGAAATTATCTAATCGAGTTTTAAAAATGGAAGAAAGTGTGACCTTGGCTGCAGCGGCCAGAGCCAAAGCTTTAAAGGCTGAAGGCAGAGATATTCTGTCGCTAACTCTTGGAGAGCCGGATTTTCCGACTCCTAAAAATATTCAGCAAGCAGCAGTGGCAGCTATTGAAGATGGAAAAGCTAGTTTCTATACAGTGGCTAGTGGTCTTCCTGAGTTAAAAGAAGCTATTGTTCAATACTTTGCAAACTACTACGGTTATGAAATCAAACCGAATCAAGTGACTGTGGCAACAGGAGCTAAGTTCTCCCTCTACACCTTCTTTATGAGTGTTCTTGATCCAGGTGATGAAGCAATTATTCCTACGCCTTATTGGGTCAGTTACGGCGATCAGATTCAGATGGCTGAAGGAATCCCTGTCTTTGTTCAAGCTACTGAAGAGAACGACTTTAAGATAACTGTAGAACAATTGGAAGCTGTTCGAACTGACAAGACCAAGGTCTTGGTTCTGAATTCACCATCCAATCCGACGGGTATGATTTATACAGCTGAGGAACTTTTGGCTATTGGAAACTGGGCTGTGGAGCATGACGTTCTGATTTTGGCAGATGACATCTATGGGCGTCTAGTTTATAACGGCAATGAATTTACGCCAATTTCTAGTCTATCAGAAGCTATCCGCAAGCAAACAGTGGTTATCAATGGTGTTTCTAAGAGTTATTCCATGACCGGCTGGCGGATTGGCTATGCTGTTGGTGAACCAGAGATCATAGCTGCTATGAGCAAGGTTGCAGGCCAAACCACTTCCAATCCAACGACAGTTGCCCAGTATGCAGCTATTGAAGCTTTGACAGGTAGTCAAGAGACTGTTGAAATTATGCGTCAGGCCTTTGAAGAGCGTCTCAATACGATCTACCCACTTCTAGCTCAAGTACCAGGTTTTGAGGTCATTAAGCCTCAAGGAGCCTTCTATCTCTTCCCTAATGTCAAAAAAGCTATGGAGATGAAAGGTTTTACAGATGTGACAGCCTTTACCACAGCTATTTTGGAAGAAGTTGGGGTGGCTTTGGTGACCGGCGCAGGATTTGGTGCTCCAGAAAATGTCCGTTTCAGCTATGCGACTGATCTGGAAACACTGAAGGAAGCGGTTCAACGCCTGCAGCAATTTATGGAGCGCTAATGCATGAAGAGAATCTCCTGTTTTGCAATGTTGGCAATTAGCCTGTTTTGCTTGACCGCTTGCTCTTTTGTTCATCCAGAGCAGAGGTGGACCACTGTTTCCCAGTCTAAGGAGGGAGAACCCTTTTATAAGTTACAAGTGTCTGGAAAAATGTACCAGATTCTATACAATGACAATGGTTCAGCTAGAAAAACCTGGCATCTAGATAATTATAATCCGATTGAAAATCTTGAGTGTCATACTCTTAATGAAGAAGAGATAAAAGAGTTAGATGGAGCGACAGCCAAGAGAAAACTGTCTGGTCAAGGTTCTGCTAACTTTACTATGGTTTATGAACATTATTCAGGTAGTCAAAAAGAAGTAAGTTATTATCAAGTTGGAATAACTGCCGACAAGAATGGACAAATCAAGCCTTCAGAAAGCAGTATGGCCTTAGTTAAGACTGAAAAAGTTGATTCTAAGTAAACATATAAATGAAAAGCAATTATATTTTAAAAATAGAGGATGGGCTTACAGTCTGTCCTTTTTTGCTTTTCTTCGACTCTAGCTGGTAAGAGGTTGTTTAAAGTGATAGAATAATTCTGAAAGCGTTTGTTCTAGGGCTTCCTTATGTAGAAGTTTAGAATGATGAAATATAACCTTAATATCAGTAAAAGCGTATCTAATATATGTTTTGATTTCTATTAGAAAGGAATGTGGCATGAAACGTAGTTTGATATTTTTAAACCTAATAATATGTTTGCTCCTATTGACGGCTTGTTCTTTCCTTAATGCTGAGCAAGGGTGGACAACTATTTCTGAATCAAAGCCTGGCGAACCTACTTATAGCTTACAAGCCAAGGGTAGACAGTACCGAATCCTTTTTGAAGAAAATGCATCAACCCGAATGGATTGGTACTTGAACGATTATCAACCAGGGTTAGAGTTAAAGTTACGAACTTTAAATAGCGAGCATTTGAAAAATTCTGTCGGTGGACCTTCAGAGCAGGAACTTTCTGGAAAGGGATATGCAGACTTCACTATGGTTTATGAGACTCGTTATAACCCTCAGATTGAGCGGACTTATTTTAAGGTACATATTGAAGTTAATGATAAGGGAAAGGTAAATGCTAAGAAAAGTAGCATGGTTTATGAAAAGTCTGAGAAGGTTGAATTAAAAAAGTAGACTAATTTTACAAACAGCTGTTTTCTTTTTCTGATTTCTTATAGAATAGTATTTTTGGAAAAAGATAGCTTTTAAAGATAGCTTTTTAAAGAATTTTAAATTTTCGTCTCTTCAAGGATGGCTATTGCAATCGCTTTATGGTAAAATATAGAACAGATGTCCAAAAGATTTGTCTTGAAATAAAGTGACATTTAGCAACCAATCTAGGAGGCAGATATGATTGATCATTTTGGCATTACAGTCAAGGATTTGGAAGCCTGCAAGCTCTTTTATCAGCAAGCTTTAGAGCCATTGGGCTACAAGATTGCCTTTGAAATTCCTCAGGCGGTAAGTTTTGCAGAGCCACGAACAGCTCCAGCTGGAGATTTTTGGTTAAGTCAGGGACAATCAGATGCTTCTCATTTTGCCTTTCGTGCTGAGACTAGAGAGCAAGTGGATGCTTTTTATCAAGCTGGTCTAGTAGCGGGAGGTCAAGATAATGGCGCTCCGGGTATTCGTCACCAATATCACCAACCTTATTATGCAGCCTTTGTCTTGGATCCAGATGGTAATAATGTCGAGGCAGTCTGTCACAAAGAATAAAAAATAGAAAAGAGAAAAAAAGTGTCAAAGAAAATCGTAACAATTATTGATGTGAAAAATTATGTTGGTAAAGAAGTGACCATCGGTGCTTGGGTTGCCAATAAGTCAGGTAAGGGTAAGATTGCTTTCTTGCAGCTTCGTGATGGTTCTGCCTTTTTCCAAGGTGTCGCCTTCAAACCTAACTTCATTGAGAAATTTGGTGAAGAAGTAGGACTTGAGAAATTTGATACTATCAAACGACTTAGTCAGGAAACATCTGTTTTTGTGACAGGGATCGTTAAGGAAGACGAACGCTCAAAATTTGGTTATGAGCTGGATATCACAGATATCGAAGTAATCGGAGAGTCAAATGACTATCCAATCACACCAAAAGAACATGGAACGGACTTCCTCATGGACAACCGTCACTTGTGGCTGCGTTCTCGTAAGCAAGTTGCCATGATGCAGATCCGCAATGCCATCATCTACGCTACCTATGAATTCTTTGACAAGAATGGCTTTATGAAGTTTGACAGCCCAATCTTGTCAGGAAATGCTGCAGAAGACTCAACTGAGCTCTTTGAAACAGACTATTTCGGAACTCCAGCATACTTAAGTCAGTCAGGTCAGCTTTATCTGGAAGCAGGTGCTATGGCTCTTGGTCGCGTTTTTGACTTTGGTCCTGTATTCCGTGCTGAAAAATCAAAAACCCGTCGTCATTTGACTGAGTTTTGGATGATGGATGCAGAGTATTCATACTTGACCCATGATGAGTCACTTGACTTGCAAGAAGCTTATGTTAAAGCCTTGATCCAAGGTGTTCTTGACCGTGCTCCTCAGGCTTTGGAAACGCTGGAACGTGATGTAGAACTCTTGAAACGCTATATTGCAGAGCCTTTCAAGCGTGTTAGCTATGATGAAGCGATTGACCTCTTGCAAGCTCATGAGAATGATGAAGATGCAGACTACGAACATCTGGAACATGGAGATGACTTTGGTTCACCGCATGAAACATGGATTTCAAACCACTTTGGTGTACCAACCTTTGTCGTGAACTACCCAGCAGCTATCAAGGCTTTCTACATGAAGCCAGTTCCTGGAAATCCTGACCGTGTCCTCTGTGCAGACTTGCTTGCTCCAGAAGGCTACGGTGAAATCATCGGAGGCTCTATGCGTGAGGAAGACTACGATGCCCTTGTTGCTAAGATGAATGACCTTGGTATGGATACGACAGAATATGAATTTTACTTGGATCTTCGTAAGTATGGAACAGTTCCACATGGTGGCTTCGGTATCGGTATCGAGCGTATGGTAACCTTTGTAGCAGGAACCAAACATATCCGTGAAGCCATTCCATTCCCACGTATGTTGCACCGTATTAAACCGTAAATTAATGAAAACGCCCATGTGGCGTTTTTTCAAGATTGAACAATGAAATAATCCAAAATATAGAATTTTAGAGAAAGAAGAGGTAGGAGTCATGTAAACAGCAGATTAACAAGTGATAAAGGATAGAAATTAAAAAAACACTTGTTAAAGGAGAAAATATGTTTAAAAGAAGTTATCGGAAAAATATCGGTCTTATGGCCGGAGTAGAATTTTTTGCCTTTCTAGGCATTACTAGTTTTTGGATTTTATTTCTAAGTCAAAATGGCATGTCCCTTTGGCAGATTGGGCTTTTGGAGAGTATTTTTCATGCGACTAGCGTTATTTGTGAAATTCCTTCTGGGATGTTGGCGGATCGCTTTTCCTACAAGACCAATCTGTATCTGAGCCGGATAGCCGGGATTGTGTCTTCTGTTCTCATGTTAGTTGGGCAGGGGAACTTCTGGGTTTATGCGTTGGCTATGGTGATTAGTGCTTGGTCCTATAATTTTGATTCGGGGACAAGCGCAGCCATGGTTTATGATTCATCTGTGGAGGCTGGACTCAAGGAACGTTACTTATCCATCTCCAGCTTTATGTCTGGGGTGGCTGAAGCGACCCGGTCTTTGGGAACGGTCTGGGCTGGATTTTTTGTCCATGGACAATTGCATCTGACCTACTATATCATGATTGGCACCTCTATCATCGTTCTTTTCTTGACCTGGATGCTGAAAGAGCCAAGTGTCAAAGCAGAGAAAGCAGAACGCCTGACTATGAAAAAGATTATCTGGGCAGTCAAAGAGGAGTTGCAGAGAAATCCTAGCCTTTTTATCTGGATGATTCTTTCTCAAATCATCGGAACACTGATGTGTATGTTTTATTTTTATTATCAAAATCAATTGCCCGACTTAAAAGATTGGCAGATTTCGGTAGTCATGCTGATTGGCAGTGCTTTGAATATCTTAGCGGTCTATCTGGCGAGTATGATTGGAAAGAAGTATTCTGCCTTGGAACTCTTTCCTACAGTAGTTCTTCTAACTGGAGCAAGCTACCTGCTGTCCTATTTTGGTACACCAATCATCTATATTTTGATTTATCTAATCAGCAACGCCTTGTATGCTCTTTTCCAGCCGATTTTTGACAACGATTTACAAAAACAGCTGCCAAGTGAAGTACGGGCGACCATGCTCAGTGTCTATTCTATGATGTTCAGCCTAAGTATGATTGTCATTTTCCCTGTGACGGGCTGGTTGATCGATCACTTTGGTTTTGACTGGACGTTTATAGTTTTAGGCGGCTTCTTATTTGCTGTAACTCCATTTTTGCATATGGGGCTAAAGAAAATAAGCCAGAGCTTACAAGGAGTCTAATATCAATGTTCTCTTTCTGCTTGTCAGAAGGAGAATATTTTTTAGCCTTTGAAAATTATGGTAAAATAAATACAGTTTAATGGAGAAGTAGGCGGTATGAAAGATTTATTGAAATATTTCAAGGGCTATATCAGGGAGTCTTTGTTAGGGCCCTTGTTCAAGCTCTTGGAAGCCAGTTTTGAACTGCTGGTTCCGATTTTGATTGCGGGGATTGTGGATGAGACCATTCCTAGACACGACAGCTCCCATCTCTACTGGATGGTTTTTCTTTTGATGGGCTTGGCTGCGCTAGGCGTGGTGGTAGCAGTGGTGGCCCAGTATTATTCGTCAAAGGCAGCAGTGGGCTTTACTCGTCAGATGACAGGTGACCTATATCAAAAGATTCTGCGCTTGCCCAAGGCTAGTCGGGATGAGCTGACGACTTCTAGCTTGGTGACTCGATTGACGAGTGACACCTATCAGATCCAGACGGGCATCAATCAATTTCTTCGTCTCTTCCTGCGGGCGCCTATCATTGTTTTTGGCTCCATCATCATGGCCTTTACTATCAGTCCGGTCATTACCTTGTGGTTCTTGCTCATGGTGGCAATTTTAACGGCTACTATCGTCTTCATGTCTCGTCTGATGAATCCTCTATATGCTAAGATTCGTCAACTGACAGACCAGCTGGTCAATCTGACTCGCGAGCAACTGCAGGGCATGCGGGTCATACGAGCTTTCGGTCAGACCCAGTGTGAGATTCAGAGTTTTCGCAATCGCAACGAGCTCTATAAAACCTGGCAAATAAGGACGGGAGCTCTGGCTAGTCTGATTAGTCCTCTGACTTTTCTTACGGTCAATGGTACTCTAATTGCTGTGATTTGGCAGGGGAATACCTTTATCGGCAAGGGCTTGCTGACTCAGGGGATGCTAGTGGCCTTGGTTAATTATTTATTGCAAATTTTGGTGGAATTGCTTAAGCTGGCTATGCTGGTCAATTCACTCAATCAAAGCTACATCAGTGCAGGCCGCATTAGTCAGGTCTTCGAGCAAGCAGAAGAAGATGTCCTGCAGGAATTAGTGCAGGAAACAGCTCTGCCAAATCAAGCCATTAAAGTCCAGCAGGTCAGCTTTTCCTATCCCAATGCGGCTAGTCCAGCCTTGACTGGTCTGACTTTTGATTTGAAAAGAGGTCAGACTTTAGGTGTTATTGGCGGGACAGGTTCAGGGAAGTCTACTCTAGTCCAGCTGCTGGCTCATCTTTATCCTGTGGCTGCTGGTCAGTTGACCATCTTTTCCCAAGGACGCAGTCCTAAAAATCTCAGCGAATGGCGGTCTTGGATCAGTCTGGTGCCTCAGAAGGCGGAGCTTTTCCAAGGAACTGTTCGCTCCAATCTGACTTTAGGTATGTCAAGCAAGCCAACAGACGAAGATTTGTGGCAGGCTTTAGAGATTGCTCAGGCAGCGGACTTTGTCTCTCAGAAGGAAGGTGGCTTGGATGCGACTGTAGAGGCCTTTGGTCGGAATTTTTCTGGCGGTCAGCGTCAGCGTTTAACCATTGCCAGAGCTGTCTTGCAGAGGGCGCCTTTCTTGATTTTAGATGATGCGACCTCAGCTCTGGACTATTTGACAGAGGCTAGACTCTTGCAGGCTATTAAGAATGAATTGACTGAGACCAGTCTGGTCTTGATCTCTCAGCGGACCAATAGCTTGCGCTCAGCGGATCAAATTTTAGTCCTAGATAAGGGAGAACAGGTGGCTCTTGGTCGCCATGAGGAACTCTTAGTCAGCTCGGCCATTTACCGAGAAATTCATCACTCACAGCATAGTCAAGGAGAGGAGGACAAGCATGAAGCATAAGACATCACCTAGCAGCTTGAGGCGTTTGACTCGAGACTTGCTGCAGGCGCGCTGGCTCTTTCTCCTAGCTAGTCTGGGAACGGTGGCTCAAGTGGCTCTGACTGTTCTTCTTCCAGTTTTAATCGGAAATGCGGTTGATAGTGTTCTTCTTCCTCAAGCGGACCAGCATTTGGTGCCGATTTTGGGCCAGATGTTGTTAGTCATCTTAGCCAATACGCTGATTCAGTGGCTCAATCCCTTGCTCTATAATCAGCTGGTCTATCGCTATAGCCAGCAACTCCGGCAAGGTGTTATCAAGAAAGTTCATTATCTGCCTTTGGCTTATCTGGACCGGCAGGGAACAGGTGATTTGGTTAGTCGGGTGACGACTGATTTGGAGCAGCTCAGCAATGGTTTGCTTATGGTTTTTAATCAGTTTTTTGTGGGTTTGCTAACAATTTTAGTGACCATAATTAGTATGGCTCAGTTGGACTTTTTCCTCTTGCTTTTGGTTCTGCTTTTGACGCCCCTTTCTCTCTTCTTAGCTCGCTTTATTGCCAGAAAGAGTTTTAGCTTTTTCCAACGACAGACACAGGCGAGGGGAGCACAGACCCAGCTGATTGAGGAAAGTTTGACTCAAGAAAGTCTGATCCAGGCCTTTAATGCTCAGGAGCAGTTTGATACAGCTTTTACCCGCAGTAATCAAATCTATGCAGACTATTCGCAGGCGGCTATTTTCTATTCATCAACAGTCAATCCTTCGACTCGTTTTATCAATGCCCTGATCTATGCTTTGATTGTAGGCTTTGGGGCTGTCCGAATCATTCAGGGAACAGGTTTTACGGTTGGGCAGCTGGTAACTTTTCTCAACTATGTCAACCAGTACACCAAGCCTTTCAATGATATTTCGTCTGTCATGTCAGAATTGCAGAGCGCTTTAGCTTGTGCAGAGCGAATTTACAGCGTTTTGGACCAAGAAGAAATAGCAGAGTCTGGTCAGGAAATCCTCCAGTCTGAAGATGTCAAAGGACAGATTAGCTTTGAGCATGTGGCTTTTGGCTATGACCCTGGCAAAGAGCTGATTCAGGATTTGAATATAAGGATTCCAGCAGCTAGCAAGGTCGCAATTGTCGGGCCAACTGGTGCTGGTAAGTCAACCCTGATCAATCTCCTCATGCGCTTTTACAATGTAGACAGTGGTCTTATTTCGCTAGACGATGTTCCCATTAGTCATTACACCAGAGCTTCTTATCGTCAGCAGTTCGGTATGGTACTGCAAGAGACTTGGCTCAAGACGGCGACCATTCACAACAACATAGCTTTTGGCCGGCCAGACGCAAGCCGAGAAGAGGTCATTGCAGCTGCCAAGGCGGCAAATGCGCATTTCTTTATCCAGCAGCTGCCTCAGGGCTATGACACCTATCTGGCGGATGCTGGGGACTCACTTTCTCAAGGTCAGCGGCAGCTCTTGACCATTGCGCGTGTCTTCCTTTCCGTTCCTAAAATCCTAATCTTGGATGAGGCGACTTCCTCCATTGATACTCGGACAGAAGTCTTGATTCAGGAGGCTTTCAGCAAGCTCATGGTGGGACGGACTAGCTTTATCATCGCCCATCGTCTGTCCACTATTCAAAATGCGGACATCATCCTCGTCATGGTAGACGGCAATATCGTCGAACATGGTAATCATCAGGAGCTCATGGCAGCCAGAGGCGTTTATTACCAAATGCAGACGGCGCAGGAGTAGAAGGGAAGCTTTATTAAAGTTCACAGATTGATGCTAAACAAGACTTAAAGAGTTGGAATTTCCAACTCTTTTTGCTTATAGACCAAGTTTGCCTAACTTGTTTTCTGCTAAAAATCAGTCTATGAAATAGTTATATTTCCCATATTGCAGTTTAGATCAAAGATAGGAGACTCACAATTAGTATTTTTTTGCTTAAGAGAGGTATTCGTATAGCTAAGACCATTTATAGTGATAAGGCCACTATTGACTTTCAATTTGTAAGAGGAGGATATCTGATATCCCGGAAAAATTATATTTCCCATATCACATGTGAAATTAGCGTTCTGTTGAATAGTACCTTGAAGCGATGTATTCCCCATGCCACAAGCTAAATTACAAGTATTACATTCTAGATTGTTAATAAAAACACTCCCTCTAGCTGTATATAGATTAATATCATCAGCTTTGAGCCATTGAAATGTTGCTGTGCTATCTTCAACTTTAACGTTGTAAGTCTCAACCTTGTTGAAAGGAATCGAAATAGTGATTTTGGGAATCATCCAGAAACAGATTGTTTTAAATACATTCATTTCTTTCAGGATAAATTCGGAATCATTGATTATATTTTTATAATCCTCTCGGGAGCAATTTTTAAAGGATAATTTGAATTCTTTTCCTTTTTTTACTTCAAAGTCAGTTCGGCTTACATCAATTTCAATTCTTTTCATGTTTTATATCCTTTGTTTGTAAATAAATATCCCGTTTTGCAAATAATAAGGAAAGGAGAAGTAGGGCGAATAGATAAGGAATCCATACTTTATAGATAGATAGGTAAGCTTCGGATATTTTCTGAGGAGTATGGACCGTTAGAATTTTGATATTATTTGTAAGTATAGAGATAAATACGGAAACTCCTATAACTGATCCAATTTGCCTTACAACACTAATGACGCTTTGAGAAGCCGTTAACAATTCTCCATCTAATGTAGAAGCTGCTAAAACATTAATAGGCCCTGCAATAATACCAAAGCCAATCCCCAAAACTAATGTTGAAAAACTCATGGTTAGTGTATTGTTAGGATCTAATGTTATCAATAATATGTAAGAAATAAGAATTGCTAGCAGACCAATAAATACCAATAAGCGAGGACCAAGTTTATTAATTGCTAGGCTTCCCAAGCCTCCAAAAATGAAAACAGTTAATGACATCGGGAGTAGTATTAGAGCAGCATCTAATTCGCTCTTCCCTTGAACAGTAGTAAAGAAGGTTGGTAGAATAACAATAACTCCAATGTAGAAAAATTGAGCAATAAATGCGACTAATGAGGCAGATGAAAATTCTTTGATCCTGAATAAATTCAGATTAATCATTGGAGAGGAATTTTGTTTTTCTATAATAATAAATAGAAAACCTGTGATGATAGAAATACTAAAGCAGGTGATGGTCTTCCAGTCATTGAAACCCCAATCTCTTACTTTAATTAACCCGAGAGTCAATAAGCAAAGCGATATCATAGAAATCAAACTACCATACCAATCAATTCTGGTTGAAACTGTAGTATCTTTTTTAAAGTCAAAAGATTTTATCAATAATAGAAGAGCAATTATAACAATGGGAATATTTATAAAGAATATCCAATGCCAAGATAAGCTATCGGTAATAATACCTCCAAGTGTAGGACCAATTGCAGCTGCTCCTCCTTGAGTGAGTCCTAAAGCGGCAACGATTTTAAATCTATCTTCAACTTTCCAAGAAGAAATTCCTAGTATATTTCCTACTGGTAATAAGATTGATGCTCCTAGACTAGCAATAACTCTACCTAAAATAAGCTGATAAAATTCCATTGCCAATCCAGAAATTAAACTTCCGATACCAAAGAGTACTAATCCAATAATAAGAATTTTTCCTTTCCCGTAAATATCTGCTAATTTACTCAATGGGATAGTACATGTAGCAAAAATAATGGTATAAATGTTTAAAGCCCAAGATAAACTGTCAAGCCCAATATTTAGTCCTTTCTGTATAGCAGGCAACGTAATGTTCATGATAGTTGTGTCAAGCATGACTAAGAAAATAGCTAAACACATTGCAATAGTTATTATAGTTTTTTTATTCATTGCAATTCTCCTTTCTTAAACATGAGTTTTAACTCATGTTTAATTGTACTCCTTTTTATTTTTCTGTCAAGAAAAAATGAGCATTTACTCATTTTTTAAAAAATAAAATAGCATATTATTGCTATTCATGGCATTTAAAAGAATTTTTACTGGAAGTGTGATATCATAAGAGAAAGATTGCTTAGAAGGGATGAAAGTATTGTCGAAGAAACTAGTTCGAAAACCTGTTCAAAAAAGAAGTTTAGATAAATTAAACACGATTTTAGCTGTTTCGAAAGAATTATTTGCAAAAAAGAATTATTTTAATGTTACCACAAATGAAATTGCAAAAGAAGCGGGGATTTCAATAGGGACACTATATTCTTATTTTTCAAATAAAGAAGAGATTTTATCTTTAATATTAAAAGACTACAATGAATCGTTTATTGTAATCTTTAACCAACTGAATACTAGTGAAAATTTGGAGCTATTCAGTAGTGATTACAAAGGCTGGATTGAAGAATTAATTGATAATTTAATTAGTTTAGAAGATAAAGAGTTTCACGCGCAAATTGAGATGCTTTCTTATTCCATTCCTGAGGTTAAGGAAATACAGGATCAGCACAATGATAAAATGAAAGAACTCACTTATCAATGTTTGAAACATTATGTAGGTAATAAAGAAATAACAAATCTAAAATCTATTTCTAATATCCTATTTAATTTTATCACCTCTATTGTAGATGAAATTTTGTATTCCTCGCATTCAGACGAAGAGATAACTGTTTTAAGGAAGACCTCGTTAGATTGCATAGCTCTAATCTTAGAAAACTTACTTTATAGTTAAAACGATAAAAGAGGCTGGGACAAAAGTCTAACCTTAAATATAAAAAGCGAACAAAACGGAGTTATCTGACACTCAGAAGTCTGTCTTGTTCACTTTTTTGTCTAATCTATCGATTTTAAAAATTTATAATAAAGAATTCCTAAAATCAAAATCTTTTTGTCCCAGCCTCGTTCAGTCTTATTTGTCAAGAAAAATCAGAAGTATTCATCGATGAGGTAAAAAGGTGAAATTCCAACTTACAAAATTGTAAGAAAAATGAGAGAAATGTAAGCTAAAGAAATGGAAAAAAGAACCTCTTTCTTGTATCATAGGAAAGGAAAAAGGAGGATCCTATGAAAAAAATAATTGACAATAGCAGTTTGAAACTGCTTGCTATGCTTGCCATGCTGATTGACCATATCGCCTGGGTATCTTTTCCACTGGCTACCAATATGAATATTCTCTCTCCTAACTGGCCGGCCAATAGTATGCACATAATAGGCCGCCTGGCTTTTCCAGTCTTTGCCTTTTGTATCGCGGAAGGATATCGGCACAGTCATGATGTGAGCAAGTATATGAGACGATTGGGGCTGCTGGCTCTTATCAGTATCATCCCTTTCTCTCTGATGGGCTGGGTTACTGGTCTTGGCTTTATCATGCAAAATACGGTTGTTACTCTCTTTTTGGGGCTCTGTGCTCTTTATTACAGTGATCAGCAAACAGCAACCTGGAGAAAAGTTCTAATTATTCTACTCTGTTTTACTCTGTCCATTATCGCTGACGGCGGACTGACGGGAGGAGTTTTTGGTATCTATGCCTTTGCAAAGATTAAAGACCCAATCTTCCGAAAAATTGGCGGTGTCTTGGTACTGAACAGTGTGCAAATCCTAATTTTGGTCTTCAATTTCTCCTATGATGGTCTGGCTGATCTGGCTGCCACCTGTCTTCTGTTTCTCCTCGTGACCTCTTTCTACAACGGTCAAAAAGGGGCCAATATTGGAAAAGTATTTTACTGGTTTTACCCCCTTCATTTGCTCGCCCTGTCTCTGTTTCGAATTGCCTTTCTCTTATTTCTAATGTAGTTAATGAATGTGTTAAAAGTTGCAGTAGAAATACCTGTTAAGTTAATTTTTCTTTTGGTAAGTCTCAATAATAGAGTAAAAGAGTCTGGGACAATAGTCTCTTTGCTACAAAAAAGAGTTTGAGACAAAAAAATTTCAATTTTTAAAAATCTTAATTATTAAGCCCTTCTAATCTATAATTAAATGCGAAAAGCGAACAAAGCAGAATTCTGATTACCAGAAAACTAGTTTTGTTTGCTTTTTATATTTGAGGTCGGACTTTTGTCCCAGCCTCTTTTGCTTATAGTTCAACTTCTTCCAATCCCTCCTCCGTCAGTCTATAAATCTTCTGGCAGACTTCTTTGAGGAAGATACGATCGTGGGAGACAGCGATAATGGCGCCAGGATAGGTCGCCAAAAGCTGGCGAACCTGAGGCTGAGAGGTGGGAGAGAAGTTGCGGGTTGGCTCGTCCAGAAGGAGGACATTGGGACGGTCTAAGACTAGTTTGAGCAGAAGGAGCTTGGCTTTTTGGCCACCAGAAAGCTGCCCAATCGGGTGGCGAGCCTCGTCGCGCGTGAACTGGAGACTAGCTAGATGAGTCAGGATTTTCTCCTCCTGAGCCTTGTCGCCAGAGGGAGCCAGAAAGTCCAAGGGACTGCTTCCATCAGTTAGCAAGTCGCCATAATGCTGGGGCATGTAGCCTACTAGCATATCTGTCCGCTCACGCAGGATCTTCCATATTTCCTTAAGCAGAGTAGATTTGCCTGCACCATTAGCACCAATCAGTCCGATTTTTTCCTGACCGCAGACCTCCAGAGTCAGGTTCTCCGCCAGTTGTCGTTCGTTTGTTTCCAGTTTCATTCCTTCTAATTTCAGGATTCTTTTGGTCAATGGCAGAGCTTCTATATCTGAGAAGTGAAGACTGATGGCATCTTCCTGTGTTGGGATTTCAGTCATTTCAGCGCCTGCCTTTTCAAATCGTTTGCCCTGCGAGAGAATATTTTTCATCTTCTTAGCCACCAGTCGACCTGCAGTAGCGTCATGGGTGTTTCGTAAAGTATGCTCCACACTCTGCTTAACCCGTCGGTGTTTTTCCATGGTCTTGGCGTGTTCTTCCCGCTCTTTCCGTGCCAGTTGTCCTTGTTTCTCAAAAGCCTCCTGACGCTGCTGGCGGTAATTTTCATAGTCCAGACTCTTGACGCTGGTTCTGGCCTCCTGTTTCTTTTTGATTCGCTCCAGATGAACAATCTTAGTTGCGGCTTGAGCGAGAAAGTGCTCGTCGTGAGAGACGAAAAGGACCGTTCTCTGGCTGTGGCTGATAAAGTTTTCCAGCCAAGTTAGAGTTTCGAGATCAAGGTCATTAGAGGGCTCGTCAAGAAAGAGAATGTCCCAATCACTGGCTAGTTTCTTGATGAGCTGGACTTTAAGCTTTTCTCCTCCAGATAGGCTAGAGAGCTGCTGCTGACTGGCAAAACGCTGGCTGTCAAAGTTGAGCTCCCCAGCATAGCGGTAGAGCTTGGCATAGTCCAGCTCAGTCTCAAAATCAGCAAAGAAATAATCATTGAGCGTCAGTTGGGCATCTTCTGAAGGCAACTGCTGGGGCAGGTAGACAGCAGCAGTATAGGACTTATCAATTTGTCCGCTGTAGCTGACATAGGAGCTGACCAGTCGCTCGTCTAGCAAGAGCTTGAGCAGGGTGGACTTGCCATTGCCCTCCTCACCGATAATAGCGACCTTGTCTCCTTGATTAACAGTCAGTGACAAATCTTTGACTAACTCCTTCAGGTCTTTTAGGTGGGTGATGGTTAGATTTCTTATTTGAAGCATAGATGTCTCCTTCGTTTTTTAACACAAAATACAGCCCTGCTTTATTTAGCAGAGCTGTTTTTAATTGCACAAAGCAGACACAGGAGTGTCCAAGTAGGATTATTCGTTCATAGGCTTCCAGCTTATACTGTCATAGGAGCGACAGGATTAATCTAAAGATAAGCAAATAGAAGCTAGAAAGCACAAAAAATGAACATCCCGCGGATATGCAGAAACATGACAAAATCTACTAAATAAAGTTTCCTTTAAAAAATAGACTTAATTTTTCATGTCTCCGTGTACCTCCGAAATATACTTGACTACAGTTTAGCAGAAGGAACTAAGAAAGTCAATAGAAAACAAGGCTGAGACAGTATATCCCAACCTCGATTGCGTTTTTATATTATAAGCTTGTTGAATGTTTGGGTTGGACTTTTTGCTCAGGATAGATATGGTTAATAGCATTGTTGATAGCAGTAGGTGCCTCACCCAGTCCAGTCGCAATTAAGTCGATCTTACCTTCGTAGCTGCAGCAGTCCCCAGCTGCATAGATACCTGGTACGGAGGTTTCTTGCTTGCTATTGACCAAAATCTTGTGACGGTTGAGCTCTAGGCCCCAATCTTTGAGATTGCCGACAGAGGATTTAAAACCGTAATTGACAAAGAGATGATCTAGAGGTAAAAGCTGACTTTCCTCTCCCTTGACTTGGCTGATTTCCAAGTGGGTAATCTTGCCATTTTCACCGACCAATCGACTAGGTACAAATGGTGTCTTAATCTTAACACTAGAAGCCTTGAGTTCTTCCACACTATGCTCCAAAGCTCGGAAGTTATCCCGACGGTGAACCAGGCTGGTTTCTGCGATTTTTTCAAAAGCTAGCGCCCAGTCAACAGCTGAGTCGCCACCGCCTAGAACAACAACCTTTTTGCCAGCGTACTGGCTGATATTTGACACATGATAGTGGAGGTTGCTGTAGCTCTCAGCATCATCTAGCTCCAAAGCTCTCGGTTTGAAAGCACCACCTCCCATGGCGATGATAATTGTTTTGGTCTGATGTTGGTTTTTAGAAGTTGTAATAGTGAATCCTTCTTCACCTTTGACGATATCCAGCACTGTTTCATTGAGGCAGATTTCAGTCTGGAAAGTTTCCAGCTGCTCAATCAGACGATGAGTCAACTCTTCTCCGGTTAGATTGGTAAAGCCTGGCACATCCAGAATCTTCTTCTCTGGATAGAGAATGGCTGGCTGACCACCCAGCTGAGGCAGGGAATCAATGATTTTAACCTTGGCTTGGCGCAGATGAGCGTAAAAAGCTGCGAATAGGCCAACTGGACCGCCACCGACAATCGTAATATCATACAGTTCAGACATAATTTTCCTCAATCTTTTTAAAATAAACTAGCATTATTGTACCACAAAAAGGAGGAGAAATGTAAGTGAATATGTTTACCTAATATTAAAAGCCCCAGCTGGGGCTTCAAATTAGATAGCAAATAAATCATTGAGGTTTTCAGCCAGCGTTGGGTGGGTGAAGATTTGCTTGCTAAAGTAAGTGTAAGGAATTTTATTATCCATGGCTACAGTCAGGATATTGATAATTTCCTGAGCTCCAGCTGAGAAGATAGTCGCTCCAACGATTTCCTTGGTTTCAGTGTTGACAACAGCCTTGAAAGCACCGCGCAAGTCAGCATTGACATGTCCGCGGGGCATTGCTGCGACTGGAATCTCCTTAACTGCAATCGGAAGTCCTTGTTCTTGCGCTTCCTTTTCAGTCAATCCGATTTGAGCCAAAGGCGGTGTGATAAACATGCTGGTAGGGACATTTTTACGGTCTTCCAGTGTGTAGCTGCCGTCGCCAGCCAGATAGCTATAAAGGATACGGAAATCATCCAGTGAGATATAAGTGAACTGCAGACCGCCATTGACGTCGCCCACTGCAAAAACGCCGGGTACAGATGTCTCCAAATGCTTATCGACCTTAATAGCTCCGCGTTCTGTCAGCTCAATGTCAGTATTTTCCAGATGAAGCGGTTCAACATTTGGCTTGCGACCAGTAGCATAGAGCAGGGCGTCAAAGTGAAATTCTCCATCTTCTGTCACAACGACAACTTCATCGCCGTCATTTTTAACTTGTGTGGTACGAACATTTTGTAAGAGCTGGATTCCGTCTTCTTTCATGTATTGCTTAGCCAGAGCAGCGATAGAAGGCTCTACTCGAGGGAGAAAGACAGGGGCAGCATCCAGAACAGTTACTTGACTGCCTAATTTATTGTATAGTCCAGCAAATTCTAGGCCAATGTTACCACCACCTAGAACTCCCAAGCGTTTAGGAAGTTCTTTCAGGTTTTGGATACCTGTTGAATCATAAACATTTTTAGTTTCAGTCAATCCAGGAATTGGTAGGACATTGGAAACAGCACCAGTATTGATGACAATGGTTTCAGCTGTCAGTTCCTTTTTCTCATCTCCAGCTACAATCTCGATGACTTTATTGGAAAGGAAATGAGCTTCGCCATCGATGATGTCGACACCAGCACCGCTAACTCCGGCATAGTTTTTACTATTAAGGCGACTAGTTACAGCATTCTTTTCAGCCATGACTTGGTCAAAAGTTAAGCCTTTTTCAGCTGCGACTAAGAGAGTTTTGGTTGGGATGCAGGCGATATTGATACAGGTCCCCCCATACATAGCCTTGCTTCGCTCAATCAAGGCAACTTTTTTTCCTTGGGTTGCCATTTTAGCTGCCAAAGTTTTACCAGCCTTACCAAAGCCGATAACAATCAAATCATAAGTTAACATAATTTACCTCCATTTTCCAAAAAAATTTTACCACATCTATTCAGAAAATGCTGGTTTTTGCTACGCCTATTTTATTTATGTTTTTTATTTGACCTTTAAAAGTGATATGTATACGTTTTGAGCAAGATTTGCCTTTCATGTTGATTTCTATGTTATACTGATTAAATTAGATTTTAAAAGAAGGAGGACAAGATGTCTATTTTTACAGTTGCTTTGGCAATTTTAGTTTCTTTAGAATTTTTTTATATCATGTATTTGGAGACCTTTGCAACAGCTTCAAAATCAACAGCCCGAGTCTTTAACATGACTCAGGAGGAGCTTGAGAGAGAATCAGTTAATACTCTTTTTAAAAACCAAGGAGTCTATAATGGTTTGATTGCTGTCTTAGTTTTACTAGCTGCTTTTACCCAAGATTCTTTTTGGATGGCTATCTTTATGATTTACATTATCTTAGTGGCGGCCTATGGAGCATTGACTAGTGATCCTAAAATCTTGCTTAAGCAGGGAGGATTGGCTATACTAACCTTATTAAGTATATTTTTCTAAAAAAGTGGGGAATATTTATTTCTCACTCTTTTTTTCATAATGATTGACTTTTTAATTAGACAAGTGTAGAATAAAGGTAAGAATAGAATATAGAAAGACGGGAAGACTATGAAAACATCCATTAAACGTTTGCCTGACGGAGAATTTACTATTTTAAAAGTAATTTGGCAATTGCCAAACCCAACAACATCTGCCCAAATTATGGAAAAACTGGGCGAAGATAACCATTGGAAACCCCAGACCCTGTTAACTGTCTTGGCTCGTTTAACGGAAAAAGGCTTTTTAGAAAGTGTCCGTAAGGGACGTGAAAGACAGTATACGGCCATTATCTCAGAGGATGAATACTTAGAAGTAGAAACTTCAGATTTTCTGAAGCGTTATAGTGGTCATTCCATGGGTGGCCTTGTTAAAACTCTCTTTTCATCTAATTCATTGTCAGACAATGAATTAGACGAGTTGAGGAGTTTACTTGATCAGAATAAATAAGTGGAGTTATCACCATGAAGCAATTCCTTTTATCTTTTTTGTTAACTAGCGTTTCTACCTCGATTTTAGTAATCTTGCTTAGTTTACTTTTTGCGCTTTTTAAGACGAGAGTCTCAGCCAGAGCAAAATATGTCATTTGGTTTTTGGTTTTGCTTAGTTTTCTCTTCCCATTCCGCCCTCAGTTTGGTTCAGGTTTGATTCGGATGAATGCAGGATCGACTATCAATACAGTGGCTACACAGCTTTCTTCTGGAACTGCGCAAGTGCCTTCTCAAGTTTCTGAAAAAACGATTCAGCCCAATCTATGGCAAGCTTTTCTAAATTTGCCTTGGTTCGAGATTCTTATTGCTATATGGTTGCTAGGGTTTGTCTTTAGCATTGCACGATATGCTTATTCCTACATTCTTTTTAGAAAGATGCTGAAACGCTGGGGGACCCCTGTTGAGGATGAAGGGACTTTGGCTCAATTACAAAAGATTCAAGAAGAAATGGGAGTAAAAAACAAGGTTCGTTTGCTTCACTATCCTATGTCACAAAGCCCTATGTTGATTGGTTTCAGAGATATATTGATTGTATTACCAGAATCAGACTACACCGAAGAGGAGCTACAACTGGTTTTCAGGCATGAACTGACGCACTACAAACACCATGATGTCTTGGTTAATCTTTTGGCAATCCTTGTTAAAAGCCTTCATTGGTTTAATCCAATAGTCCGTCTAGCCTGTCGTGAAACCCAAGAAGTAGGAGAAATGTATTGTGATTATGACGTCTTAAATGATCAGGATATGCACTACCGGACTTTTTATGGAGAGACCATTTTAACCATGATTGATCGCAGTAAAAAGACGCCGATTGCTCTGACGACCTGCTTTTACTCTGAAAAATTTAATCTAAAGAGAAGGATTATCAGCATTATGGATAGCCGTCTACCTAAGAAGTTATGGTCTACTGTTTTCGTAGTAGCCGTTTCAGTTCTCTTGCTTTTGACTAGCTCGGTCTTTGCTATTGAAACTTCTGCAATTAATGTTCAACAAACACAGAAAGTAACCAGTCAAAAAGTATCCAAAGAATATAGTCAAGATCAGGCTTTGGCTGTTGCCTTGAAAGATTCAGGTCTTGGCCAAAAAGATATTAAAGATTTAAAAATTGTTCGAGATAAAGACAATTACCAAATCTATTTTTCTCACGGTCAAACTGCCCATGAGGTTCTAATCAATGCAAAGAATGGAAAAGTTTTAAAATCTAAACAACATACTGTTGTCGAAAAGACTGTGACAGTTGAGAAAGAAGTCCCAAGTTCTAATCATACTTCAACAGATACTAATCAGCCAGCTGTGACGACGCCTAGTAGTAGTTCGAGTGTCACAACAGTTCCATCTCCAAGTAAGAGTCAGACGTCATCTTCTCGAGATGATGACGATAAAGACGACGATGATGATAAGGATGACGATTAAAATTAACTCTACCTATTTGGGTTTGATAAGAACCTTGATGGGTAGAGTTTTATATTTTTTGAAAAATCTCTTGACAAACTAAATCTACAAGTGTAGAATATAACCATAAACGACAAATGTAGAAATAAAATTTTTAAAATTTGAGCAGCCGCTCTCTTTCTTTTAAATCATTAAACTACATTTGTAGAACAAAAGGAGAATCCCCATGAAACAAAAGAAGATTCAAACAAACTTTCAGCGTATCGAGACTAAGTATATCTTAGACCGGGCCACATTAGAGCGTTTAGAGGCTGAGATGGCGCCTTATTTTATTGCTGATGACTATGCAAGATCCACTATAACAAATATCTATTTTGATAATGATGATTTTCAGATGATTCAAGATTCAATTGCTCGCAAAGGTGGGCGTGAAAAGTTACGTATGAGAACTTATGCAGAGCAACCTACAGATGATTGCCAAGTTTTCTTAGAAATTAAGAAAAAGTCTGAAGAAGTAGGATTTAAGTATCGCCTAGTCTCTAATCCAGTTTCTGTTGTAAATTTCATTGAAAATGGATTAGCTGATGCGACTATTTCTGATGATCGAGTGAAGGCAGAAGTAGAAGCATTACAAGAACGCTATCTAGATTTAAAACCCAAAATGGTGATTAGCTATGATCGTTATTCTATGAAAGGATTAGAGGATAAGAAGGTGCGTGTGACCGTTGATTCAAATATTCGATATAGAGATTATGATGTTGAGTTGACTTCTGGACGCTATGGCTGGCCTTTGCTAGAAGATGGAAAAGTCATTATGGAAATTAAGGTCCCTGGTCAATATCCTCAATGGATGGCTGACATTCTCAATAAATTTGGTCTTATAGATCAATCCTTCTCAAAATATGGCAAAGCATATCTACAGACAAGAGAAAGATTAAGCCACACAGTCAAGTCTTAAGGAGATCTCAATGCTCAATCAGTTATTTAATAGTATTTATTCCTCGGCTGAAGTGAAAATTAATCCCTTAGCTCTGATTTTTTCAATGATCACAAGCTTGATTTTAGGGATTGTTTTAGCAAAGGTATATAAACGTCAAACGATTTATACAAAAGAATTTGTGATTACTTTGTCTCTGTTACCTGCTATTATTTCTATTATCATTTTCTTAGTTAATGGGAATTTAGGTACCAGTGTTGCAGTAGCAGGAACTTTCAGTTTGATTCGCTTTCGATCTGCTGCAGGAGGATCAAAAGAGCTCTTGGCAGTCTTTATGGCAACAGCCATCGGAATTACAACAGGGATGGGATTTGTTGCTTTAGCTGTCGTTTTTACCCTATCAATTTCCTTTGTTTGGTTGATTTTTGAAAAAATGAATTTTACTTCTGTTAGCCAGACAAGACGATATGTGGAAATGAAGGTTCCAGCTAATTTTGATTATGAATTGCTCTTTGAAGCTATTTTTTCAGCTAACTGTAAAAGTGTTGAAATGACATCAATTGAAGCAGCTGAAAAGCAATTGATCAAGTTGGAATACGTCATTGATTTATTACCGGAGATAAGTGATAGTAAGCTCATGCAGCAGTTTCTAGTCTATGATAAGGTTTTGTCAATGACTATTTCCAAAGCTGCTAAAAAGAAAAAAACATTGTAAAGTGAATTTTAGAGTAATTTTTTAAAATCTCAAAAGAACAGACACATAGTATTCAATAAAAACTTGACATGAATTCCCTAATATGATATCATTAACTAGATTCTGAACTTGAAGGGAGTGAAAAACATGTCAAAAACAGTAGTACGTAAGAACGAATCTCTTGATGACGCTCTTCGCCGTTTCAAACGCGCTGTTACTAAAGCTGGTACTCTTCAAGAAACACGCAAACGTGAATTCTATGAAAAGCCTTCTGTAAAACGTAAACGTAAATCAGAAGCAGCTCGTAAGCGCAAGAAATTCTAATTGAAATAAAAAACAGCCCTTAGGCTGTTTTTTTGTTAAAGAGCTATTGCGTTATTGTAGGAATGCAATAAAAAAACCTGAACATATACTTTCAGGTTTTTCGTTATATTATTTTTTTTCAAGCAAAGCTTTGATTTCTTGAAGTACTTCAAGTTCAGTTGGAGCTGGTTCTTCTTCGACAACTTCTTCTTGTTTTTTACCGAAGCTTTGAGCTTTTTCAGCAGCCTTAACAATGAAGAAAAGAACTGTTCCGATAACAAGGAAGTTAATAACCGCACTTAGGAAGTTACCATAGGCAATACCGTTCCAAGATAATTCAGCAATTTTATCTACACCAGCAGCGCTCAAGGCTGGGTTTAAAATAAGTGGTGTGATAATGTCATTTACTATTGAAGTAACAATTGCACCAAAAGCAGCACCAATGATAACAGCAACAGCTAGGTCAACTACGTTGCCACGAAGTAAAAAGCTTTTTAACTCTTTTAACATAGAAATATCTCCTTTTTTTAATCAGTCTCTATTATAATGAAAATAACAACCTTTTGCAAGTGGTTGGTTTTATAGGATTGTTAAATTTTCATGTCTATCTTTTAAAGTATATTTATTTGTAAATCTGTAGCTGATATTTTACTTTTTTGTTAATTTATTATAAAATATAACATAGTATTCTATGGTAAATTGGAGGTATTGTCGGGTGATTGATAAAGAAATCATTTCTGATATTAAAAACAGCGTCAATATCGTCGAAGTCATAGGAGAAGTTGTTGCTCTGACTAAGGCTGGACGCAACTTTCTTGGACTATGTCCATTTCATGGAGAAAAGACACCTTCCTTTAATGTCGTTGAAGATAAGCAGTTTTACCACTGTTTTGGTTGCGGCAAGTCGGGAGATGTTTTTAAGTTTATCGAAGAATATCGTGGCGTTTCATTTATGGAAGCTGTCCAAATAATTGCTGAACGATCGGGTATTCAACTTGCAGTTGATAAAAATGATCTATCCCAACCAAAAAGACAACACCCGCATCAAGCTCTCTATGATATTCATACTGAGGCTGCAAAATTTTATCACGCTGTCTTGATGACGACCAAGATGGGAGAAAAAGCCAGATCTTATCTTTACAAACGTGGATTGACTGATGAGATCATTAAGCATTTTCAGATTGGTTTAGCCCCTAGTGAGGGCAACTATCTTTATCAGAGTATGGTTGGAAAATTTGATGAAGCAACCATTATGAATTCGGGTCTGTTTAATCTAGCAGAAAGTAATCTAGTTTATGATGCTTTTCAAAATCGTATCATGTTTCCTTTGGCCAATGATAATGGCCAAGTAGTAGCATTTTCCGGAAGGATTTGGAAAGAATCTCCTCAGACTGATGGTCATCAAGCTAAGTATAAAAATAGTCGCAGCACAGCTATTTTCAATAAGAGTTACGAACTCTATCATTTGGACAAGGCAAAACCAACCATAAAGAAAAGTCATGAAGTCTATCTGATGGAAGGTTTCATGGATGTCATTGCTGCTTACCGGGCAGGAATAGAAAATGCAGTTGCATCAATGGGGACGGCCTTGACACATGAACATGTTCAGCATCTTAGCAAGTATTGTAAAAAGGTCATCTTATCTTACGATGGTGATAAGGCTGGACAGGCAGCAACTGTTAAAGCTTTGGATGAATTAAAAGACTTGGCTGTTGAGATTGTCTCTATTCCAGATCAGATGGATCCAGATGAATTTGTTCAAAAAAATTCTCCTGAAGAACTACAACATTTGCTAACCAAAACTCGGATAAGTGATGTGGAGTTTCTAATTCGCTATCTGAAACCGGAAAATACAGAGAATTTGCAAGCTCAGATTGAATTTGTTGAGAAAATGGCTCCGATCATTGCTCAGACCTCATCAATTACGGCGCAAAATTCTTATATTTATATGCTGGCAGAACTTCTACCAGACTTCGATTACCAGCAAGTTGAGCAGGCTGTTAACAATAGTCGCTTGAGTAATCGAAAGAGTCAGCAAGAACAGGTTTATCAACAGCCTCATTTTCAGACAAATCTTCCGCTTTCTAAGCAAGTGTCTCGTTTAGTAAAAGCTGAGAATCACCTTCTTAATCGAATGATTGAATATCCTATTGTTTTGAATGATTACCGTTTGAGAGAGGATTTTCAGTTTGCAACACCTGAATTACAGATTCTATACCAGATACTTTGCGAAAATGGTGAAGTGACATCACAAGATTTGTCCGAGCAATCAGATGGGGTCCAGCAAGCCTGGTATCGTATTTTAGAAGAAGATTTACCTAGCGAAATTGCGGATAATGAATTGGCAGAAGTAGAGTCTATCAGAGATAAAGAATTGCTCCGTAAGGAAAATCAAATAATTGGGAAAAAAGTCCGAGAAGCATCTCATAATGGTGATGTTGATACGGCTATTGAAGAACTGGAGCGCTTGATCGCTCAGAAAAGAAGAATGGAGTAGGAATGGCTACAAAACAAAAAGAAGTAACAACATTTGACGTACAAGTTGCAGAATTTATTCGAAACCATAAAAAAACTGGTACGGCAATTGATGATGAAATTAATGATAAATTGATTATTCCTTTTACCTTAGATGCAGATGGTATCGAAGATCTATTGCAACGTATCCAAGATGCAGGGATCTCTATCACAGATAAAGAAGGGAATCCAAGTGCACGTGTTTTACACAACGAAGAGGAAGAAGCAGAGCTGACTGATGAAGAACTTTTAGGTAGCAATTCAGCTAAAGTCAACGATCCTGTTCGTATGTACTTGAAAGAAATTGGAGTCGTTCCACTTTTGACAAACGAAGAAGAGCAAGAATTGGCAATCTTGGTAGAGCAGGGGGATACTGAGGCTAAGCAACGTTTGGCTGAAGCCAACCTTCGCTTGGTAGTTTCTATTGCAAAGCGTTATGTTGGACGTGGCATGCAGTTCCTTGACTTGATCCAAGAAGGAAATATGGGCTTGATGAAGGCTGTTGACAAGTTTGACTATACCAAAGGATTTAAGTTTTCAACATATGCAACTTGGTGGATCCGTCAGGCCATTACTCGTGCGATCGCTGACCAAGCTAGAACAATCCGAATTCCAGTTCACATGGTAGAAACGATTAACAAGCTAGTTCGTGAGCAACGTAATCTCTTGCAAGAATTAGGTCAAGATCCAACACCTGAGCAGATTGCTGAGCGTATGGATATGACACCAGATAAGGTTCGTGAGATTCTTAAGATTGCTCAGGAGCCAGTTTCGCTGGAAACACCTATCGGTGAGGAAGATGATAGCCATCTGGGTGACTTTATCGAAGACGAAGTAATTGAAAATCCAGTTGATTATACAACTCGTGTTGTTCTTCGTGAGCAGCTGGATGAAGTTTTAGACACCCTTACAGATCGTGAAGAAAATGTTCTTCGTCTGCGTTTTGGTTTGGATGATGGGAAAATGCGGACCTTGGAAGATGTTGGTAAAGTCTTCAATGTGACCCGTGAACGCATCCGCCAAATCGAAGCTAAAGCCCTACGTAAACTACGCCACCCAAGTCGTAGCAAGCCACTCCGTGATTTCATTGAAGATTAAAAAATGATGAAATGTTGATTCTACAGATATGAACTAAATAGGAGATGATAGGATGGCAGAGCAAAAATATACAGCAGAAGAAATTGATGACATTAAAAACCGCATTCTTGAAAGTTTGGAACAAGTAATCGACCCTGAGTTGGGGATTGATATTGTCAATTTGGGATTGATCTATGAAATTCGTTTCAACGAAGAAAATGGTGAGACAGAAATCGACATGACTCTAACAACTATGGGATGTCCTTTGGCTGATCTACTGACAGATCAAATCCACGATGCTCTTGAAGAAATTCCAGAAGTAACTAAGGTTGAAGTTAAGCTAGTTTGGTATCCCGCTTGGACTGTTGAAAAAATGAGCCGTTACGCAAGAATTGCACTTGGAATCAAATAAAAATTAATCTCGAATCTAACTGGGTTCGAGATTTTTTTCTAAAGTAAATCATTAATATCTGATCTGAAAAAATTGCAATTTTGCTGAAATATGATATAATAATTCTATTGTCTTGGGGTCGTTACGGATTCGACAGGCATTATGTGGCACATTTTGCGACTCATCTTGCGGATGTAAAACGCCAGTTAAATATAACTGCAAAAAATAATACTTCTTACGCTTTAGCTGCCTAAAAAACAGCAGGCGTGACCCGATTCGGATTGCTTGTGTCTGATGACAGGTCTTATTTTAGCAAGCTACGGTAGAATCTTGTCTAGGGATTTTACAAGAGATTGATAGACTCGCTTGATTTGGGCTTGAGTTATGTGTCAAAATCAAGTTAAAACAATACATAGCCTATGGTTGTAGACAAATGTGTTGGCAGATGTTTGGACGTGGGTTCGACTCCCACCGGCTCCATATTTAAAAATGGAAGATTACTCAAGAGGCTTAAGAGGCTGTGTTGGAAACGCAGTAGGCGTGTAAAAGCGTGCGTGGGTTCGAATCCCATGTCTTCCGTAATATTTATAAGGCGCCCATTGGCGTTTTTTTGTTGGCTTAAAAGGATTGGAATTTTTTGGCTGATTGGATGGCTAAATCTAAAATTGGACTCCTATTTAGACTTTCTCATATGCAGAAGAAAGATGGATTCGTTTCCATCTTTTTATTTTTGTAAAATATATTGAAATTTTTCTGAAAAGTAGTAGACTGTTACTTAGAAAAGTGAGGGGACTTCATGAAATTATACGTACAATTGATGATTATCTTTTCGATTTCGTTACTTGGAGAGGGAATTTCAACTATTTTTCACTTACCAATTCCAGGTAGCATCATCGGATTAATTTTGTTATTTTTAGCTTTAGAATTCAAATGGCTACGCCTACGTCATGTAAATATGGTTGGTAATTTTTTACTGGCAAATATGACTATTCTTTTTTTGCCAGCAGCAGTAGGTATTATGGATAAATTTCATATCATAGCACCATATCTCCTGCCCATCATTTTGATTGTTGTCTTGGCAATTGTTCTGAACGTTGTGGTCATTGCCTATACAGTGCAGTTTATTAAGAGACGTTATGAAGGTGATTATGAAGAAAGGGGAGCAAGACATGACTAGTGTAGTTACTAATCCTTTGTTTGGCTTGGCTTTGTCTATCTTAGCTTATCTTATTGGAATGTTGATTTTTAGACGTTTTCCACATCCTTTGACGACCCCATTGTTGCTGGCAACAATTTTAGTGATTCTCTTTTTATCTTGGACTGGGATTTCTTACAAGGATTATTATATCGGAGGATCATACTTGAATAATCTGATTGTACCTTCGACAGTTGCTTTAGGGATTCCGCTTTACAAGACTTTCCATTTAATGAAACACCACGCTAGAAGTATCTTATTAGGTATCTTTTTATCAGTTTTGGTAAATACAAGTTTTACAGCACTTGTAGCAAAATTTTTTGGAATGGACTTTTTCTTAGCTATTTCTTTGTTTCCAAAGTCAGTAACCACTGCAATGGCAGTTGGTATTGTGGATAAGATGCAGGGGATTACAACAATTACTTTGGTAGTTGTTGTAGCTACTGGGATTTTGACGAGTGTAATGGGTCCTAGTATCTTAAAACTTCTTAAAATTGAAGATCCGGTTGCTATTGGCTTAGCACTTGGGGGGACAGGGCATGCAGTCGGAACAGGAGCGGCCTTTAAATATGGTCAAGTTGAGGGAGCTATGGCTGGTTTGGCTATTGGAGTGACAGGTTTAATGTATGTTTTTGTCAGTCCTTTAATTGCTGGGCTTATTTTAGGAAAATAAGAGGGATAACCTCTTTTTTTTTGATAAATTCTTATCTTATTGAAATGTCGTTTTAAGTTGTTATAAAATGAAATACTTTTAAGAAGTTGGATAGGAAGATGGAAGTCAGTTTTAGATATAAATAGAGAAGAATGGGAATGGTACTCAATATCTTTAGACTAGCCAAGTTATAAGCGAGAAAACTCTGATAAATCAAGCATTTTAATGGATGAATTAGTTCAAACAATGATGTTATGGATTGTAAAATGCTCTAGTATATCTTTTAAGTTAAAGTTGTTGATGTGGTACAGTGAAACTGATATAATAAATTTACTACTGGCGCGTTATACAAAAATATTTTCAATAGTTTAGAACAATATTTTTTGAGCGTTTATAGACTGCAATCTCTTATATTTATTAAATATTTTGAGATGGATTATTATGAGGTGAGAAAATGTTAAAAGATAAATGGTGGTTGCCCTTTCTGACTGTAGGAGTCATTGTTGCGGCAGTTTTTGCTATGCTTTATTTTTCTGGAACTAAAAAGAACGATAAAGCTTCTACACAGACAAGTGGAAGTGCAGCTGTAGAACATGTATTGACAGGTCAGCAATTGCCAGAGTTTGAAATGGAAGATCAGCTAGGGGCTTTAAAGAAGAGTTCAGAGTTTTATGATAAGCCTATGCTGGTAGTAGAGTGGGCTAGCTGGTGTCCTTATTGTCAGCGACAGCTACCAGAAATTCAAAAAGTATACGAAAAGTATAAAAATAAAATAAATTTTGTCATGTTGGATATGCTTGATTTTCATAAGGAAACAAAGGAACAAGCGGATCAGTATGTCAGTGAGAAAGGCTATACCTTCCCGTATTACTATGATGCAGGTGAGAAAGCAGCGGATATCCTCCATGTTCAATCAATTCCTGGAATTTACCTAGTCGATAAGAATCAAAAAGTAAGAAAAGTGATATTAAACTTTCATGACGAAGCAGCGCTCGAAAAAGAGCTAGAAGAGATTTTAAAATAAAGAACTAAATGGAGAGCTTATAATAGACTCTCTAAGTAGCTTTCGATAAATAATAAAAGGTATGAATCTTTGTAGGACACAAGAATCATACCTTTTATTTTATTATAGATAGGTGTTGTTAAAATAGAGTTTAATGCCTATATAGAAATCTTATTTACCCAAGCAGAATTGGCTGAAGAGTTGGGTTATGAGTTCGTCTGGTGCGGCGTCACCAGTGATTTCACCGAGGATTTCCCAAGTACGGGTCATATCAACTTGGAGAAGGTCTACCGGCATACCCATTTCCAATCCTTGGTTGACGGCTTGCAGGCTTTCCAGAGCTTTTTCAATCAAGGAGATATGGCGTGCGTTAGACAGGTAGGTGGCGTCTTGTTCGACGATACCAGCATTTTCAAAGAAGAGTTGATTGATGCGTTCTTCAATTTTGTCGATATTTTGGTTGTGAAGGACAGAAATCTTGATAGCATCTGCTGGCAGCTGGTCCAGCTCAATCTTTTCTTCGAGGTCAGTCTTGTTAAGTAAGACGATACGATTGCTATCTTGGCTGATTTCAAGCAATTGTTTGTCCTGATCTGTCAAAGGCTCGCTGGCATTGAGAACTAAGAGGACCAAGTCGGCTTCCTGCAGAGCTTTTTTAGAGCGCTCAACTCCAATTTGTTCTACAAGGTCATCGGTTTCCCGAATTCCTGCTGTATCAATAAGCTTGAGCGGTACTCCCTTGATATTGACATACTCCTCAATCACATCCCGAGTCGTACCCTCGATATCAGTCACAATGGCCTTGTCCTCGCGCAGGAGATTGTTGAGCAGACTGGACTTGCCAACATTAGGTCTGCCGATGATAGCAGTGGAAATGCCTTCGCGTAAAATCTTACCTCGTCTTGCAGTATTGAGAAGATTGCTTAGCAGAGCCTCGAACTCAGCTGTTTTCTCTCGCATCAATTGGGTCGTCATCTCTTCCACATCGTCGTACTCCGGATAGTCAATGTTGACCTCGACCTGAGCCAAAGTGTTGAGAATTTCCTGACGAGTATTGTTGATAAGATTGGAGAGAGACCCATCCAGCTGCTTGACAGCATTGTTCATGGCTTTATCGGTCTTGGCGCGGATGATATCCATAACTGCCTCAGCCTGAGTCAGGTCCACTCGACCATTCAAAAAGGCCCGCTTGGTAAACTCACCAGGCTCTGCCATTCTAGCTCCTTCTCGGATAACTAGTTGCAGGATTTCATTAGTAACCGCAATTCCCCCGTGAGTGTTTATTTCAATGATGTCCTCGCGTGTAAAAGTCTTGGGTGAGCGCATAGCACCGACCATAACTTCATCTAGTACTTCATGGTTTTGAGGGTCGACAATATGGCCGTAGTTGAGCGTGTGGCTAGCTACCTTACTTAGATCTTTTCCTTTGAAGATTTTTTGGGCAATAGCAAAGCTGTCAGTCCCGCTTAACCTGACAATACCGATAGCCCCTTCGCCAAGAGGAGTAGAAATCGCAGCGATTGTATCAAATTCTCTGGTAATCATACTGTATTTTTCCTTGTGTTTTAAAATCAATTACCTTAATTGTAACGCAAAAACGAAAGGGGAGCAAGGTTTTGATTTAACTATGGCAATTTTCAAAAAATTATTAGAAATTAGGAAAATGCTTTCATGTTCTATAAAATAGTGCTATACTATAAACAGATTGATTCTTTTGGCTAGGCAAAGAACCTTTTTTTTACGGTTCAAACGCCTGAAAAATGCAAAGGAGGTCAAAATGGAGAATCTAAAGAAGATGGCGGGTATTAAGGCTGCTGAGTTCGTGACAGATGGTATGGTAGTTGGACTTGGAACAGGTTCGACCGCTTATTATTTTGTTGAAGAAATTGGCCGTCGTATAAAAGAAGAAGGACTGCAAATTATTGCAGTAACAACTTCAAGTGTAACCAGCCAGCAAGCAGAAGGTTTGGGAATTCCACTCAAATCCATTGATGAAGTGGACTTAGTTGATGTGACAGTTGATGGGGCAGATGAGGTTGATCCAAACTTTAATGGTATTAAAGGTGGTGGGGGCGCTCTCCTTATGGAGAAGGTCGTTGCAACACCGACAAAAAGCTACATTTGGGTAGTTGATGAGAGTAAATTGGTTGAGAAGCTAGGAGCTTTTAAGCTTCCAGTCGAAGTTGTCCAGTATGGTGCAGAGCAAGTTTTCCGTCGCTTTGAACGTGCAGGTTACAAACCAGCCTTTCGTCAGAAAGATGGTCAACGCTTTGTTACAGATATGAAGAATTTTATCATTGACCTAGATTTGGGTGTGATTGAAAATCCTATTGAGTTTGCCCGTGAATTAGACCACATTGTTGGTGTAGTTGAGCACGGTCTCTTTAACCAAATGGTAGATAAGGTTATTGTAGCAGGAAAAGCTGGTGTTCAAGTTTTAGAAGCTAATAAATAAAAGGAGGATCTTATGGCAAAATTTAATCGTATTCACTTAGTAGTTATGGACTCAGTTGGTATTGGTGCAGCACCAGATGCTAACAACTTTGTTAATGCTGGAGTGCCAGACGGTGCTTCAGATACTCTGGGACATATTTCCAAAACAGTTGGACTTACAGTCCCTAATATGGCTAAGATTGGTCTGGGAAATATCGAACGTCGTGTTCCTTTGAAGACAGTTCCTCAGGAAGCAAATCCAAGTGGCTATTATACTAAACTTGAGGAAGTATCACTTGGAAAAGACACGATGACTGGCCACTGGGAAATCATGGGACTAAATATTACTGAACCATTTGATACTTTCTGGAATGGTTTCCCAGAAGAAATCTTGACTCAGATTGAAGAGTTTTCTGGACGTAAAGTTATTCGTGAGGCTAATAAACCTTATTCAGGAACAGCAGTTATTGATGACTTTGGTCCTCGTCAGATGGAAACAGGCGAGCTAATTATCTATACCTCTGCTGATCCAGTATTGCAGATTGCTGCTCATGAAGAAGTGATTCCATTGGAAGAACTCTATCGCATTTGTGAATATGCTCGTTCTATTACTTTAGATAGACCTGCTCTCTTGGGACGTATCATTGCCCGTCCGTATGTGGGTGAACCAGGAAACTTCACTCGTACTGCTAACCGTCATGACTACGCAGTATCACCATTCGAGCCAACTGTACTTGATAAGCTTAACGAAGCGGGAATTGCTACTTACTCTGTTGGTAAGATCAACGACATCTTCAACGGAGCTGGAATCAACCATGACATGGGCCACAATCAATCTAATAATCATGGGGTAGATAATCTTGTCAAAGCATTGAAGGACGAAAACTTTAAAGAAGGTTTCTCATTTACTAACTTGGTAGACTTTGATGCTCTTTATGGTCACCGTCGTAATCCACATGGTTATCGCGACTGTTTGGAAGAGTTTGATGCTCGTATTCCTGAAATCATTGAAAATATGCGTGAAGATGACTTGCTCATGATTACTGCTGACCATGGTAATGACCCTACCTACGCTGGTACTGACCATACTCGTGAATATATCCCTCTCTTAATTTTTGGAAAATCTTTAAGTAGTCACGGTCATATCCCTGTTGGACACTTTGCCGATATTTCAGCTACTGTTGCTGAGAACTTTGGAGTGGACAAGGCAATGATTGGTGAAAGCTTCTTAGATAAATTGGTGTAAGAAGACAGGACTAAGCTAATAAAAATAGCATCGTAATAATAGGCTAGTAGGCAATAGAAATACCTTTGAGAATTAGTTTATTGCTTTATAAAACAATAGATAGGTGAGGAATATTAATGTCATTATTAGAAAAAATCAATGAAACAGCTGCTTATTTGAAAGGTAAAGGAGTTGAAGCTCCTGAGTTCGGTTTGATCCTTGGATCAGGTCTTGGAGAATTAGCTGAAGAAATCGAAAACGCAGTAGTGGTAGACTACGCTGAGATTCCAAACTGGGGTCGTTCAACTGTCGTTGGCCACGCTGGTAAATTAGTCTATGGAGACTTGGCGGGTCGCAAAGTATTGGCGCTTCAAGGCCGTTTCCACTTCTATGAAGGAAATCCGTTGGAAGTTGTCACTTTCCCTGTTCGCGTGATGAAAGTCCTTGGTTGTGAAGGGGTTCTTGTAACCAACGCTGCTGGAGGTATCGGATTCGGACCTGGTACATTGATGGCTATTACTGACCATATCAATATGACTGGTCAGAACCCATTGATCGGTGAAAACTTGGATGACTTTGGTCCACGTTTTCCAGATATGTCAAAAGCCTACACACCAGAATACCGCGCTACTGCCCATGAAGTGGCTAAAAAACTCGGTATCAAGCTTGATGAAGGTGTCTATATCGGTGTAACTGGTCCGACTTATGAAACACCAGCTGAAATCCGTGCTTACAAGACTTTGGGAGCAGATGCTGTTGGCATGTCTACTGTGCCAGAAGTAATTGTGGCAGCTCACTCAGGTTTGAAAGTTCTTGGAATTTCATGTATTACTAACTATGCTGCTGGTTTCCAAGAAGAACTTAACCACGAAGAAGTTGTAGAAGTCACTGAGCGAGTCAAAGGCAACTTCAAAGGCTTGCTTAAAGCTATTCTTGCTGAATTGTAATGCTATGAAAATGCGTCTCCAAAGACTGCCATATGGATTGCGCCTGCTTCTAGTGACTGTCGCATTGGGAATAGGAACAGGTCTGGTTGGAATTGCCTGCCATTATCTATTAGAAGGCGTACAATGGGTAGCATTTGGTCAACATAGGTTGGACTTGCTACAACAATTTGAACAAGCTGGTGGGGTCCGTAGGTTCCTAGTTTTGTGTACGGCAGGGTGTTTGGCGGCATGTTTTTGGTATGTCCTACAGAGACGCTATAAAATTCTGTCAATTCGAAAGCAAATTGAGTTGGTTGGAGATGTGAGTCCATCGCCCTTAGTCCAGATTCTTCATGCAGTTATGCAGATAGCAATTGTAGGGGCAGGCGCTTCTGTCGGAAAAGAAGGAGCCCCACGTGAGTTTGGGGCTCTTCTTGGGAGTTGCTTGTCTAGGGAATGTTCCTTAACTCTTAAAGATCAGAAAGTATTGATCGCTTGTGGTGCAGGTGCTGGACTCGCAGCTGTTTATCAAGTTCCATTTGCTAGTAGTTTATTTGTCTTTGAGACCTTAGGACTTGCCTATAGTTGGCAGAACTTTTTGCTGGTTTTGACTAGTACTTATCTGGCAACTTGGGTTGCTCGGCCCATTGTTGGTCATGATGCTATCTATCACTTGTCAACAGTCTCTTGGTCGGCCAGCAGTTTCTTGCAGGCTATCTTGATTGCTTTAATAGTAACTCCGTTGGCTCTGGTCTTTAGTTCTCTAGCCAAGTTGGCTAGTCGTAAACGACGGAAGGATGAGTCGATTCTTTGGGCTCTTCCTCTAGCCTTTCTAGTGCTGGGGGGCCTTGTATCCTTTTTCCCTATCTTTATGGGAAATGGTCAGGTACTAGCGCAAGCCTTGTTATCTCGCCAGCCGGTTCCCTATCTTCCACTGGCTCTTGCAATGAAGGGGCTTCTGGTTTATCTCCTCTTACGCAATGGTGCCTATGGGGGAACCTTGACACCATCATTTGCCTTGGGGATTGGATCTGGCTACTTAGTGACCTTGCTTTTGACAGTAGTTGGCATTCATCTGGATCCAGCTCTAGGAATGCTATTAGGAGCAACAGTCTTTTTAGGGACGACCTTACAAGCTCCTCTGACGGCTATTGCCCTAAGTCTTGGATTTACAGGTCAGGATTGGATTTTGACAATACCGCTTGTACTAGCGGCAGGAATGTCTTACGTGATTAGAAAGAGATGGGAGAAGGAACAATGAAGGTACATTTTGTACTGCATGAAACATTTGAAGTGCCAGGCGCTTATCTCAAATGGGCTCTGGAACGAGGTCATCACATTACAACAACAAAGGTTTACGAAAAAGAACCTCTTCCTGAAACAATTGACGGGATTGACTTTCTGATTGTCATGGGTGGTCCTCAATCTCCCGATGAGGATAGAGAAAACTTCCCATATTATGATCCAAAGGCTGAGCTTTCTTTTATGAAAGAAGCGATTGCTGCAGATATCTATATTGTTGGTGTTTGTCTTGGTGCGCAGCTTTTATCTGTTGCTTATGGTGCGAAGTATGAACATAGTCCAGAGCGTGAGATTGGTATTTTTCCAATAACTCTAACTGAAGCTGGTTTAAAAGACGAGCATGTCAAAATTCTCGGACCAACTCTAATTACCGGACACTGGCATGGTGATATGCCTGGGCTGACAGAGAATGCTGTTGTTCTTGCGACGAGTCAAGGTTGTCCACGTCAGATTATTCGCTTCAGTCCGAAACATTATGCCTTTCAGGCTCATTTGGAATTTGATCCAGAAGCTGTTGAACTATTAATTGCAGCGGATGGTGAAGAGGTCTTGGAAGACCAAAGCCAAAAATTGACCTTTGTCCAAAATCCTGAAGTCATTCGAGCTTATGATTATCAAGAAATGAATACAAAACTGTATGCATTTTTAGATTCATTGGTAAACTAGGAACTACAGAAAGGCAGAGCATTTGAGTTTGTAGTCAAACTCGGTCTAACTGTTCTGCGACATATTTAAATTTAAAATTAAGAAAGAAAGGTAGAGTAAGGTGTTCTAATTTGAACACGAGCGGAAAGCTTTTCTAAAAAGATTGAAAGGTAGGGTAGTTTGGTTTTGAATTGAACCCGAGCTATTCTCCTATTTATCATCAAAATTAAGAAAGAAAGGAATTGAACCCACCCTAAAAGCAGTGGGAAAAAGATAGTTGGTCTAGCGAGCATCGCTCACTGCGCCCAACTCCTATTTTCCCTTCGCTTTTTGACGGGTTTGGTATCTTATATTATGTCTATCCATATTGCTGCTCAGCAAGGTGAAATTGCTGATAAAATTCTTCTTCCGGGGGATCCTCTTCGTGCTAAGTTTATTGCGGAGAACTTCCTTGAAGATGCTGTTTGTTTTAACGAAGTGCGTAACATGTTTGGTTACACTGGTACTTATAAAGGTCACCGTGTATCTGTCATGGGAACTGGGATGGGAATGCCTTCGATTTCTATCTATGCGCGTGAGTTGATTGTTGACTACGGGGTGAAAAAATTAATCCGTGTGGGAACTGCGGGTTCTTTGAATGAGGATGTCCATGTCCGTGAATTGGTTTTGGCGCAGGCAGCTGCAACTAACTCCAACATCATCCGTAATGACTGGCCACAGTATGATTTTCCGCAAATTGCTAGCTTTGATTTACTAGACAAGGCTTATCATATTGCCAAAGATCTCGGTATGACCACCCATGTTGGGAATGTCTTGTCATCAGACGTCTTTTATTCAAATTACTTTGAAAAGAATATTGAGCTTGGAAAATGGGGAGTTAAGGCTGTGGAAATGGAAGCAGCAGCGCTTTACTATCTTGCTGCCCAACACCATGTTGATGCGCTAGCTATCATGACTATCTCTGATAGTTTGGTCAATCCAGATGAAGACACTACTGCAGAAGAACGTCAAACTACCTTCACCGATATGATGAAGGTTGGTTTGGAAACCTTGATTGCTGAAGCATGAAAGTAGATGCTAAAGAAGCTATTCTCTTTGCTATCTCCCGCTATGACTATGCTTATGCCCTTAAACTGGCTGAGCGAGCAGGAAAGTCTACCCAGTCTGACTTGCTTCGCCTTCTTAGGGCACTAGCAGAGCGAAGAGAGCTCAACATACAATCTATCATGAATCTAAAGTTGGAAATCACTGGAATGAATCCAGCTGATTTTCAGCTTTTTTGCCATGAAAATGAAGCAGACGAGCAGCTGGCTAATTACCTTTATGACCTAGATGCAAAATTGAGAAATGAACAATTGATTGACTTTGTTCGAGCAGTTAGTCCGGCCATTTATAGGATTTTTATGCGGTTGATTCGCATGCAGTTGCCGGATATTGACAGCTATATTCATAATTCTAGAGAGGCCAGTTACGACCGTTGGAAGTTTGAAAAGATGCGAAATTCTGATCATCCTGTCCTGCAAAATTTCCATACGGAAAGCACGGTCAACTCTTCTAGCTTGACAGAATTAATTTTGCAGTTGAATTTCCCTGAATCTGTCAAAGAGTCAGCTGGACAACTAAGAGAGTTAGAAAAGTCAGTCCGCAATCCGCTTGCCCACCTTATCAAGCCTTTTGATGAGGAAGAATTGCACAGGACGACAGGTTTTTCGTCTCAGCACTTTATGGAGCTTCTGGTTGATTTGGCGCAGGAGACAGGCATAGTTTATCAGAGGGAGCCTTTTTACTTCGATCGAGCAAATGCGATCGTAGAAAGTCTCTTATAAGGAGTAGTAGGATGGATAAGATTGCAAGGCTGCAAGAATTGATAGATCAAAGCAGGGATATCGTCTTTTTCGGTGGGGCTGGAGTTTCGACTGAATCCAACATTCCGGACTTTCGCAGTTCTGATGGGATATACAGTGTCAAGCTAGGACGGCATTTTACAGCAGAGCAGCTAGTTTCTCACACTATGTTTGAGCGCTATCCGCAGGAGTTTTTCGACTTCTACAAGAAGTACCTGCTCTATCCAGATGCCAAGCCCAATGCAGCCCATGCCTACTTGGCGGATTTGGAGAAGGAAGGCAAGCTCAAGGCTGTTGTGACTCAAAATATCGATAGCTTGCATGAAATGGCTGGTTCGAAAAAGGTTCTTAAACTTCATGGCAGTGCGGATAGAAATTACTGTCTGAATTGTCAGCGGTTCTATGATTTGGACGGTTTTCTGGCTCTGGATGGTACAATTCCTCACTGTCTTGACTGTGGAGGCATTGTAAAACCTGATGTGACTCTTTATGAAGAACCTCTAGATATGGAAGTTTTCCAGCAGGCTGCTCAAGCTATCCAGAAAGCAGACTTGTTGATAATTGGCGGTACTTCCTTGGTCGTCTATCCAGCAGCAAGCCTCATCCAATACTTTGTAGGAAAGCACCTTATCGTCATCAACAAGACCAGCATCCCTCAAGACAGTCAGGCGGACCTGGTCATTGAAGGGAAGATTGGCCAAGTATTTTCTCAATTAAGACAATAAAAGAACACCTGAAAGAAGTGGAAATCCACTTGTTTTAGGTGTTTTTTGATTAAATGTTCTCTCATTAGGAAGTCTATAATAATGATGGTGATTATGATATAATGAAATTAATTTCCCAGGAGGTGAGGAGTTGAAAAAGGTAAAAAAAGTGAAGCGTAAAATTCCACTTACTATTAAAGTTTTAGTTTGTTTTGCTATTGGACTTTATATTTTGCTTCGATATTATGTTGCTCCTGGCTTATTTGATAGCAAAAATCAATACATCAAAGTATATAATTATCAAACTAGTTCGATAAAAGCTAGACAGTCAACCATAAAAGAAATAAATCTTGAATTTATTTATGAGAAAGAGGCTGAAGTTCCTGAGGGACTAACTTGGTCAGAAATAACTTTGACAAATGCTGATCGCTATTATAAAAGTAGGGTCATTTTGAATGCTAAATTGGATGACGGGACAAGTGTTTGGATTCCGCTAAAAAAATTTTCTGAAACGGGTCCAGCTTTTAGCGATAAATTTTACATTGATGATGAACTTTTTCTAGACATGACCCAAAGATTTCCAGGCTTAAATAAGGCATATATGTCTGGTTATAGGCTCGTCTTTCTCTCTGGGATGCTATATACTGGGGATACATTATACCAAATTCCAAAAGCATCCGATGTAACTCGTTTTGACCTCAAAAATCCTAGAACAGGTAAGTTACAGACCTATTATGAGTATGGAAATCCTCCAGGAAAAACAATATTTCCGATTTATTTGAAAGTTGAAAGAAGAGCGAATCAGGACGGATTGCAAGAATTTTATGATGATTATAACACCAGTAGTCTTGGTTATTGGGATAAGAGCTCTGACATCCCTAGAAAAATGCTTAGTCATGATTTTACTTTTCTATATGCTAAATGGTATTATTCCGATGCTTTAACTAATCTTCCTGTGAGTGTCAAACTGACGGGTTCAAAATTTAAAATCTCTGTTACAAGGACTCAACTACTGGATTATGGTTATGGTAAAGTAAAAGTACGAAAGGCGACCAAGTTATATTCAGAAGAAAATAAAGACGAATACATCAAAGAAGTTCTAGACGATCTTGATACTTTTGTAAAATCCAATGATGACGCTTTAACAAAAAGATATAAAAATAAAAAATAAGCTATCATTTTATGAAATTAATTTCCCAGGAGGTGAGTATGAAGAAGTTGAAGATTAAGAAGAAATATATCTTTCTCGCTTTAATTAGTTTGTTTATTGGCTATATTGGTCTTCGCTATTATATCAAGCCAGAGTGGTTTGATTCGGAACACATTTATCATAGAGTTTATAATTTAAAAGTTAGTCATAAAAAGGGCCAGAAAAAGATTATACAAGATATTAATATTGAGTTTGTTCATTTTAATGAGGAAAGACCTGTCGATGGTCAATGGTCAGAATCTATAAGAACTGATTTAAAATCTGATTTGAATTATACAATTATACATTTGTCCTTTACTGATAATACAAAAATAGATATCTTATTTGACCGTTATAATAGCGGTTCACTCTTTAAATCGGATGGCTTTAATTATAAACAGTTTAATAAATTATCACTTCGTTTTCCGGGAATTGACCACGGAGATGGTAGTGAGTTTAGAAACTACCTGATGATTTACCAAGGGGATACGATCTCCCAAAATTATGGTAATCAATATGAAGTTACGAGTTTCCAGTTGAAAAATCCACAAACTCATAAACTTCAAACCTACTATGAATATGACGTTACACCCGAATCTAATATTTTTCCACCAGTTTATTTTTTACAAGATACTTCACATTCAGCAGAAGAACGTCAAAAATTTTTTGATGATTATCAACCTAATGATAGTAGAAATTATTGGATACGAAGTTCTATGAGATTTTTTAGTGGTACTGATAGTTTATGGAATAACAGGCTAAATATCGAGCTTGAAAGCTATCCCTATCAATTATTTTATTCTGAACGGTTTGAAAACTTACCAATACACCTTGATATGACAGGTGATAACTTTAAAATGGTTGTAACTGAAACGTATGTGATGGATCATAAAGATAATAGTAATGGTATTAGGGTTCAGTCTAGATCAAAAACTTATACAAATGAGAATAAGGACCAATATGTAACTGAAATACTAAATAATAAGGAAAAAACTAACGTCAGATAGTATAAAGCTATCTGACGTTAGTTTTTAAAGGTGTAATTTCCATCAGTAGTATTCGGATTTGAATTGTAGTTTACGGCCAGGAGTCCAAGGATAAATATAATTGTAGCAAAAGCTAGAATTGTTTTTACCTTCATAGTCTCTCCTTATTTATCAAATCGGACTTCCTCAAGTAAGTATTCGATAAATTTCTCACCCATTTTAGATAGGCTGGCTTTTTCATGTTTGATGTAGACCAACTCGATTGGGTCGTCAATATCAAGAGGGATAGAGACGATGTTGTCACCGTTGAGGTTGCTATTGAGGATACCGGTCGCAATGGTGTAGCCATCCAGACCAATCAAGAGATTAAAGAGGGTGGCACGGTCGCTGACCACGATAGACTTTTTGTGATGCTCTTGGGAGAGGATTTCTTCTGAGAAGTAGAAAGAGTTGTGGGTCCCTTGGTCGTAGCTGAGATAAGGGAAGTTTTCTAAGTCGGATAATTGAACTAACTTTTTCTTGGCAAGTGGATTAGACTTGCTGACAAAGATATGGGGCTGGGCTGTGAAGAGATGAGTTGCAATCAGATGATTGTCGTCCAACATTTTAGATAAAACATCTCGGTTATAACCGTTTAAGAAGAGTACACCAATTTCGCTACGGAAGTTTTTGACGTCATCAATGATTTCCCAAGTCCGAGTTTCCCGAAGGAAAAGCTCATATTTTTCCATATCACTTTTCTTAAGGAGGGAGACAAATGCATTGACTACAAAAGCATAGTGTTGGGCAGATACGCTGAAGAGTTCGCGATGGGCGACAGGATTCTTGTACCGTTCCTCTAGAAGTTGTGTTTGCTCAACCACCTGACGAGCATAAGATAGAAATTCCATGCCGTCTTTGGTTAAAGTGATTCCCTTAGGATTTCGTATGAAAATATCAATCCCCATCTCGTTTTCAAGGTCTCGTACTGCATTAGAGAGACTAGGCTGGGTAATAAATAGTTGCTTGGCAGCTTCATTCATGCTGCCAGTTTCGACGATTTTGATAATATAGTGTAGTTGTTGAATTCTCATAGGTCTATTTTATCATAATAGGATTGACAAAACATCTATTTAGTTGTAGAATATGATAAATTTAAACCTTTAATCAAGTCCAGTGAGGCAGCAAGGTAGGAAAAACGATATAAGAGGCAATTGACTGCCTTGTTTTTTGCGAAACCTTGCTGTGGCGAGGTTTTTTCTTGTAGAAAGTGAGGTTGTCATGGTTAGTGACAGTTGCAAAAAGAGATTTGGCAAGATTATGCTGGAGCAGATGGAGCTACTGGAGCAAGTAGAAATTGCACCTAATATTTTTTCCATGCTCCTAAAGGGCCAAATGGTTAACCAGATGCAGGCTGGGCAGTTTTTACATATTCGAGTACCAGATGACAGCAAGCTTTTGCGCCGGCCGATCTCAATTGCTGAGATTGACCGAGATAATCTGACTTGTCGTATCATTTATCGGATAGAAGGTGGCGGGACGGCTATTTTTTCTCAACTGCCAGTCGGCTCGTTTCTTGATGTTATGGGGCCTCAGGGCAATGGCTTTGATTTGAGCCCCGTAAGGGCAGGTGACCACGCTTTGATTATCGGTGGTGGGATTGGTGTCCCTCCCCTGCTCGAGGTTGCTAAAGAATTGCATGCTAAGGGAGCTCGAGTGACAGCTGTACTGGGATTCTCTGATAAATCCGCTGTCATTTTGGAAGCAGAAATGAAAAAATACGCTGAGGTCATTGTCACGACGGATAACGGTTCTTATGGTCGTCAGGGCTATGTATCAGCTGTTGTAGATAAATTGCCCCAAGACTATGCTGCTGTCTATTCCTGTGGAGCGCCAGCTATGCTTCAGTACGTCGATCGTAAGTTTCAGGATCATCCGCATGCTTATCTCTCTATGGAATCTCGTATGGCGTGTGGTATGGGTGCCTGCTATGCTTGTGTCGTTCATGTAGCTGGTCAGGATGAGTCAGTCAATAAACGGGTTTGTGAAGATGGTCCGGTCTTCGAAACGGGCACGATTATTGTCTAGGAGGAAAAAATGAGTGATAAACGTTTAAGAGTTTCCTTGCCAGGCTTGGACCTAAAAAATCCAATTATTCCAGCATCTGGCTGCTTTGGCTTTGGACAAGAATATGCCAAGTACTATGACCTAGACTTGCTGGGTTCTATCATGATAAAGGCTACGACTTTGAAGCCCCGCTTTGGTAATCCTACACCGCGGGTGGCAGAAACGCCAGCTGGTATGCTTAATGCTATTGGTTTGCAAAATCCTGGCGTTGAAGTTGTACTGACTGAAAAACTACCCTGGCTGGAAAAGCATTATCCCGGCCTGCCAATCATCGCTAATGTAGCAGGCTTTTCAAATCATGAATATGCCACAGTGGCTGGGAAAATTTCTCAAGCCTCCAATGTCAAGGCTATTGAGCTCAATATCTCCTGTCCTAATGTTGACCATGGAAATGCTGGACTGTTGATTGGCCAAGTTCCAGAGTTGGCTTACGAAGCAACCAAGGCAGCAGTAGATACTTCTGCTGTACCTGTCTATGTCAAATTAACTCCGAGTGTGGCGGATATCACTCAGGTAGCCAAGGCCGTTGAAGATGCTGGAGCTGCTGGATTTACCATGATTAACACCTTGGTAGGTATGCGATTTGACTTGAAGTCACGCAAGCCTATTATCGCTAATGGCACAGGTGGTATGTCGGGTCCGGCTGTCTTTCCGGTAGCACTCAAGCTGATCCGTCAAGTGGCGCAGGCAAGCAAACTTCCTATCATTGGTATGGGGGGAGTTGATTCAGCGGAGGCTGCTCTGGAGATGTTTATAGCGGGCGCTTCAGCCATTGGGGTGGGCACTGCCAATTTCACGGATCCATATGCCTGCCCGACCATCATTGAAAATCTGCCTAAGGCGATGGATAAATACTGCATCGAAAGTCTTGAAAGCTTTCGTAAAGAAGTTCGAGAGAATTTGCTTTAAAGTTACATTTTTGCTTGACAATCTTGCTGTGAAATTATAGAATGAACTAAATATAACCTTTAAAGAAGTCCAGAGAGGCTACTAAGGATCATACGTTTGAATGGCAAATTCTGTCACATTTTCGTGTAACCTTGCTCTCAGGCAAGGTTTTTTCTATATTTTCGAGTCTAGTGTGAAGATATAGTTGACAACAGGAGTACCTAGCGGAGTTCTTTAAAGCTAATAATCAAAAAAGGAGATTATCCCTACATGCGTGAAGAACGTCCTATTATCGCCCTCGACTTTCCATCTTTTGACGATGTCAAAGCTTTTCTGGAGCATTTTCCAGAAGATGAAAAACTTTTTGTAAAAATCGGTATGGAATTCTTCTATGCTATCGGTCCAGAAATCGTTCATTATTTGAAAGGTCTTGGGCACAGTATTTTCTTGGATTTGAAGCTACATGACATTCCCAATACTGTGCGCTCAGCCATGTCTGTCTTAGGAACTTTTGGTATCGACATGGTGACGGTCCATGCGGCTGGTGGTGTAGAGATGATGAGCGAAGCCAAGAAGGTCTTAGGGGATAAGGCTAAGTTGGTTGCGGTGACTCAGCTGACTTCGACAAGTGAAGAAGATATGCGTGATTGTCAAAACATCCAAACTACGGTTCAGGAGTCTGTTGTAAATTATGCTCGGAAGGCTAAAGAAGCTGGCTTGGATGGCGTAGTTTGTTCAGCTCAAGAGGTTGAACTAATTAAGGCAGCAACTGCCAAAGACTTTCTCTGTGTGACGCCGGGTATTCGGCCAGCTGGATCAGAAATTGGCGACCAGAAACGGGTTATGACACCACAGGAAGCCCATCAAATCGGTAGTGATTATATTGTAGTCGGTCGTCCGATTATCCAAGCTGAAAATCCATGGGATGCTTACCACGAGATTAAGAAGCAGTGGAATAGTTAAGCAAAACAATGTATTCGATTTAAATTGTCGTACGAAATTGACAGCATCATAAAATTTCAAATTTATAAGGAGCAAAAAATGACTTTAGCAAAAGAGATTGCGCGTGATTTATTGAAAATCAAAGCTGTGTATTTGAAGCCAGAAGAGCCTTTTACATGGGCATCAGGCATCAAGTCACCTATATATACGGACAACCGTGTGACCTTGGCTTATCCAGAGACTCGGACCTTGATTGAGGATGGTTTTGTCGAAAAGATTCGGGCGGAATTTCCTGATGTAGAAGTCATTGCTGGAACTGCGACAGCGGGCATTCCTCACGGAGCCATTATCGCAGATAAGATGAACCTGCCATTTGCCTATATCCGCAGCAAACCAAAAGATCACGGAGCGGGCAATCAAATCGAAGGTCGCGTAGCGCTTGGGCAGAAGATGGTTGTCATTGAGGACTTAATCTCGACTGGTGGTTCGGTCTTGGATGCTATCGCTGCAGCGAAACGAGAAGGTGCGGATGTGATTGGCGCAGCAGCTATCTTTACCTATGAGCTACCAAAAGCTGAAAAGAATTTTAATGATGCAGGTGTCAAATTGGTGACTTTATCAAACTATACAGAGTTGATTCACCTAGCTGAGCAAGAAGGTTATATCAATGCTGAAGGATTAGCCTTATTGAAACGCTTTAAGGAAGATCAAGAAAATTGGCATCTGTAAGACTTTGTTCTGCTTAAATTTAAACGCTATTTCATATTGAAGCAGATACTTTATCTTTGCCAAAAGAAAAGCAGCAGTCTTTTGATTGCTGTATTTTCTTAGCTAAAAACCTTGATTTTTGCTATAATAAGCCTATGTCAAAGATTTATCGTCTATCATTTTCTATTTTACAAAAAATCATGTTAGTCCTTGTGGTACATTGGTTTTTTGTTTCAATCTTTTATATCAGTGAGATGAGTTATTGGGCTTATCCAATTTTTGCTATCTTACTGCTTGGGGCTTATTATTACCGTAAAGAAGTTTTGAAAATATACCGCTATTTGATGCGACATAAGATCGCGATTATGGTGGCTGTAGTAGTCTTTCAGCTCATTATGATTTGGTCGGCTGAGTTGCTGGTGCGTCGGGATGCAGCAGTTATTCTGAACGGGGCATTTCGCTTGCTCAAAGAGACATCGATTTCAAGCTATATCACTCGTAACCCAAATAACTTGCCTCTCTTTCTCTACGAACGCTTTTTCTACAAGCTGTTTGGAGAGTCGTCTGCGCTTTGGATAATGCAGGGGCTTAACATGGTGTATGCTAATCTAACAGCGTGTATTTTGTATAAGGGTAGTCAAAAATTCTTTAATCAAAAAACAGCTGATATCGTTTTTAGTCTTTATGTACTTTTGGCTGGATTTTCTCCTTATTTCTTCTCTATGTATACGGATATTCCGCCACTGCCCTTTATTTCTTTACAGATTTTCTTAATTTTTGGAATCTTTAAAGCTGACAGTATTAAGAAATTGACTGCCTTAAGTATATCATTGGGTTTGCTCACAGGCTTCTTGTATTTTGTTCGCCCGACAGTCATGATTCTCTTGATTGCCTTCTTCGTAACATTCTTTTTGCAGAAGCAGTGGAAAAATTTTCTTTTGGTTTTATCAATATTTGTCCTTGCTTTTGGGATAACCTATAGTGGACTTCATACGGCTATTAAGAACCAGAATGAAGTGACAATTATTCAAAAAGAAGGATTAGCTAAGGGACCGCTTCTCTTTATCAATTTGGGGCTTACATACATAGGTCATAATCAAGCAGATATGAAAGAAGGGTTGCTCCAATATATTGAACCCAACAAAAGAGATGACTATAATAATGGCATGTTTGCTAAGGAAAATGTCATTAAGGAAATTAAGCGTCGCTTGAAGGAATATACACCCGCGACATTTTGGGGGCACTTATATTACAAGCAATCTCTAACGGTGGCAGAAGGGACTCTGGGTTGGCTCTATCGGGATGTTGAAAATGAAAAGACACCATTTATTAATCCTTTATACGAAATGACCAAAAACAATCCACTTGCTCAGTTTGTTCGAACATTTTTTTTAAGCATTGATAAGAAGGAGTATGTCTATTACGCTCTTATCAAGCAGCTAGTTTGGATTGTTATGAGTCTAGGTCTCGTTATGACTTTGTGGAAGTACCGACCAGATGATCGCGTCAATTTTTTGAATCTTGCTGTTTTTGGAGGCTTACTCTTCCTACAGATTTTTGAAGGTGGGAAAACCCGTTACCTCATCCAATTTTTACCACAGATTTTACTGGTTTCTGCTCTTGGTTTAAGTCAGTATTCTCAAGATTTGAAGAAAGTCGTCTGCTACTTAAAAATTTCCCAACGAAAGTCTTTGAAAAGGAATGATTAAAGATGAAAAGACCTGTTCCTATCTATGAACCGCTTTATACCTTGAAGCCCATTGCTGAGAATATCTGGATTGTCGACGGTGATTTGATTGAGATGGATGCGGTGCTGACAAAGTTGCCTTTTTCTACCCGCATGACGGTCATCAAGTTAGCAAATGGCCAGCTCTGGTGCCATTCACCAATCCAACCAAATCAAGCCTTGTTTGACCAGTTGGACGCTTTGGGACCAGTTGCACACCTTGTTTCACCTAATAAGATTCACTATGCCTATATAGCTGACTGGAAGAAGCGTTATCCTAAGGCGATTACTTGGTCTAGCCCAGGAGTGGAAGAGAGAGCAGTCAAGCAGAAAATCCCGGTCTCTTTTGATGAAAAGCTGACAGATAAGGCTCCACAAGCTTGGGAAGACCAGATAAATCAGTTGGTTTTCAAGGGAAGTGCTTATATTGAGGAAGTTGTCTTTTTTCACAAGGACAGTCAAACCTTAATCTTGACAGATTTGATCGAGAATTTTGAAACAGAGCATTTTGCAAGTCCGCTTCGCAGCAAGGCTTATAAATTAGTGCGTGTTGCGGCTCCGGATGGGCAGACCCCTATTGACTATCGTATGACCTTTATCGGTCATCAAAAAGAAGCTAAGGAGTGCTTGGAGCAGATGTTGGCATGGCAACCAGAAAAAATTATACTAGCTCACGGTTCTTGTTTTCTGGAAAATGGAACAGCAAAACTCAGAAGAGCACTTAGGTGGATTCGATAAAATATCCAATCCTAGGAAATGAGAGGAGACATATATGCAACATTCAGCTTGGCACACTTTGATTAAGGAGCAGCTACCTGAAGGTTATTTTGCAAGAATTAATCATTTTTTAGATGAAGTGTATGCTTCAGGGACTATTTACCCACCTCGGGAAAAGGTGTTTAATGCGATTCAGACGACAGATTTAGCAGATGTTAAGGTGGTTATTTTGGGGCAGGATCCTTACCACGGACCGAGACAGGCGCAGGGCTTGAGTTTTTCGGTGCCTGATGACATTCCAGCTCCGCCTTCTTTGCAGAATATTCTCAAAGAACTGGCTGATGATATCGGAGTGAAAGAGTCGCATGATTTGACTTCCTGGGCTCAGCAGGGTGTTCTCTTGCTTAATGCTGGGCTGACAGTGCCTGCTGGTCAGGCAAATGCGCATGCCGGTTTAATCTGGGAGCCTTTTACGGATGCTATTATCAAGGTAGTCAATGCAAAGACCGATCCAGTTGTCTTTATCCTCTGGGGTTCTTACGCTCGCAAGAAAAAAGCCTTGATAAGTAATTCGCAACATTTGATAATCGAGTCGGCTCACCCAAGTCCGCTGTCCGCTTATCGTGGTTTTTTTGGTAGCAAACCTTTTTCTCGTACCAATGATTTTTTAGTGGCTAAGGGATTGGAACCTATCAATTGGTTAGCTTAGGAGGTAGTATGGTTCAGTTAGCAACGATTTGTTATATTGATAATGGCCGGGAGTTTCTTATGTTGCATCGCAACAAAAAGCCCAATGATGTCCATGCTGGGAAGTGGATTGGTGTTGGTGGCAAGCTAGAGCTAGGAGAAACTCCGCAGGAATGCGCTACGCGCGAGATTCTAGAGGAGACGGGACTAAAGGCCAAGCCCGTTCTCAAAGGCATTATTACTTTTCCAGAGTTTACTCCTAATTTGGACTGGTATACCTATGTTTTTAAGGTGACTGAGTTTGAGGGGGAACTGATTGACTGCAATGAAGGTACTTTGGAATGGGTGCCCTATGACCAGGTCTTATCTAAACCAACCTGGGAAGGCGATCATACCTTTGTTGAGTGGCTTTTAGAAGACAAGCCTTTCTTTTCTGCAAAGTTTGTTTATGACGGGGATAAACTGCTGGATACGCATGTGGACTTTTACGAATAAGGAGATAAGACGATGCTATTAATCAAAAACGGACGAGTTATGGATCCTAAGACTGGTTTTGACCAAATTACTGACCTCTTGGTTGATGGGAAAAAGATTGTTAAAATCGGTCAAGGTTTGCAGGCTGAAGATGCAAAAGTCATTGATGCCAGTGGTTTGGTTGTGGCTCCAGGTTTGGTGGATATACATGTGCATTTCCGGGAGCCAGGCCAGACTCATAAGGAAGATATTCATACGGGAGCCTTGGCAGCAGCTGCAGGTGGCTTTACGACTGTTGTTATGATGGCCAATACCAATCCGACCATCTCTACGGTTGAAACCCTGAAGGAAGTACTGGAGTCGGCTAGTCGTGAAAATATCCATATTAAGTCAGTCGCAACGATCACAGAGAATTTTGATGGGCAGCATCTGACAGATTTCCAAGGTCTCTTGGCAGCTGGTGCAGTAGGTTTTTCTGATGACGGTATTCCATTGACCAATGCTGGCATTGTCCGCCAAGCCCTCGTGGAAGCACGTAAAAATAACACCTTTATCAGCTTGCATGAGGAAGATCCCAATCTCAACGGCATACTCGGTTTCAATGAGCATATCGCTAAAGAGCATTTTCATATCTGTGGCGCGACAGGTGTGGCAGAATACAGTATGATTGCTCGCGATGTCATGATTGCTTATGATGCAAAGGCTCATGTGCATATCCAGCATTTGTCCAAGGCTGAGAGTGTAAAGGTGGTGGAATTCGCTCAGAAGCTAGGTGCTCAAGTCACTGCTGAAGCAGCACCTCAGCACTTCTCAAAGACAGAAGCTCTACTATTGACCAAGGGTAGCAATGCTAAGATGAATCCGCCTCTGCGCTTAGAATCGGACCGTCTGGCGGTTATTGAGGGGCTCAAGTCTGGTGTCATTTCTGTTATTGCGACGGACCATGCTCCACATCATGCTGACGAGAAAAATGTTGAAGACATCACTAAAGCGCCTTCTGGTATGACTGGGCTTGAGACTTCGCTTTCTCTGGGACTGACCTACCTAGTTGAGGCTGGTCATCTGAGCTTGATGGAACTTTTGGAGAAAATGACAGTCAATCCAGCTCAGTTGTATGGTTTTGATGCTGGCTTCATTGCTCAGGATGGTCCTGCTGATTTGACAATATTTGACCCAGAAGCCGATAGACTTGTGACTGATCACTTCGCCTCCAAGGCTGCCAATTCGCCTTTCGTTGGTGAAAAGCTTAAAGGCCAAGTGAAGTTTACCATCTGTGATGGGGAAGTTGTCTTTGAAGGATAAACTAAAGAAATCTGAGATAAATAGGATCTCAGATTTTTTTGTTTAGATACGAACAAAAATAGGTAAATCACAGAAAATAATTCACTTTTACTCTCTTTTTCGATATAATAAAACTAATAAAAAAGAAAAAGAGGACGGTTTATGCAAAAGAAAAAAATTCTTTTACCGCTTTTATTGCTTGCTCCAGCATTTCTAGCTCATCAGGCATATGCAGATGAACAAGTAGCTTCTGAACCTAGTCAAGAAGTTGCAGCAGCAACTTCAGCTCAAGAAGGGAATGTCCCAGATGGAGCTATTGATACAAGTGCGCAGGGTGAAGAAAGCGCTTCCGGACAACAAAGTGATTTGCCTGAAGCAAATATTATCCATACAAATGACGTTCACGGCCGTATTGTTGAAGAAAAAGGAGTTATTGGAGACGCTAAATTAGCAGCCGTTATTGAAGAGGAACGAAAAAACAATCCTTCAACTCTTGTAGTTGATGCGGGAGATGCTTTCCAAGGTTTGCCAATTTCAAATAGTTCCAAAGGTGAGGAGCGTGCTAAACTACTTAATGAGATGGGCTACGATGCGATGGCCGTTGGGAACCATGAGTTTGACTTTGGTCTAGATGAAGCTAAGAAATATAAAGAAATTCTTAATTTTCCTCTTTTAAGCTCTAACACCTATGTAAATGGTGCCCGCTTATTTGAAGCATCAACTATCGTAGATAAAGATAAGAATGTTGTAGGTGATGAGTTTGTGGTAATCGGTGTGACAACACCAGAAACTGCAACCAAGACTCATCCCAAGAATGTTCAAGGCGTAACTTTTAAAGATCCAATTTCAGAAGTTAATTCAGTTATTGATGAAGTAGAAGCTCGCGCTGCTGCCGAGGGGAAAATATACAAGAATTATGTGGTTTTGGCTCACTTAGGTGTTGATACGACTACTCCAGTAGAGTGGCGTGGATCTACTTTAGCTGAAGCTCTTTCAAATAATCCAAAGCTCAAAGGCAAACGTGTAACGGTTATTGACGGTCACTCTCATACAGTTCAATCTACAACCTATGGAGACAATGTTACTTATAACCAAACGGGAAGTTATTTGAATAACATTGGTAAAATTACTTATAAGGCTAATCAATTATTGGGAAATCCACAACAAATCTCTGCAGCTTCTACTAAAGATGTTGTACCAAATGCTAAAATAGCAGCTATGGTCAAGAAAATTAAGGAAGCTTATGATGCTGAAAATGCTAAAGTGGTCCGTGATAACAGTCCAGTTGAGCTAAACGGCCAGCGTGAAAATGTCCGGGTTCGCGAGACCAATCTTGGTAATGTGGTGGCGGACGCCCTTTACGAATACGGCCAAACTGGATTTAGCCATAAAACAGATCTTGCTGTGACAAACGGTGGTGGTTTGCGTGAAACGATTGCCAAAGATAAGCCAATTACAAAAGGCGATGTGATCGCGGTTCTTCCTTTCGGAAACACCATTTCTCAAATCAAAGTAACAGGTCAAAACATTGCTGATATGTTTGCTAAATCTCTTGGATCTATCTTACAAGAAAAAAATGGCCAGCCTGTTTTAGATGAAAATGGGCAACCCCTTCTTGAACCAAGTGGAGGCTTCCTACAGGTTTCAGGTGCTAAGGTTTATTACGATACAACCTTGCCTGCTGAAAAACGTATTTTGCATATTGAAATTAAAAACCCAGAAACCGGTAAGTATGAAAACTTAGACCCTGCTAAAGAATACTATTTGACAACAAATGATTTCTTAGCAGCAGGTGGTGATGGCTACACCATGTTGGGTGGTGCGCGAGAAGAAGGCCCTTCTATGGACGTTGCTTTTGCTGACTATCTAGCTAAAGCAGATTTAAGTGCATATTCGGTTATAAATCCAAATTCCCGTACGATTTCTATTTCTTCTAAAAAAGATAGCGATGGAGATGGAGTTTCTGATATTGAAGAAATCAAAAATGGAACTGATCCATCTGATCCAAAATCTTATCCTGGCAGAACAGATGTTCCAAATGGCCAGTCTAATCAGAATCAAAGTGGCCAAAACTATCAACCTCTTCCAAATTACTCTTCAAATGGCAATGTAGTTCAACCGTCTCCTAAACCAGCAGGCACAGTAGACCCTGCAAAAGAAGAGAAGAAGGAAGAAGTTGTTACAAACAGTAAGCCTTTGACAGTTAATGTTGCTAAAACATTTACATCATCTAAGGCTAGACTTCCTGAAACAGGAACAAAAGAGTCACCAGCTTTACTGATTGTAACCTTGTTTACTGCTTTCTTGGGAATCTTTGGTTTCAAGAAAAGTCAAGAAGACTAAAAAATAAGCCCTAGGGCTTATTTTTTTGGTACTTGTTTAGTGATATTGATTCCCCAAGGGATAAGATTCTCTGATTTATTTTTAATTCTTTCCATGTTATCTCTATGTCGAATCAGAATAATTGATGCTAGAAGAATAATGATTAGAGTAAAAAGAAGATCGTAATTAGGAAGGATAATTCCTAATAAAGGAAATATAAGAACGGAAATAATCGCAAAGCCAGCTACAACAATGCTAGCCAAAGAAATCATACTTCCCAAGTAAAGCGTTACAATAAAAATAATAATCAGATAGGAAAAGAAGAGGGGAGAAAATCCAAGAACAACACCTGCACTTGTAGCAACAGCCTTGCCTCCCTTAAATTCAGCAAAAATTGGGAAGGTGTGGCCAAGAACAGCTATTAGACCAAAAATCATGGGTGATATACCATTGATATGGAGAAAAAGTGGAAGTAGGGTTGCAAGAGTTCCTTTTAGAAAGTCGATTGCAAAAGTAACAGTTCCAGCTGTCTTTCCTAAAATACGGAAAGTATTAGTTGTGCCGGTATTTCCACTACCGTATTCTCGTAAATTCTTTTTAAAGAAAATCTGTCCAATCCATAAACCAGTTGGAATTGAACCCAGTAAATATGCCAAAATTAGGCCCAAAATTGTATTTATCATAAATTTATTATATCACGAATTTTGCTTTGTATTTAACAATCTAGTAAATTATTTGTCTAATCCGATAAAAATGTTTATTTCAAGGCTTTTGTGACAAAAACTTTTGCAAAATTTTATAAAAACTTGTAAGATAGTAAGGATGAATAATGCAGGAGGTTCCTTGTGTCAAAAAAGGAAATCAATATTAATAACTACAATGATGATGCCATTCAGGTGCTAGAAGGGTTGGATGCGGTCCGTAAACGTCCGGGGATGTATATTGGATCGACCGACGGAGTAGGTCTCCATCATCTAGTCTGGGAAATCGTGGACAATGCAGTCGATGAAGCCTTATCTGGATTTGGTGATCGCATCGATGTGACTATCAATAAAGATGGGAGCTTAACAGTATCTGACCATGGACGCGGGATGCCAGTTGGTATGCACGCTATGGGAATTCCTACTGTTGAGGTCATTTTTACAGTATTACATGCTGGTGGTAAGTTTGGTCAAGGTGGTTATAAAACTTCGGGAGGACTCCACGGGGTTGGTTCTTCGGTCGTTAATGCCCTATCTAGCTGGTTAGAAGTAGAAATTACTCGTGACGGTACAGTCTACAAGCAGCGCTTTGAAAATGGCGGAAAACCAGTTACCACACTCAAGAAAATCGGTACTGCACCTAAGTCCAAGTCTGGAACCAAAGTGACCTTTATGCCGGACGATACGATTTTTTCAACGACAGACTTCAAGTACAACACTATTGCCGAGCGGCTTAAGGAATCTGCTTTCCTTCTTAAGAATGTTCGCTTGTCTTTGACCGATGAGCGGACTGGCGAAAAAGTAGAGTTCCATTATGAGAATGGTGTTGAAGACTTTGTCAGCTACCTCAATGAAGATAAGGAAACATTGACTCCAGTTCTCTATTTTGAAGGAGAGGAAAGTGGTTTCCAAGTTCAAGTGGCTCTCCAGTATAATGACGGTTATTCAGATAATATCTTATCCTTTGTTAATAATGTCCGCACCAAGGACGGTGGTACTCATGAGACGGGGCTCAAGACCGCTATTACCAAGGCTATGAACGACTATGCCAGAAAGACGGGTCTGCTCAAGGAAAAGGATAAGAATCTGGAAGGTTCAGACTACCGCGAGGGTCTATCTGCCGTCTTATCAATCTTAGTTCCTGAGGAGCATTTACAGTTTGAAGGCCAGACCAAGGACAAGTTAGGTAGTCCCTTGGCTCGTCCTGCTGTGGACTCCATTGTCTCTGACAAGCTGACTTTCTTCCTCTTGGAAAACGGTGAGTTGGCATCAAACCTCATCCGCAAGGCTATCAAGGCTAGAGATGCGAGAGAAGCGGCCCGCAAGGCGCGTGACGAAAGCCGTAATGGCAAGAAAAATAAGAAAGACAAGGGCTTACTCTCTGGTAAGCTAACTCCGGCCCAATCTAAGAATCCAGCTAAGAATGAACTCTATCTGGTAGAGGGTGACTCTGCCGGTGGCTCTGCCAAGCAAGGACGTGACCGTAAGTTCCAAGCCATCCTGCCACTGCGCGGTAAGGTTATCAATACTGCTAAGGCTAAAATGGCTGACATTCTTAAGAACGAAGAAATCAATACCATGATCTACACAATCGGAGCTGGTGTTGGTTCAGACTTTACCCTTGAGGATGCCAACTATGACAAGATCATCATCATGACCGATGCGGATACTGACGGTGCCCATATTCAAACCTTGTTGCTAACCTTTTTCTATCGCTATATGCGTCCGCTGGTTGAAGCTGGCCGTGTCTATATCGCCCTTCCTCCTCTTTACAAAATGTCCAAGGGCAAGGGAAAGAGTGAGGTTGTTGAGTATGCCTGGACTGATGGCGAGCTGGAAGACCTGCGTCGCAAGTTTGGCAAAGGAGCTATGCTTCAACGCTACAAGGGGTTAGGTGAAATGAATGCCGATCAACTCTGGGAGACCACTATGAACCCTGAAACTCGCACTCTCATCCGTGTCACCATCGAAGACCTTGCTCGCGCCGAACGCCGTGTCAATGTCCTCATGGGAGACAAGGTCGAACCACGCCGCAAGTGGATTGAGGATAATGTTAAGTTTACGCTAGAGGAAGCAACAGCTTTTTAAAATTTATTTAACTAATCATTATAAATAATTACTATATTTAGGAGTTTTATTATGAAAAAAATCTATACACTTGCATTGCTTGTATTTTCAGTATTTATCCTAGCTGCTTGCTCTTCACAGGAAGCTTGGCTTAATGGTACTTGGAAGGGTGAAAAAAACAAAAAAACGTATGTTTTTGAAGAAAAGCAGGGTAAATGGACCATTTTAAATGGTAAGGAAAAAATTGCTGAAAAAGGCGAAGTAAAAGATAAAAAAGGGGATCAATTCAGCATTGTTGATGCTAATGGTAATCGTCATCAGATAAAAAAAGTTGATGAAAATACTATTGAATATCAACCTTTTACATCTGATGGCATTTCTGCAACTAATGGAGAAAGTTTTAAATTTAAAAAGGATAAGTAGTACTATTTGTAGCTGATTAGAGTATTGGCTAAACGACTATTTTAGAAATGGTCGGTCAAATCTTTCGAGACATGCAGGAATCTGCTTTGCCAACTTTGATTGCTATATAAAGAAGCTCCAATGTAAAGATAGGTATTCCCATGAAAACTGAAACCGAGATGTTTGATGTGATTTTGCAAACTGCAAAAGCGCTACAGGTCTACGCTGTCGCTATGTCTGGTTCGCGGTCAAACCCAAATGCTACCAAGGATGAGTTCCAAGACTATGATGTGGTCTACATTGTGGAGGATTTGCATGCTCTGGTGGCCGACCTTGCTTGGTTGGAAAGGTTTGGCGAGCGCGTGATTGAGCAGCATGTTCTACTAGACCATCGTCGCCTCTATCTCATGCTCTTTGAAGATGGCAATCGGATAGATTTGACTCTTTGCCCCAAGGAGCATATCAAAGAGTGGGTGGATAGCGAAGCGGATTTCACGGTGCTGGATGACCCGCAGGGACTGTTTGCTCCTTACGCACCGACACCCAAGCGCTATTGGACGGCACCAGCCAGTGCGACTGACTTTGACAAATCCTGCAATGAGTTCTGGTGGGTGTCAGCTTATGTAGTCAAGGGCATTCATCGGAACCACCTTGTCTATGCGACGGATCATCTGTATGGAATCTGCCAGCAAGAATTGCTCAAGCTTTTAGCTTGGCAAGTAGCAGCGGATAAAGGAACTGTCGATGTTGGCAAGAACTACAAGTACCTCTTTCAGTATTTGCCTGCTGAGAAAGAGAAGGAATTTACAGCCTTGCTTGACTTTTCTGACCAGAAAAAAATTACCAAGTCTCTCTTTGCTACCATGGACTTTTTCCACAAAGAAGCCCAAGCTTTCTCTCTCAAAACCGGCTTCCACTATGACAAAGAAACCGCCGAGAAGATGATTGAGTATGCTAAGGAGAGACTCGAAACAAATGAAACATTTACAAAATAATAAGATAACAAAATTTTTACTGATTAGTTTTCTCATTTCTTGGGGATTTGGTTGGGGATTGCTCGCTTTTCTGACGCAAATGAGCCTCTTAAGTCTACCAAGTCCACTAGGAGTTTTTCTCCATTTACTAGGAGGTTTCGGTCCAACGATTGCAGCCATTTCTTGTTTGCCTCAAAAATCCATTAAAAGCATAGTCTCTTTTATCTTAGGGGACTCAAAGAAATATATTTTGTTATTTCTTTTACTAATTTTCGTGCAGACAGGTGTCATTGCTTTCTCATCTAAGGAGCTTAATCCGGCTTTTCCACTAGGAAATTTGTTTGTTGTTTTTTTGAGTGCAGTCTGTGTTTATGGTGGCGAAGAAGAATTGGGATGGCGAGGCATCTTGCAACCAACTTTGGAAACTAGATTCTCCTTTTGGATTTCCGGTTTGATAACAGGTTGTATTTGGGCAATATGGCATGTACCTTTATGGTTTGTGATTGGAAGTTCCCAAAGTAGGATGCCTTTTATATTATTCAGTCTATTTGCAATTTATCTCAGTATTCTTCTAGCAGCTGTTTTCAAAAAGACTAAATCGATCCTTTATTGCGCCATTTTTCACGGCCTAATTAATACCCTACTTAGCTTATTTGTTATTAAAATTAATCTTTTATTCATTCTAGGATTAGTAGGATTGCTCTTCTTTTCTCACTACCTACAAAGAAATAGTTAAATTTATAAAATATAGATTTACTTTACAATAAAACACTAAAAAGAGAATTATTATGTCTAACATTCAAAACATGTCCCTTGAGGACATTATGGGAGAGCGCTTTGGTCGCTACTCCAAATACATTATTCAAGAGCGGGCCTTGCCGGATATTCGAGATGGCTTGAAGCCTGTGCAGCGCCGTATTCTTTATTCCATGAACAAGGACGGCAACACCTTTGACAAGGGCTACCGCAAGTCAGCCAAGTCAGTTGGGAACATCATGGGGAATTTCCATCCCCACGGTGACAGCTCCATCTACGATGCCATGGTCCGCATGTCTCAGGACTGGAAAAACCGTGAGATTCTCGTTGAGATGCACGGTAACAACGGCTCCATGGACGGTGATCCACCGGCAGCTATGCGTTATACTGAGGCGCGGCTGTCTGAGATGGCTGGCTATCTTTTGCAGGATATCGAGAAAGATACTGTTCCTTTTGCTTGGAACTTCGACGATACCGAGAAGGAGCCGACTGTTCTGCCGGCAGCCTTTCCTAACCTTTTGGTCAATGGAGCAACTGGGATTTCCGCTGGTTATGCGACTGATATTCCACCCCATAATCTAGCCGAAGTCATTGACGCGGTCATCTATATGATTGACCATCCGTCTGCCAAGGTTGACAAACTCATGGAGTTTCTGCCTGGTCCAGACTTCCCGACAGGAGCTATTGTTCAAGGTCGTGATGAGATTAAGAAAGCGTACGAGACTGGTAAAGGTCGCGTCGTGGTGCGTTCCAGAACTGAGATTGAAAAGCTGAAGGGTGGTAAAGAGCAAATCGTCATCACCGAGATTCCTTACGAGATTAATAAAGCGGTCTTGGTCAAGAAGATTGACGATGTGCGGGTCAATAACAAGGTGGCCGGTATTGCTGAGGTGCGGGACGAGTCCGACCGAGACGGCCTTCGCATTGCCATCGAGCTCAAGAAAGACGCCAATACCGAGCTGATTCTCAATTATCTTTTCAAATACACTGATTTGCAAGTTAATTACAACTTCAACATGGTGGCTATTGACAATTTCACGCCTCGCTTGGTGGGGATTGTACCAATCTTGACCAGTTATATTGCCCACCGCAAGGAGATTATTCTAGCTCGAAGCCGCTTTGACAAGGCCAAGGCTGAGAAACGGCTCCATATTGTGGAAGGATTGATTCGGGTTATTTCCATCTTGGACGAGGTGATTGCCCTGATTCGTGCTTCTGAAAACAAAGCAGACGCCAAGGAAAATCTGAAAGTCAGCTATGATTTCACTGAGGAGCAGGCCGAGGCTATTGTCACTCTCCAACTCTACCGTTTGACCAATACAGACGTAGTAGTTCTGGAAGAGGAAGAAGCAGAGCTACGCGAGAAGATTGCAATGTTGGCTGCTATTATCGGTGATGAGCGTACCATGTATAATCTCATGAAGCGAGAGCTCCGCGATGTCAAGAAGAAGTTCGGCAATCCGCGTCTCAGTGAGCTACAGGATACAGCAAACGCTATCGAGATTGATACAGCTAGTCTCATTGTTGAGGAAGAAACCTATGTCAGCGTGACACGTTCTGGTTATATCAAACGGACCAGTCCACGTTCCTTCTCAGCTTCTACCCTAGAAGAGATGGGCAAGCGTGACGATGACCGACTGATTTTCGTCAGTCCAGCCAAGACGACCCAGCATTTGCTAATTTTCACAAGTCTTGGAAATGTTATTTACCGGCCTGTTCATGAGCTGTCAGATATCCGCTGGAAAGAAATTGGAGAACACCTCAGCCAGACCATCAGTAACTTTGATACCAAGGAAGAAGTTATCTATACAGAATTACTGGACAGCTTTGAGGAAGGCACTTACTTTGCAGCGACTAAGTTAGGTCAAATCAAGCGAGTGGAGCGCAAGGAGTTCAGTCCTTGGCGGACCTACAAGTCTAAGTCGCTCAAGTTTGCCAAGCTGAAAAATGAAGATGACCAGGTTATTGCTCTGGCGCCGATTAAGCTGGATGATGTTATGCTCGTGACCAAAAATGGCTATGCCCTTCGTTTCAATATTGAGGAAGTACCTGTTATTGGTGCTAAGGCAGCTGGAGTTAAAGCCATCAATCTTAAGAAGGACGATGTTCTAGCGGCAGCTTTTATCGCCAACACAGACTCGCTTTATATCCTGACTCAGCGTGGTTCGCTCAAGCGAATGGCAGTCGCTGATATTCCTGTTACTAGTCGAGCAAATCGCGGTCTCCAAGTTCTGAGAGAGCTTAAGACCAAGCCGCACCGTGTCTTTGTGGCTGGACCAGTCTTTGGCGAAGCAGTGGACTTTGACCTCTTCACAACAGAAGCAGAAGCCGGCGAGGAGCAGATTTTGCAGGTGCTTTCTAATAAAGGAACTGCCTATGAGATCAATCTAGCTGATCTTAGCCTATCTGAGCGGACTAGTAACGGCAGCTTCATATCTGATAGCATTTCAGACGAAGAAGTCTTCTTAGCTTATATTAAGTAATTATCAAACCAGTTCAAACGAGCTGGTTTTTTTGAATTTTAAAATTTGTTTTCAAACCAAAAATTTAATAACAAAATTTTCTGAAAATTGAAAATAATGCTTGAAAATTTCTTAAAAAGGTGTAAAATAAGGAGTATCTAAAAAATGAAGTTTGGAAGTAGAGGAGTAAGATTATGACTGTAAATCTCGACTGGGAAAATCTAGGATTCTCATATATGAAATTGCCTTATCGCTTTTTAGCTTATTACCGCAATGGTCAGTGGGAGGAAGGCAAACTGACAGAAGATGCGACCCTGCATATTTCTGAGTCTTCACCAAGCCTTCACTATGGTCAGCAGGCTTTTGAAGGACTTAAGGCTTATCGAACCAAGGATGGCAGTGTCCAGCTCTTCCGTCCGGATGAGAATGCTAAGCGCCTGCAACGCACTTGCGATCGTCTCTTGATGCCACAAGTTTCAACTGAAATGTTTGTGGAAGCTTGTAAGGCTGTCGTCCGTGCGAATGAGGAATATGTACCGCCATATGGAACAGGAGGGACTCTCTACCTTCGTCCACTTTTGCTTGGTATCGGAGATATCATCGGGGTAAAACCAGCGGAAGAGTATATTTTTACGATTTTTGCTATGCCAGTTGGAAACTACTTCAAGGGTGGTTTGGTTCCAACCAACTTCTTGATCCAAGATGAATATGACCGAGCGGCTCCACATGGTACAGGTGCTGCTAAGGTAGGTGGTAACTATGCAGCCAGTCTCCTACCAGGTAAGATGGCTAAGTCTCATAACTTTTCAGATGTCATCTACTTAGATCCATCAACTCATACTAAGATTGAAGAAGTAGGATCAGCGAACTTCTTTGGAATTACAGCAAATAATGAATTTGTAACACCGCTGAGTCCATCCATTCTACCGTCCATTACCAAATATTCCTTGCTTTACTTGGCAGAGCACCGCTTGGGCTTGACTCCGATTGAAGGCGATGTTCCGATTAATGATTTGGATCGCTTTGTTGAAGCCGGAGCTTGTGGTACAGCGGCAGTTATCTCACCAATCGGAGGTATCCAACATGGTGATGATTTCCATGTATTCTATAGCGAGACAGAAGTCGGTCCAGTTACCCGCAAGTTGTATGATGAATTAACTGGTATCCAATTTGGTGATGTTGAAGCGCCAGAAGGTTGGATCTACAAAGTTGATTGATAGGAAGAGCCCAAAAGGCTCTTTTCTTCTTAATTACAAGAAATCACTTGCCAGGTTTTTGCTTTTTGTGTAAAATAGTATTTTGAAAGAGGTAAGAAATGAGCAAAAAAGATAAAAAGATTGAAATTCAAATTAATGATAGTAAGGTCAAAGTAGGAGCAGATTTATTTGATGGCTATTCGCTCGTTATTGGTAAAAAAGTAATTGGTGAGATTGCAGAATTAGATGGTCAGTATGCTATAATTAAAAACGGCAATGCAGATGCTTTCTATAAAAAACTTGAAAAGGCTGTAGAAAATTTAATAGAAACCTATAATTTAGGCAAATAAGGTGTTGATTTTCCATTTTTTTCGTGTTATAATAGTTGACGTTGATTGTATACGGAGAGATAGCGAAGAGGCTAAACGCGGCGGACTGTAAATCCGCTCCTTCGGGTTCGGGGGTTCGAATCCCTCTCTCTCCATTAGCGTTCATTTTGACGATGATAAAGTGACTATTGTCAGCGCTCTTTTTTGGGGTATAGCCAAGCGGTAAGGCAAGGGACTTTGACTCCCTCATGCGTTGGTTCGAATCCAGCTACCCCAGTTCTTAGGTGATATATCAGACGAGGGGGATAAAATATCTTAGGGTATTTTATTTCTTTATAAATGGTATAAAAACGGTAAAGATAAATCAACATGTCGTTGCGGGCGCTTAGGAAAATAAAATGGATGTCAAGTGAAAACTTGATTGTTGGAGGATTTTTTAGATGAATGAATTTGAAGATTTGCTAAACAGTGTTAGCCAAGTCGAGCCAGGTGATGTTGTTACTGCTGAAGTATTGACAGTTGATGCAAACCAAGCTAATGTTGCAATTTCTGGCACTGGTGTTGAAGGAGTGTTAACTCTTCGTGAGTTGACTAATGATCGTGATGCTGACATTAACGACCTTGTAAAAACAGGCGAAACACTTGAATTGCTCGTTCTTCGTCAAGTAGTGGGTAAAGATACAGATACAGTTACTTACCTAGTATCTAAAAAACGTTTAGAAGCTCGCAAAGCATGGGACAAATTAGTTGGTCGTGAAGAAGAAGTTGTTACTGTTAAAGGAACTCGTGCAGTTAAGGGTGGACTTTCTGTTGAGTTTGAAGGACTTCGTGGTTTTATTCCAGCTTCAATGCTTGACACTCGTTTTGTACGTAATACTGAACGCTTTGTAGGTCAAGAATTTGATGCTAAGATTAAAGAAGTTGATCCAAAAGAAAACCGCTTCATCCTTTCACGTCGTGAAGTTGTTGAAGCTGAAGCTGCTGCAGCTCGTGCCGAAGTATTTGGTAAATTAAATGTTGGTGATGTTGTAACTGGTAAAGTTGCTCGTATCACTAGCTTTGGTGCTTTCATTGATCTTGGTGGTGTTGATGGTTTGGTTCACTTAACTGAGTTATCACATGAGCGTAACGTATCACCTAAATCTGTTGTAACAGTTGGTGAAGAAATTGAAGTGAAAGTCCTTGACTTAAACGAAGAAGAAGGTCGTGTATCACTTTCACTTAAAGCTACAACACCTGGACCATGGGATGGTGTTGAACAAAAACTTGCTGCTGGTGATGTAATTGAAGGTACTGTTAAACGCTTGACAGACTTTGGTGCTTTTGTTGAAGTATTGCCAGGTATTGATGGTTTGGTTCACATCTCACAAATTTCTCACAAACGTGTTGAAAATCCAAAAGATGTCTTGTCAGTTGGCCAAGAAGTAACTGTTAAAGTTCTTGAAGTTAACCCAGCTAATGAGCGTGTATCACTTTCTATTAAAGCTCTTGAAGAACGCCCTGCGCAAGAAGAAGGACAAGAAAAAGAAGAAAAACGCCAATCACGTCCACGTCGTCCTAAACGTCAAGAAAAACGTGACTTTGAACTTCCAGAAACTCAAACTGGATTCTCAATGGCTGACTTGTTTGGTGATATCGAATTATAAGATAATTTAGAAGTTGAGTTTTCTCAACTTCTTTTTCTTTTTTGACTTGTATTTTTAGTGAAAATTAGTTATAATAAATGAGTTGCCACCCTTAGTGTAATGGATATCACGTAAGATTCCGGTTCTTGAGATGGGAGTTCGATTCTCTCAGGGTGGATGACTTAAAATTGGACTCTTCGGAGTCTTTTTTCTTTCTTGGAGGAACATGCAATGACAGTAAAATTAATTGCCCATAGCTTGATCGAGAAAGACGGGAAGTATTTGCTTATCAAACGCTCGAAAATAAAGCGAGGCCTCCCTAATGTCTATCCATCTTATTGGGATATTCCAGTCGGAAGTGTAGAAGAGAATGAACTGCCTAGAGAGGCCGCTCTACGTGAGACTATGGAGGAGGTTAATCAAAACCTTCGGATTGATAAGATTATCCATGAAGATAGTCAGTTTGATGCTAGCAAAGATACTGTTTTCACACGCTTAGTTTATGCGGGTAGAATTTTTGGAAGAGCGTGATATTATATTAGATCCAGAAGAGCACACAGACTTTGTCTGGATTTCTTCTTTGAAAGACCTAGAGAGCGAGCTCATCGTACCTTATTTGATAGATATTTTTGCTGACAAATCTGTATAAAGCAAAAAAAAACATCCCCTTTTAACAAGGAGATGTTTTTTTCTTAGTTTTTAGAAGCTGCTTGGAATTCTGGATTTTTCCATGCTTCATCAATGATTGCTTGTAACTCTTTAGCAGAAGCTTGCATTTTTTGAGTTTCAGCATCGTTCAATGGGATATTTACTGGACGTACGATACCGTGAGCACCAACGATTGCCGGTTGACCGATAAAGACGTTTTCAACTCCATATTGGCCTTCTTGGAAGACAGAAAGTGGTAGAACGGCATTTTCATCATCAAGGATAGCTTTAGTAATACGAGCAAGGGCAACTGCGATACCGTAGTATGTAGCACCTTTTTTATTGATGATTGAGTAAGCGGCGTCACGGACTGAAATGAAGAGGTCTACAAGATCCGCTTCGTTCAAGTCACGGTTAGCTTGTAACCATTGTTCTAGTTTTACACCAGCTACGTTAGCGTGTGACCAAACAGCGAACTCTGAGTCACCATGTTCACCCATGATGTAGGCATGGACTGAACGAGCATCAACACCGATTTTAGCTGCCAAAGCTTGACGGAAACGAGCTGAGTCAAGTGATGTACCAGAACCAATGACACGTTCTTTAGGGAAGCCAGAGAACTTCCAAGTAGAGTAAGTTAAGACATCAACTGGGTTAGCAGCTACGAGGAAGATACCATCGAAACCAGAAGCAACAACTTGCTCAACGATAGATTTGTTGATAGCAAGGTTTTTACCAACAAGATCAAGACGAGTTTCGCCTGGTTTTTGGGGAGCACCAGCTGTGATAACAACAAGGTCAGCATCCGCGCAGTCTTCGTATTTTGCTGCATAAATTTTCTTAGGTGAAGTAAATGCAAGCGCATGACTAAGGTCCTCTGCGTCACCAACTGCTTTTTCAAATAATTGTGGAATTTCAATAATACCGAGTTCTTGTGCAATTCCTTGGTTAACAAGAGCAAATGCGTATGAAGAACCTACGGCACCATCACCGATAAGGATTACTTTTTTATGTTGTTTTTCAAGAGTCATCTCTAAAATCTCCTTTTATTTTTTTACGGGTTTGTCCCAAACAAGTCTATTCTATCACTTTTAACATGCTTTGTCACGGCAGATGGTCATCTTTAAAAGATGTAAACGTTTTTAGGATCAAGGCTATTTACTGAAAAAATGTTTAAAATATGATATAATAGTACAGTTATATAAAGTGAAAAGAGGCATTTTTTTAATGCAAGATAAGAATTTAGTAAATGTCAATCTAACGAGTGAAATGAAGACAAGTTTCATTGACTATGCTATGAGTGTTATCGTTTCTCGTGCACTTCCAGATGTTCGTGATGGATTAAAACCGGTTCATCGTCGGATTCTTTATGGAATGAATGAGCTGGGAGTTACTCCTGATAAACCACATAAAAAATCAGCCCGTATTACAGGTGATGTTATGGGTAAATACCATCCGCATGGTGACTCATCGATTTATGAAGCTATGGTTCGGATGGCACAATGGTGGAGCTATCGCTACATGCTTGTTGATGGCCATGGAAATTTTGGTTCCATGGACGGAGATGGAGCTGCTGCTCAGCGTTATACAGAAGCACGTATGAGCAAAATTGCTCTTGAGATGCTTCGTGATATCAACAAGAATACTGTTGACTTTATCGATAACTATGATGCTAATGAGCGAGAACCAATAGTCCTTCCTGCCCGTTTTCCAAATCTTTTGGTTAATGGTGCAACTGGTATTGCTGTTGGTATGGCGACTAATATTCCGCCGCATAATTTAGCAGAGTCTATTGATGCGGTTAAGCTGGTCATGGATAATCCTGAAGCAACAACCCGTGATATTATGGAAGTTTTGCCTGGGCCTGATTTTCCAACAGGAGCCCTAGTTATGGGCAAATCAGGTATTCACCGTGCCTATGAAACGGGGAAAGGCTCGATTGTTTTACGTTCTCGTACTGAAATTGAAGAAATGAAAAATGGTCGCGAGCGGATTGTTGTAACCGAGTTTCCTTATATGGTTAATAAGACTAAGGTTCATGAGCACATTGTTCGCTTAGTACAAGAAAAACGTATTGATGGTATAACAGCTGTCCGTGACGAGTCTAATCGTGAGGGTGTCCGTTTTGTCATTGAGGTTCGTCGGGATGCGTCTGCTCATGTCATTCTAAATAATCTCTTTAAATTGACACAAATGCAGACCAATTTCAGCTTCAATATGTTAGCTATCCAAAATGGTGTTCCTAAAATACTCTCTCTTCGTGAGATTCTTTTAGCTTATATCGAGCACCAAAAAGAAGTTGTGACTCGTCGAACAGCCTTTGATAAAGATAAGGCCGAGGCTCGCGCTCATATTTTAGCAGGTTTGCTGATTGCTCTTGACCACATCGATGAAGTTATTCGCATTATTCGCAACAGCGAGACGGATGCTGAAGCACAGGCTGAATTAATGGCTAAGTTTGAATTGTCTGAACGTCAAAGTCAGGCTATTCTCGATATGCGCTTGCGTCGTTTGACTGGTTTGGAACGCGATAAAATTCAGTCAGAATATGATGAATTGATTGCTCTAATAGCTGATTTGGCAGATATCTTAGCTAAACCTGAAAGAGTTCTTACAATTATTAGAGAAGAATTGGATGAAGTGAAGCGGAAATTTGCTGATGAACGTCGTACAGAGCTTATGGTAGGAGAGGTTCTCTCTCTAGAAGATGAAGATCTGATCGAAGAAGCGGATGTTTTGATTACCTTGTCAAATAAAGGATACATCAAACGTTTAAACCAAGATGAGTTTACAGCTCAGAAACGTGGTGGCCGCGGTGTTCAAGGGACAGGCGTCAAGGATGATGACTTCGTCAAGGAACTTGTTTCAACTAGTACTCATGATCGTCTACTCTTCTTCACTAATAAGGGGCGCGTTTATCGTCTGAAAGGATATGAGATACCTGAATATGGCCGGACTGCAAAAGGTTTACCAATTGTGAATCTCCTGAAATTGGATGAAGGAGAAACAATTCAAACTATTATCAATGTGGAACAGGATCATAGCCAAGACTCTTATCTCTTCTTTACGACTCGTCTAGGGGTAGTCAAGCGTACTAGCGTAGCCGATTTTGCTAATATTCGTCAGAATGGACTCAAGGCTTTGAATTTGAAGGATGAAGACGAGCTGATTAATGTTTTCCTAACTGATGGAGCTGCTGATGTTATTATCGGAACAAAATTTGGTTATTCTGTTCGCTTCAATGAGACAGCTGTTCGTAACATGAGTCGTATTGCAACTGGTGTACGTGGTGTTAACCTAAGAGACGGTGACCAGGTTGTTGGAGCAGGTGTTGTGTCTGACAACGATGAAGTTCTTGTTATTACTGAGAAGGGTTATGGTAAGCGAACTCTTGCTAGTGAATATCCGACAAAAGGCCGTGGTGGTAAAGGGATTAAAACAGCTAATATTACAGAGAAAAATGGTCCTTTAGCTGGTTTAATGACAGTCAATGGTCAAGAAGATCTGATGATCATAACCAATACTGGTGTGATTATTCGGACAAGTGTTGCAAATATTTCACAAACTGGTCGCTCTACAATGGGTGTTAAGGTTATGCGTCTTGATCAGAATGCTCAGATTGTTACCTTTACAACTGTAGAAGCAGATGATAAAGAAGAGTTGCAAGACGAGAAGGAGTAAATTATGGGCAGAGGATCACGAAGAGCCAAGAAGAAACGTAGTAGACGTAATATTATATTAAATATTCTTTCGGTTATCTTACTGTTAGTTGCACTTGCCCTAATTTTTAATTCTTCAATTAGAAATATGATTATGGTTTGGCATACAAACAAGTACCAGGTTTCTAAAGTATCTAAGAAAGAAATTGAGAAGAATAAAGCAAGTAAAGGTAGTTTCAATTTTGAAAAAGTTGAACCTCTATCGACTGAAGCAGTTTTAAATGCTCAATGGAAGGCACAACAACTTCCTGTTATCGGTGGGATTGCGATTCCTGAACTGTCCCTTAATTTACCAATTTTTAATGGACTTGAGAATGCAGGTCTTTATTATGGCGCTGGTACTATGAAAGAAACTCAGCAAATGGGAAAAGGAAACTATGCTTTAGCTAGCCACCATGTTTTCGGGATTACGGGAGCCAATGAAATGCTCTTCTCCCCTCTTGATCGAGCAAAAGCTGGTATGAAGATTTATCTGACAGATAAAGATAAAGTTTATACTTATTCAATAACTAGTGTTGAAAACGTGGAACCTGAAAGGGTAGATGTGGTTGATGATGCAGCTGATGGTACAGCAGAGGTTACTTTGGTAACCTGTGAAGATGCTGCGGCAACTTCTCGTACAATTGTTAAGGGTGTTTTAGAAAGTGAAACTCCATACAAAGAAACACCGAAGAAGATTTTGAACTACTTCAATAAATCATACAATCAAATGCAACTATAAATCTTATAATAAAAAAGAAGGAAGCATAAGTTTAATGCTTTCCTTTTTTCTTTTGCGAATAAATAGATTGTAAGGAGGTTTTTATGTACAGTATATCATTTCAAGAGGAATCATTATTACCACGGGAACGATTAGTAAGACTAGGAGCAGAGCAGTTAAGCAATCAGGAATTGCTTTCCATTCTCATTCGTACAGGAAATAAAAAAGAAAATGTATTCCAAATAGCTAGTAAAATTTTATCATCCGTATCAAGTTTGACTGAACTCCGTCATATGACTCTGTCTGAACTACAGGGGATATCTGGTATTGGACAAGTAAAGGCTATTGAACTACAGGCCATGATTGAGTTGGGCAGTCGTATTTCAAAAGCGGAGAATTTTGAAGGAGAACGTATACTGAGTAGTCAAAAACTTGCTAAGAAAATGCAACAGGAATTAAGTCATAAAAAACAAGAGCATTTGGTTGCACTTTATTTGAACACACAAAATCAGATTATTCATCAACAAACTATTTTCATTGGAAGTCTGACTCGGAGTTTAGCCGAACCTAGAGAGATTCTTCATTATGCGATTAAGCATATGGCGACATCAATTATCTTGGTCCATAATCATCCTTCAGGCGCAACTAGGCCAAGTAGGGACGACGATCAGGTGACAGAGAAAATAAAAGAAGCCTGCGAAATGATGGGCTTCGTTTTATTGGATCATTTAATTGTGGGAGGGGATAGCTATTATAGTTATCGAGAGGAAACAGACCTCATTTAAGGACGATTAGCTATAGTACTTAATCATGTTCTTTTTTCATAAAGTAGAGGAGAGTTTGAAGTTCGCTTGTCAAGTCGACGTACTGAACCACAATTTCTTTTGGTAGATGAAGATGCACAGGTGAAAAACTCATAATCCCTTTTATTCCAGCATCGACAAGAATATTGGCTACTTCCTGGGCTTTTACACTTGGAACAGTTAAAATTGCTGTCTTGATGTCTGCATCCTTGATTTTTTCTTTGATTTGAGAAATGCCATAAATTGGAATACCATCAGGGGTTTTTGTTCCAACTTCTTTGTGACTATCAACATCAAAAGCCATGACAATTTTCATCTTATTTCTTTCGTGGAATCGGTAGTGGAGAAGAGCGTGCCCCATATTACCAACTCCTACAAGCATGACATTGGTGATTGAGTTATCATTAAGTAAATCGGCAAAAAAATTCATTAATTTCTTAACATCGTAGCCAAAACCTCTGCGTCCAAGTTCACCAAAATAAGAAAAATCTCTTCGAACAGTAGCAGAGTCAATACCAATTGCTTCAGCAATTTGTTTGGAACTGGCTTTTTCTATTTTTTCTGCATTAAAGCGTTTAAAAATACGGTAGTAGAGGGATAAACGCTTTGCAGTCGCACGAGGAATAGTTGAATTTTTTTCGGTTTTCACAAAATCACGTCCTTTCATTTCTATTTTATAGAAAGTTTGTGAAAAAATCAACTATTTTAAAAGAATCCAAGGAACTAAAAATAAAAAAGAAAACTAAGGATTTTAGTTTTCTTTTTTACTTTCGTAAGCCGATAAATCAAACTGTAACATGGTTCGATAAAGATTGCCTATTTTTCCTACATAGGGAACTTCTATCCCCTTATATGTCAATGAGAGGACCGTTAAGTCATCTGGGATAGTGACACAGCCTGAAAAAGCTAACATGAATTCATCAAAATCAAGATAACGAACGATTCGTTCGACCTTATAAGAATCTAAGTATTTAAGTTCAATCATGGATATTCTCTGTAATTCTTGAATAAATGTTGGATTATTGTTCCGTCTTTGTAAAAATCTCTCTTTCAACTAAGCTATCCATCAAAAAGTAGAATTTCTGCTGGAGAATCTTTTGATCTTCTGATTTAAAAATATTAACTAGACGAAGACCTGATTTATCTGTGATATTAATTTTAAAACCAGACAAGTCTTTATTGAAAATAATTTTTAATAAAAATCCTTGACCACTATTTGGAATTTCCTCTAAGAGGCGAGTTAGTTCAAAGTTTCCCACTTTTGTTTCGGCAAAGGTATTATCTTTTAATGTAAATTTTTTAACATTTGGATTTACTTCATAACTGTATAAACAATCTTTTAATGCTACTGACTTTTCAAAGGCCATGTGTTTCTCCTAAAATTTCTTTTATTTTTTTTGTTAAAATGTGTATTTCTTGAATTGTATTTTGATCAGAAAAACTGATTCTAAAGGATTCTTTTAATCGGGGGGAAGTCTCACCATAAAAAGCTGACAAAACGTGGCTTGGCTCAATCGCTCCAGCAGTACATGCTGATCCTGTGGAGACAGAAATTCCTGCCATATCTAACTTCATCAGCAGGATATCGTTTGCCTGACCTGGAAATCCCATGTTAACCACATGAGGTAAATGAGGCTCCTGTTCATTGAGATAATAGTCGATAGTACCAAGTCCTTGCAAAAGTTCGTATCGAAGCTCTTGAATATGACTGAAGTTTTCGGCTATATGTTCAATATTATTTTCTAGTGCTGTAGCCATTCCAGCAATGGAAATGATGTTTTCCGTACCAGCTCTTTTTTTATCTTCCTGACTTCCACCGTGAAGTAGATTATCAAAGTGGAAATCTCTTGCATATAAGAAGCCAGTTCCTTTAGGTCCGTGAAATTTATGGGCAGAAGCGCTTAAAAAATCAATTCCTAATTCTTCTGGATAGATTGGAATCTTTCCCATAGCTTGAACCGCATCTACATGAAATTTAGCTGGATGATCTTTTAAAACTTCTCCAATTTCCTTAATAGGTAGTAGATATCCGGTCTCATTATTAGCAAACATGGTAGAGACGAGAATGGTGTCAGGACGAAGTGCATCCTTTATATCTTTTACTCGTATCTTTCCGTCGACTGGTTGGATAAAAGAAATCTCAAATCCGTATTTTTCAGCTAAATGCTGCAAGGGTTCTAAAACAGAATGATGCTCAATTGCTGTCGTAATAATGTGTTTTCCTAGATCTTGATGCTTGAGAGAATAGCCTTTTAGTATGGTATTATTGCTTTCAGTAGCACCAGAAGTAAACAGAATATTTTTTGCATTAGTTTGCAATATCTTAGCAATAGTCTCCCTGGCTTGTCTGAGAATCTTACTAGCCTCGCGTCCATGTTGATGAGTGCTAGATGGATTTCCATAGACCTGTACCATTAAGTCAGTCATCTTTTGGATAGCTACAGACGACAGAGGGGTCGTGGCTGCATTGTCAAAATAAATCATTTTCAATCCTTATTTTTTATTATATGCAAAGAGAGGACTGACTGGTTTTCTCTCTTGGATGCGGACAATAGCATCAGCAATCAACTCACTTGCTGTGATATACTGGATGTTTCTTGGAGTTTTTTCTTTGGTGTCTACAGAATCGGTTACTAAAATTTCTTTGATCGGAACAGCATCTAATTTTTCAGCGGCACCGTCAACGAAGAGACCGTGGCTTGAAACCGCATAGATTTCGGTTGCTCCTTCTCGATCGACAATTTTAGCAGCTTCAGTAAAGGTACGTCCAGTATTCAAGATGTCATCAATTAAGATCGCTTTCTTACCAGCTACCTCACCAATAATATACCCTTCATTGCGGTGAGCATCGTCTTGAGCATAGTCAATAATAGCGATAGGAGCATCTAGATGTTCTGCTAAACTGCGAGCTCTCTTAACACCTGAGTTCTTTGGACTTACAACGACAACATCATCACCTGTTAAGCCTTTATCGCAATAGTGTTTTGCAAAAAGAGGAACAGTGTAAAGATTGTCAACAGGAATGTCGAAGAATCCCTGCACTTGAACAGCGTGAAGATCAAGAGTCAGTACTCGATTCACACCTGCTTTTACTAACATATTTGCTACTAGTTTTGCTGTGATTGGCTCCCTAGGCGCCGCTGTACGGTCTTGACGAGCGTAACCAAAGTAAGGAATTACAACATTAACTGAGTTAGCACTGGCACGATTACAAGCATCTACCATGATGAGCAGTTCCATCAAATGGTTGTTTACTGGAAAACTTGTAGATTGAATGATGAAAACATCAAAGCCACGTACGCTTTCTTCGATGTTGACTTGGATTTCTCCATCAGAGAACTGACGTGATGAAAGTTTCCCAAGCGGTACTCCAGCAGCTTTTGCAATCTTCTCAGCGATAGCATGATTTGAGTTGAGCGAGAATAATTTCATGTTCTTTTTGTCATTGATTGAACCAAACATACCTAAAGATAACTCCTTTAATTTTCTGATTACTATTTTATCAAAAATATAAGATTTTTTCAGCTATTTGGCAAGTTTTTAGCAAATCTAGCGATCTTGCTTTTTAGAGGTGTGTATGGGAGATTGTTTTCTTGTAGAAAGTCAAAGAAATTAACTTTTCCATCTTCAGCATCTTGAACTTCAAGTTCTATTTCATAATCGTGAACATCAAAATAAAAATTTTCATCCAGTGCTAGAAGTCCAAACTCATGTTTCATTTCTCTGCGAATGGTGGTTAAGTGGCCTAGGATATTTAATTGATTCAGCTGAATCTTCGTTTTTTTCAAGTTTTCAAGAATCTGTCCCTCTGGTAGAGTCATATTCTCAATTATTGAATGAACTTCATCAGCTGATAAAGCTTGGTTGTATTCCATTGTTCCTACCCCTTGTGATACCTTCAAAGTCAGCTCAGCTGAATCCTCAAAACGACGGATACGTAAGGCCATTTTGTGGTCTCTAATAAAAAAATCGGGACTATCGATATAATAATTTGTTTGTTTTACAGGGGTAATATCTTTGAAAAGTGGTAGCAGACTGTCGAATTGTTCTTTGTTTAATCCGGATTTGTATTCAATCTCTAAATGGTTCATTGTTGATCCTTTTCTTTCGTTTGAAAACGATTTATGTTATAATAATAGACGTATTTATTTTATATAAAATAATTAAAAATGACAAGGTGAGCGCGTTTATGGAGTGGGAACAATTTTTAGACCCTTATGTCCAAGCTGTTGGTGAGTTAAAAGTCAAACTGCGTGGGATTCGAAAGCAATACCGCAAGCAACAACGACACTCACCTATAGAATTTGTAACCGGTAGGGTCAAGTCTATTGAAAGTATTCAAGAGAAGATGGTTATGCATGGAATAAGTTTAGAAAACTTAGCCCGTGATATGAATGATATTGCAGGACTTCGAATTATGGTTCAATTTGAGGATGATATCACTGAAGTTCTGAAAGTCTTGCGTCAGCGGAAAGATATGAAGATTGTTCTAGAGCGAGATTATATCACTTATAAGAAGCCAAGTGGCTACCGTAGCTATCATGTGATAGTTGAATATCCTGTTGATACAATTGACGGTAATAAAGTTGTCTTGGCTGAAATTCAAATTCGGACCTTAGCCATGAATTTTTGGGCGACAATTGAGCATTCTCTGAATTATAAATATAAGGGAGAATTTCCTCAAGAAATTAAGGAAAGATTGGAAATAACAGCTCGAATTGCCTATGAATTGGATAAAACAATGGGTGAAATTCGCCATGATATTCAAGAGGCTCAAGTTCTGTTTGATCCGCCTTATCGGAAGTTAAATGATGGCGTAGGAAATAGTGACGATACAGATGAAGAATACAGATAAAAAGATTGCAGTTTTTAGCAATTATAAACCTCAAAGTAAAGAAGTCTGCCAATTATTGATTAAGAAACTAAGGCAGAATCGTTTCATTTTAACCGATAAAAATCCTGATATAGTTATTTCTGTAGGTGGAGATGGCATGCTCTTGTCAGTTTTTCACAAATATGAAAAACAATTAGATAAAGTTCGTTTTGTCGGTGTTCATACTGGACACTTAGGGTTTTATACTGATTATCGAGATTTCGAAATTGACAAGTTAATAGATAATCTAAAATTGGACACAGGTGCTCAGGTTTCCTATCCGATTTTAAATGTTAGAATTTTTCTTGAGGATGGTTCTGTAAAAACTAAACTAGCTTTGAATGAAGCTACAATAAAGCGATCAGATCGGACTATGGTCGCTGATGTCATGATTAACCATGTGGCCTTTGAACGCTTCCGAGGGGATGGGATTTCAGTTTCTACTCCGACAGGCAGTACGGCTTACAATAAGTCCTTAGGTGGAGCAGTTCTCCATCCGACAATCGAGGCCTTGCAAATTGCTGAGGTGGCTAGTCTTAATAATCGTGTATATCGTACTTTGGGCTCGTCTATTATTGTTCCCAAAAAAGATAAGATTGAAATCTTTCCAACTCGAAATGATCAGCATACGATTTCGGTGGATAATAGAACTTATACTTTCAAGCATATTGCTAAGGTTGAATTTCAAATAGATAATCATAAAATACATTTTGTCGCTAGCCCAAGTCATACGAGCTTTTGGAACCGAGTTAAGGATGCCTTTATTGGAGAAGTAGACGATGAGATTTGAGTTTATTGCAGATGAACATGTCAAAGTCAAAACTTTTCTCAAAAAACATGATGTTTCAAAGGGGCTTCTTGCTAAAATTAAGTTTAGAGGCGGAGGTATTTTAGTAAATGACGAACCGCAAAATGCAATTTACTTGTTAAGCATTGGTGATAAAGTTACGATCGATATTCCCAAGGAAGAAGGTTTTGAAAGTTTAGAAGCGATTTCGAAAAAACTAGAAGTGGTTTTTGAGGATGATCATTTTTTAATACTTGATAAACCAGCTGGAGTCGCAAGCATTCCTAGCGTGAACCATTCTAATACTATGGCTAATTATGTCAAAGCTTATTATATAGATTCTGGTTATGAGAATCATCAAGTCCATATTGTGACACGTTTGGACAAGGATACTAGCGGTCTTATGCTATTTGCCAAACACGGCTATGCCCATGCACGATTGGATAAACAATTACAAAAAAGAGCTATTGAGAAGCGTTATTTAGCCCTGGTTAAGGGAGATGGTCTTTTAGAAAAAGAAGGGGAAATTATTGCTCCGATTGCGCGTGATGAAGATAGTATTATTACACGAAGAGTTGCCAAAGGAGGTAAATATGCTCATACTAGTTACAAGGTGATTGAGCAATTTGGCAACATCTATCTAGTGGATATTCACCTTCATACAGGAAGGACGCATCAGATTCGAGTTCATTTTTCACATATCGGCTTTCCACTTTTGGGAGACGATTTATATGGTGGAAGCTTAACTGAAGGTATCAGTCGCCAAGCTCTTCACTGTCATACTTTGAAATTTTACAATCCATTCAGTGGAGAGGAAATTGGACGTGCCAGTCCTCTTCCAACAGATTTTGAACATGTAGTTCAGACATTTAAAAATTAATTAAGAGGAGATTAACAAAATATGAAAATTTTTGATGATATTCGTGATGCCTTGCAGGATAAAGAAGTGAAAATTGTCTTGCCTGAAGGAGAAGAACCTCGTATTCTTCAAGCAACTAAGCGCCTTGTAAAAGAAACTAGTATTACTCCAGTTCTTTTGGGTAATCCTGAAAAAATTCGTATTTATTTAGAAATAGAAGGAATAACAGAAGGGTATCAGGTCATTGATCCTACAAACTGTTCTTGCTTTGAGGAAATGGTGGAAGCTTTTGTCGAGCGTCGTAAAGGAAAAATTACTGCAGACGAAGCGCGTCAATTGTTGAAGGAAGATGTCAATTATTTCGGTGTTATGCTAGTCTATCTTGGTAAGGTTCAAGGAATGGTTTCAGGCGCTATTCACTCTACAGCAGCGACTGTTAGACCTGCTCTTCAAATCATCAAGACTTTGCCATGGGTTTCGCGCACTTCTGGTGCCTTTCTAATGGTTCGTGATAATGAGCGCTACATTTTTAGTGACTGTGCCATCAATATTGATCCAGACGCCAATGTTTTAGCAGAGATTGCTATTAACTCAGCTTTGACAGCACAAATTTTTGATATTGATCCGAAAGTTGCCATGCTCAGCTATTCTACCAAAGGTTCTGGTTTTGGAGAAAAGGTTGATAAGGTCGTAGAGGCAACTAAGCTGGCTCAGGAAATGCGTCCAGATTTGGCTATCGATGGCGAATTGCAGTTTGATGCAGCTTTTGTGCCTGCAACTGCAGAGCTGAAAGCACCTGGTAGTCCTGTGGCTGGTCAAGCGACTGTCTTTGTCTTCCCTAGCATTGAAGCTGGTAATATCGGCTACAAGCTGGCAGAACGTTTAGGTGGCTTTTCTGCAGTAGGCCCTATCCTACAGGGGCTTAATCATCCAGTTAATGACCTTTCTCGTGGATGTAATGCGGATGATGTTTACAAGCTGACCTTGATTACAGCTAGTCAGGCAGTTGGTCATTATTAAACGATATGAGATAATTGGGGGGCGTAAGCTCTCCAATTTTTTTATCCTTATGCTATACTAGATTTATGTTAGATTTGAAAGAATACGGAATTGAGATGTGGGAGGCAGATAAAATTGCCTCTTTTCGCGAGAAATTATTGACTTGGTATGATGAAAACAAACGTGACCTGCCTTGGCGTAGGTCCAATAATCCTTATCATATCTGGGTTTCTGAGATTATGCTGCAACAGACTCGGGTGGATACGGTGATTCCTTACTATGAGCGTTTTCTTGACTGGTTCCCGACAGTAGCTGACTTAGCACAGGCACTAGAAGATAGACTGCTCAAGGCTTGGGAAGGGTTAGGCTATTATTCGCGGGTGAGAAATATGCAAAAAGCAGCTCAGCAGATAATGACAGATTTCGCTGGAAAATTTCCTGATAGCTATGAAGGAATTGCTAGTCTCAAAGGGATTGGACCTTATACGGCTGGTGCTATTGCTAGTATTGCCTTTGGTCTAGCTGAGCCTGCGGTGGACGGCAATGTCATGCGGGTGCTGAGTCGATTATTTGAAGTTGATTTAGATATTGGCCAACCCAGCAATCGGAAGGTCTTTCAGGCTATGATGGAGATTCTGATTGATCCAGATAGACCCGGAGATTTCAATCAAGCACTGATGGATCTGGGGTCAGATATCGAATCCCCTGTTAATCCTCATCCAGAAGACAGTCCTGTAAAGGAGTTCAGCGCAGCTTATTTGCATGGAACTATGGATAAATATCCTATTAAAGCACCTAAAAAGAAGCCTGTTCCGGTCTATCTTCAGGGCTTGATTATCGAAAACGAGCAGGGACAATTCTTGCTTGAAAAGAATGAGGCTACTGGCTTGTTATCGGGTTTTTGGCATTTTCCCTTGATTGAAGTTGAGGAATTTCAAACTGAAAATCAGATGTCCCTCTTTGAGATAGCTGAAAATCAGCCAAGTCTGGATTTGTCTCCTCAAGAAAGTTTTGAACAGGATTATGATTTGATTGTCGATTGGCAGCAGGAGTCTTTTCCAAAGGTGCAACATGTCTTCAGCCATCGCAAGTGGCATATCCAGCTAGCTTATGGCCGAGTTAATGATAGCCAGATCGTAGCTGATGGAGAGGTCATGTGGCTACATCCAGATGAATTTGAGAAGTATCCTTTTGCCAAACCCCAGCAGAAGATGTGGGAGGCATTTAATAAATGAACGTTCATTTCAATTTAGAGCATAGGTTTATGAAGAAAGAATGGGATTATGTAACTTATATGGATTATAGACCAGATTATTCAGATAAAAATTTTATAGGAGCTCGTAGTATATTTGCTAGTATTCTCTATTTTATATTAGCATGTTTCAATTATTTTTTGGCTTTTGCATATTTTGCTTTTATTCGCGAATTATATTCTAATCATGCAAAAATCAGTTCTATCTTAATTTGTTGTTTTATTTGTTACAATTTATTTTTCTTAATTCGTGAGTTAAATTTTAAAATCCTTCATTGGTGTGGCTATCATGCCTTACCTGAGTTAGTTAAGTTCGGTAGCGGAAGCTATTCCTTTCACTTGCCTGTCTTCGAAAGACATACCAAAAACTATAAAGTCTATTACAGTAAAAGATCAAAGAAACATCAATTTCTCTTCTTAGTGAGCTATATTTTATATTTGAATTTAATTTTAGGAGTTCTTTTGCTCTTCTCATGTGCATACTGGGATATGTTCATTGAGAGTTCATCGGAATTTCAAAATTGGCACGCTCTTTTATTTATCTTTTTAATAATCATCCTGTATTTCTGTATTGAAGCTTTATTTAAAAAATATAAACTTTGGTTTAAAAATTATTTTAAACTAGATGATAAAATAGTAGAACACGGCTTTCCGATATATGCTTTGAAAGAAAAATAAAAGACAAACAATATAGTTTGTCTTTTTCGCTTTTAAAATAACTTATAGACCTTCTCGCTCTGTAAGGAGAGAGGCTAATAAACTATCCTTTAGATGGAGATTTGTGCTTAAATTCCGGCAAAAGCTTTAATCTCATCTGCAGTCATAGAAGAATCACAACGAACTGCTACTTGGCCGTCTTGAACATGAACAAAGCCAGGAACCGTCGGAATGCTATATTCAGAGCGGAAGGCTTGCAGTTTCTTTAATTCACTAGCTTCTTCACTGTTAATGAAGTAGATGTGTGCTTTAGTTTCAGCTACGACACCAGCTAATGTTCCAGCAAACTTACGGCAGTAAGGGCAAGTTTTACGACCAACGAAGAAAGTTGCTGTCTCTTTGTCAGCAATCGCTTGACGAGCACGATCAACAGTTGTGACTTCTAAGTCTTTAATATTTTGAGCAAATTGTTCCATAAATCATCCTCTTTTCTTTTGATAAAACTAGTATGCCATAAAGTTTCTAAAATTGCTTAGATTTGATACGAAAAAAAGATGAGATTGGTTGCTCTCATCTTTTATAATTTCTTATTTTACAAAAGCGTTGATTTCCGCTTCGATATTTGCAATCTTAGCTTGTGAATCTTCGTTGCTTTCACCTACAACTGCAATGTAGAACTTGATTTTTGGTTCAGTTCCAGAAGGGCGAACAGCGATCCATGAACCATCCGCAAGTGTGTATTTCAAAACATCACTTGGAGGTGTTGTCAAGGTTGTTACAGTGCCATCTGCAGCAGTAGAAGTTTGGGCTTTGAAGTCTTCTACGACAGTGATAGCTGTTGCATTCCATTCTTTTGGAGCATTGTTACGGAACTTAGCCATGATGGCTTTGATTTGTTCAGCACCGTCTACACCTGAAAGAGTCACAGAGATGGTCTTTTCAGCATAGTAGCCGTACTCTTTGTAGATTTCTTCGATACCGTCAGCAAGTGTCAAACCACGTGAGCGGTAGTAGGCAGCAAGTTCAGCAACGACAAGAACGGCTTGGATGGCGTCTTTATCACGTACGAATGGTTTAATCAAGTAACCGAAGCTTTCTTCAAATCCCATCATGTAAGTGTGGTTGTGTTTTTCTTCGAATTCTTGGATTTTTTCAGCGATAAATTTGAAACCAGTCAAGACGTTGAACATAGTTGCGCCGTAGCTTTCAGCAATCTTCGTTACCAAATCAGTTGATACGATGGATTTGCAGAGAGCAGCATTTTCAGGAAGAGTTCCAGCATTTTTGTGGGCTTCCAAGATGTACTTAGCCATGATAGCACCGATTTGGTTACCTGAAAGGTTGAGGTAGCTACCATCTTTTTGAAGCACTTCCACACCAACACGGTCAGCGTCAGGGTCAGTTGCGACAAGAACATCTGCACCAACTTGACGACCAAGTTCTTCGGCAAGGGCAAAGGCTGCTTGGTTTTCTGGGTTTGGAGACTTAACTGTAGAGAAGTCAGGGTCTGCAGTTGCTTGCGCTTCAACAACTTGAACAGAGTCAAATCCTGCTTGGGCAAGAGCACGACGAGCCAACATTTCACCAGTACCATGAAGTGGTGTGTAGACAATCTTCATGTCTTTACCAAATTCTTCAATCAAAGCTGGATTGATGTTCACATCTTTCACTTCTTTTAGGTACTCTACGTCGACAGCTTCGCCGATGACTTCAATCAAGCCAGAAGCTTTTTCAGCTTCTACATCTGCAACTTCAACAGCGAATGGGTTTTCGATAGCACGGATGTAAGTTGTCAAAGCATCTGCATCGTGTGGAGGCATTTGTCCACCGTCTTCGCCGTAAACCTTGTAACCGTTAAATGGAGCAGGGTTGTGGCTGGCAGTAATCATGATACCTGCGAAACAGTTGAGGTGGCGAACGGCGAATGAAAGTTCTGGAGTTGGACGAAGGCTTTCAAATACATACGATTTGATACCATGTTTTGCAAGAACTGCAGCAGATTCAAAGGCAAATTCTGGAGAGAAGTGACGACTATCGTAGGCAATTGCCACACCACGTTCTTTTTCATTTCCACCTTTTGACTCAATCAAACGAGCCAAACCTTCAGTCGCTTGACGGACAACATAGATATTGATGCGGTTTGTACCAGCACCAATCAATCCACGCATACCAGCAGTACCAAATTCAAGATTGGTATAAAAGGCATCTTCCTTTGTTTTTTCATCCATATTTTCTAAATCTTGACGAAGGTAGTCTGGAAGATCAGCGAAATCGACCCATTTTTGATAATTTTCTTGGTAAGTCATAGAATGTCTCCTTTATTTAAAAAATGAAGAGAGGAAAATCATGATAAATCATCCCGCTCTTGAATATATCTAATCGCTTTCATTGTAGCATATTTTCACTTATTTTGAAAGGTCAGATATAGAAAATGATGAAATACTTTTGAAAAAATTTTTTAAAGAATTTCAAATAAATCATATAGAGGAATTCAAAAAAGGACAGATAGATAACTGCCCTTACAAGATTATTGATTAGAAGATTATTGCTTAACTTTTTCAAGTGCAGGAACGATAGTTATTGTCAAGACTACCGAAATAAGTAACTCTGCAATTGAATTTGCGGATAAAACAACAGCAAGCATAGCTTGGATATTACCTTGATAGACATTTGAAAATAGGAAGAAGATTCCTCCCAAGACAAAAATGGTATTAGTAGCAGAACCAACTGCTCCAGCTAAAGCTAAACCAAGTTTGTTATGTAGGACTTTGTAGACAAGATAAGGAGTGAGACCGATTAAAATGCGGGGCACCATAGCGATCATAAGCGAATGTAGATTTCCGTTTGGTACAAAAGGGCTAAAAAGATAGCTACTAGGAATAAGTACTATGGTGTTAGTAATCACACTAATACATCCCATTAAGAAACCTAAGACCATTCCAACCTTTGGACCGTATAGAATACTAGCAATAATAACAGGTATATGAATAATCGTTGGTTTAATTGGTACTGGCAGAAGGTTGAAAATCACTGAGCTAAGCAGATGCAGTACCAACATAATGGCAAAGAAGATAGCAATTTGAGCAATTTTAGACTGTTTTTTCATAAATAAGTTCCTTTACTGTATCAATAATTGTGTCAATCTCAGCTAGAGCACCTGTCCCCTGATCACCACAGGCTAAAACAGCTTCGCGTGGTTGGATAATCTTCCATCCAAAACGTTGCAGACGCTCCAAATTGTGCTGAGTTAGCGGGTTTTCATACATTTTTGTGTTCATAGCTGGTGCCAAAATTTTCTTGGTTTGAATAGGTAAGGCCAGAGCAGTAGCTGTCACCATATTATCAGCTAAGCCGTTGGCTAATTTAGCGATGGTATTGGCTGTAGCTGGCGCCAGCAAGAAGAGGTCAGACTCTTTGGCAATGGCAATATGATTAACCTTACTAGGATCAGGCTCTTGCATGATATCAAGAGCAACCAACCTTTGTGATAATACTTGCAGAGTTAGAGGTGTGATAAATTCTGTCGCAGCTTGTGTCATGAGGACAGCCACATCAAAGTTCTCTTTCTTTAGGCGACTAGTAATATCTGCTGCCTTGTAGGCTGATATGCTACCACTAACTGCTAGAGTAATCTGAGTCATGTTTTTGCCTCCCTGTGGATATATTGGTAGAGGAGTTGAGCAATCTCAAGCTTGGAATGTGCTTGCGTCACCCTATCTTTTTCAACTAGATAAGCTTCATGCCCTTTCTCAGTAATTTTATTTAAATCATTGGCAACAATAATATCTGCTTTGTTTTTTTGGAGACTGGCTCGCGCAGTCTCAAGTAACTTTTCCTTAGGAACATCAACCAAGAGTTTGAATCCAATCAAGCGAATGTCGGGATTCCATTGTTTTACTAAGGAGATGATTTTTGGTGTTTTTTTAAGGAAAAGTACCTGGACATCATCCTGAGAAGAAATCTTGCTTTCTGAGTTAGACTTATTCAGTAATTCTGTAAGGTCAGAGCTAGCTAAAACTTTATCAAAGCCTGTCATATAAACTGGAGTGTAGTCAGAAACTGCCATAGCATGAATTAGTACATCGTGCGTGTGTACAAGTTGCTCCAGCTTTTCATGAAGCTCTGCGACATTTTCAATTTCTACTGTAGTAAGATTGGGATGTAGTAGAGGACGGACAGCCTTGGAAGTCGTTACTAAAGTCACTCGGTCACCCTTATTTAGGAAAGTTTCGGCTATAATTTTTCCTAACTGTCCAGTTGAATGATTGGTAATAGAACGGACTCGATCGATTTTTTCACTTGTTCCACCTGAAGTAATCAATATATTCATAGCCTTATTTTACAAGAAAAAGTAAATTTAGTAAAATAATTATATTTACAGAAAGCTACTGAGAATTAAAATTTTGAAAACAGATTGAAGTTACTTGTTTCTTATCAAGATTCTGTATGAATGATTGTATGTTATTGAAAAAAGGAGAGAGTATGGAGAAAGAGAATTATCAGTTTGAATATTATGCTGGTTCGAATTTTTATTTTACAAATTTGATGTTTATATTGGTCATGTTTGGATTTGGAATTGTTGCTTTTATAAGTATATACATGGATATTGATAAGGGCATAGAGCATGGTTTGTCGCACTCTACCTTAATGATTATATTCTTAGCTGCGATCTTTGGCGGAATCATACTCTATCTAATAAAAAATATATTTAAAGAAAAAGAGAGTAAGGTACCAATTCTAGCTGGGAAAAAGGATGAGTTCGTCTTTCGCATTGATGATGAACAAATTAGTATTCCATGGAAAGATATTCAAAGAATTTCTTATAAGAAACGTTCCGAATATAGTTCTGAAGGACATAGAAGTGTAAAGCATTATATTTGTCCCTATACCCAAGCTGGTCCTGATTACGAAATTTCAATTGATAAATTAGATGAAGACCAGTATGATATCTACGATGTCTTAAATAAATACCATCCGGAGATTCTTTTGACTGGATTTCTTGATTAAAGGAATTACAACTTAAAGTTTAGATTTCTATAAAGATTCAAGTGAATTTCATAATTTTATCTGATGAATTCTAGTTTTCGCAAAGCAAAACACTAACAATATTTTTTAAAAAGAGTTAAATTGTGTAGGTTTTACTCTTTTTTTGTTATAATCTATATACTAAATGAATGAAGGAGAATTTGATGAAAACAGATATCGAAATTGCTCAAAGCATTGAATTACAGCCTATAGTGGATGTGGTGAAAAAAATTGGCATCGACTATGATGACTTGGAACTATATGGTAAGTACAAGGCTAAGCTTAGCTTTGATAAGATTTCTGAGGTAAGAAAAAATCCAGTTGGTAAATTGATTTTAGTAACGGCTATTAATCCGACTCCAGCAGGTGAAGGGAAATCAACTATTACCATTGGTCTTGCGGATGCCTTGAACAAGATTGGCAAGAAAACTATGATTGCCATCCGCGAACCGTCTTTGGGTCCAGTAATGGGGATCAAAGGAGGAGCAGCTGGCGGTGGCTATGCGCAGGTCTTGCCTATGGAAGATATTAACTTGCATTTTACTGGAGACATGCACGCCATTACGACGGCTAACAATGCCTTGTCTGCACTCATTGATAATCATTTACATCAAGGAAATGCTTTGGGAATTGATCAGCGGCGCATTATCTGGAAACGTGTGGTTGACTTGAATGACCGAGCTCTGCGCCATGTGACTGTTGGCTTAGGTAGTCCAGTCAACGGTATTCCACGCGAAGATGGCTTTGATATCACGGTTGCTTCTGAAATTATGGCAATTCTTTGCCTAGCTACGGATATTGAAGATTTGAAAAATCGCTTGGCAAACATTGTCATCGGTTATCGCTATGACCGCTCACCAGTCTATGTTCGTGACCTTGAGGTCGAAGGTGCCTTGGCTTTGGTATTGAAAGATGCGATTAAGCCAAATCTAGTTCAGACTATTTACGGAACACCAGCCTTTGTTCATGGCGGGCCGTTTGCTAATATCGCCCACGGCTGTAACTCTGTTTTAGCAACTAGTACAGCGCTACGCTTGGCTGATTATACGGTGACTGAAGCAGGATTTGGGGCAGATCTTGGAGCTGAGAAATTCTTGGACATTAAGACTCCAAACTTGCCAACCTCTCCAGACGCAGTAGTTATTGTTGCAACCCTTCGTGCTCTTAAGATGAATGGCGGCGTAGCTAAGGATGCACTGACAGAAGAAAATGTAGAAGCAGTTCGTGCAGGTTTTGCTAACCTTAAACGCCACGTTGAAAATATCCGTAAGTTCGGTATTCCAGCAGTTGTTGCTATTAATGAATTTGTTTCTGATACAGAAGCTGAAATTGCAACCTTGAAGGAACTTTGTGCAGAAATCGGAGTACCGGTTGAGCTAGCCAGTGTATGGGCTGATGGCGCTCAAGGTGGTGTATCTTTGGCTGAGACTGTAGTCAAAACCATTGATGAAGAACCAGCTCATTACACTCGCCTCTATGACAATGATTTATCTATTGAAGAAAAAATCGAAAGAATTGTCACAGAAATTTATCGTGGTTCAAAAGTAAACTTTGAGAAAAAAGCGCAGACTCAGATTCGCGAAATTGTCAAAAATGGCTGGGACAAGCTACCAATCTGTATGGCCAAAACACAGTATAGCTTCTCAGACAATCCTGCTGCTCTGGGTGCGCCAGAAAACTTTGAAATTACCATTCGTGAATTGGTACCAAAACTTGGAGCAGGCTTTATCGTGGCTTTGACAGGAGATGTCATGACCATGCCAGGATTGCCAAAACGTCCTGCAGCACTCAATATGGATGTTGCAGCAGACGGCACAGCGATTGGTCTATTTTGATCATGGTTTAAAAGACTCGTTACGAGTCTTTTTTGGTATAATAATGAAAATACTGAGAACATGGAGTCATTATGGAGATTAGATTAGCTAAGCCATCAGATGCTAGATCCTTGTTAGATATTTATGCGCCTTATATAGAGAAAACAGTCATCACTTTTGAATATGAAGTGCCGACCATTGAGGATTTTGCAATTAGGATTGAGAAAACATTGGAAAAATATCCTTACCTGGTAGCAGAAGAAGATGGTGTGATCTTAGGTTATGCTTATGCTTCGACTTATTATGCGCGTGCCGCCTATGATTGGGCAGTGGAATTATCTGTATATGTCAGTCTAGATTCTAGGGGACAGGGAGTTGGCACTAAGCTTTATGATGCGCTAGAATACCTGTTAGATCAGATGGGATATGTGCATTTTCTAGCCTGTATTTCTCTGCCAAACGAGGCTAGTCTAACTTTGCACCGAAAAAGAGGCTACCAGCAAGTAGCGCATTTCCCTAAAATTGGCTATAAATTCAACCGTTGGCACGATATTGTTTGGCTACAAAAGTCTTTAGAAAAGGATGTTAGACCAATCAAGCTTTTAAAAGAAAGGGAGTCGGAAGTATGAAAAAGAAATATCTAATTATTTTGTTGTTATCCATTGGTTTAATTACCTTATCCGGTTGTCAGATGATTGAGAACTGGATTAAAAATGCCAAAGAGGAATGGATTGGTTTAGAGATGACAGTTCGCACTTATGATGAAAATTCTCAGCTTATTGACCAGATGTCAGGTAAGTCCCTATCCATCTCGCGTAACGAGGAGTTTGATTCAGTTGATGCGGAAGGAAATTCCAAGGAAGACTCTTCTGTGCTAAAAATAACTTTGGGTAAGTATGAGATTGACCATGTGGGCTCTTCTCTGATTGCAGAAGAAAAAGGTTTGAAAGATGTGTTTGCCCAGTATCAAAAGACGGCAGATGTTGAGGAGAATAGTCATTCTGTCCCTGTTTTAAATCGTATGATTTCAGCCTTTAAAAACGACTTTACTGGAAAGAAAAAAGTCATTCTAATTCGCTCTCAAAACGGCACTCCGCTAGCTGCTTATGCTGGCGATCGTGTCTCTCTTGATAAATCTGATGCTCCTAAAACATCTGAGCTGCTGATTGACGGCAAACGTCTCGTGATATATCGCTGTGACTACACTATTTATGATCGTGAATTGCTGGAGTAAGCTATGGATGTAGAAGGATTAAGAAAAGAGTTAAAAGCTGTAGCCATACCTAATGATGCGGTGGCTATGAAAGCCTATATGAAAAATAAATTTGAGTTTCTAGGAGTTAAGACTCCGGCTAGACGGAAGCTCGTAAAAGCTTTTTTCAAACAACAGACTGACTCTGTTATTGACTGGAATTTTATAAATGAAGCTTGGAATAATCCATATCGAGAATTGCAGTACGTAGCGCTCGACTATCTGGAGATTCGCAAGAAACTATTGGCACCATCTGACTTGCCACGTTTAAAAAAACTTGCTCAAACAAAATCTTGGTGGGATACAGTTGACTTTCTAGACCGCTTGGTCGGATCCATTATTGCCCGATTTCCCGAAACCAAAGCTACTATTTTATCCTGGAGTTGTGATGAGGATATCTGGTTGCGGCGCTTGGCTATTGATCATCAGCTATTGCGAAAAGAGGAAACAGACACGGAGCTCTTGGAGAAGATTTTAGTAAATAATTTGGGCCAAACAGAATTCTTTATTAACAAGGCTATTGGCTGGGCACTGAGAGATTATTCCAAAACCAATCCAAACTGGGTCAAGGATTTTATAGAGAGGCATCGAGCTGAAATGGCTGCACTTAGTATTCGAGAGGGAAGTAAGTATTTATGAAACAAGTTTATTTAAAATATCTGGATGAGAAGGATTACTCAGTTTGGCTGGAAGGTTTTTCCAATAGACTACCCTCCCAATCGCCATTTGATGATGGACTTTTAGATATGACAATTTGTACAGAAAGTTGGTTTGCGGATTTGGTGGCTAAGCACCGCAATTTCCGAGAGAAAGACCAGCAGTATATTTGGGGAGTTTATGATGCAAAAAGCGAAAAACATGTAGGTATGGTTAATTTATTTGTGCTGGCTAGAGACGATTTTCAATGGGCGGAAATAGGTTATACGATACATAATCAATATTGGCGTCAGGGCTATGCCAGAGCTATGTTAGAAGAACTCAAGCAAGTCAGTCGCGAACTAGGATTTCATCGCTTAGAAGCACATGTTGATCTACAGAATATCCCTTCGCAAAAATTACTGGAGCAAGCTGATTTCTATCTTGAAGGAGTACGGAAAAAATTCCAAAAAGAAGGTCAAGAGTGGAAGGATAGACAAGTCTTTGTTTATATTTTAGATTAAATACCTTGACAAAGTGGTGAAAGATAGGGTAAACTAGACTTCATGCGATGAGTCGATTGGCTCCTAGGAGCCTTTTGCGCTGAGGAGGTCTACATTCAATTGTAACGCAGGAGCGGACCTTGAGCAGTTGTGTGAACCAGCTGTTCTCATCGAAAGATGCCTCGAATCCCCAGTCTACGGATTGGGGATTTTCTATTGCTCTTGACGAAATGACTTCGAAGAAGGCAGTTGAGCCGTAGAGCAATGGATGCAGTTTGGTTCGTAAGAACAAAAGCTGTAAACTTTGATACCTCTCTTAGAGAGGCAAGACCATTAGTCGAAGCCAAACTTAGAGAAATTGATGCTGATACGGTCGGAGTTGAGAGTGCTATTGCTCTTGATGAAATGACTTCGAAGAAGGCGGTTGAGTCGTAGAGCAATGGATGCAGTTTTGTTCGTGAGGGAAAAGCAGTAACCATATAAAGATTTATTTTTAAGGTAAGAGTTGTTGTGTATGTTGATGTAGATAAATCATTTTATGTAAAATATATAACATATTTAAGATCAAAAAAAATCAATTTTATCCCTTTATAGTCTCAGATTGGATTTACAATTTTTTTAAAAAATAGTATAATTATAGAATATACAAAATTTTTAGAAAATTCAGAGGTAGATTGTATGGGATATACAGTTGCTGTAGTGGGTGCTACTGGAGCCGTTGGAGCTCAGATGATTAAAATGTTGGAAGAATCAAGTCTTCCTATTGATAAAGTGCGCTTTTTAGCGTCTGCACGTTCAGCTGGAAAGATTTTGAAGTTTAAGGGGCAGGATATTGTAATTGAAGAGACTACTGAAACTGCTTTTGACGGCGTTGACATTGCTCTTTTTTCTGCTGGTGGCTCGACTTCTGCAAAGTATGCTCCTTATGCAGTTAAGGCAGGAGCAGTAGTTGTTGATAATACTTCTTACTTCCGCCAAGACAGCAAAACACCACTAGTAGTACCAGAGGTTAATGCCCATGCCTTGGATCGCCACAACGGCATTATTTCTTGTCCAAACTGTTCTACGATTCAAATGATGCTTCCATTGAAAGCAATCGCTGATAAATGGGGAATTGAGCGCGTGATTGTATCAACTTATCAGGCTGTATCTGGTGCTGGTATGGGTGCAATTTTGGAAACGCAGGATCAGTTGCGTCAGGTCTTAAATAATGGTGTTGATCCAAAGGATTTGACTGCTAATATCTTGCCTTCTGGAGGAGACAAGAAGCATTACCCAATTGCGTTTAATGCATTGCCACAAATCGATGTTTTCACTGACAATGACTATACTTATGAAGAAATGAAAATGACCAAGGAGACTAAGAAAATTTTAGAAGATGACTCTGTTAAAGTTTCTGCTACCTGCGTCCGCATTCCAGTCTTGTCAGCGCATTCTGAATCTGTCTATATTGAAACTAAAGAAACTGCCTCTATCGAAGAAATAAAGGCTGCCATTGCAGCCTTTCCGGGTACAGTCTTAGAAGATGATGTTGCTCATCAAATTTATCCGCAAGCTGTCAACGCAGTTGGTAGAAAAGAAACTTTTGTTGGTCGGATTCGCAAGGATCTAGATGTCGAAAATGGCGTTCACATGTGGATTGTGTCTGACAATCTTCTTAAAGGTGCTGCATGGAACTCAGTACAGATTGCTGAGACCTTGCATGAGCGTGGCTTAGTTCGTCCGACTGAAGAGCTTGTTTACGAGCTAAAATAAAAGGTTGATTAGAAAACTTAATAGTTTTCAAAATAGGATAAAGCTAGTTTGAATTTTAATGTTTCTGGTTTTTGTTCAGTTTCTAGATGAGAGAACTGGTAAATAACTAGTATCATTAAGTCAATTAAACCTCAAATAAGTTTTGCTATAACCAAGAGAGGCTGGGAAGAGATTCTTTAGGCCTCCTTTCCTCATATAGAAAGGTTTTCCTATGGCTTATAAAGATTTGCTTAATTGTAAAATAATTACTGCTTTCATTACACCCTTTCATGAAGATGGATCAATTAATTTTGAAGCTATTCCTGACTTGATAGAGCATCTTCTGGCTCACCACACGGATGGGATTTTATTGGCGGGTACAACAGCAGAAAGTCCCACTCTTACTCACGATGAAGAATTGGAATTATTTGCGGCTGTTCAAAAGGTTGTTAAAGGCCGTGTCCCTTTAATAGCGGGTGTCGGTACCAATGAAACACGTGACTCTATCGAATTCGTCAAAGAAGTGGATGCATTTGGTGGTTTTGCAGCTGGTTTGGCTATTGTTCCTTATTATAATAAACCTTCACAGGAAGGCATGTACCAGCACTTTAAAGCAATTGCAGACGCTTCAAACTTGCCTATCATTATTTACAATATTCCTGGACGGGTAGTAGTTGAGATGACTCCTGAGACCATGCTGAGGTTGGCAGAACATCCAAATATTATCGGTGTTAAAGAATGTACTAGTCTGGCTAATATGGCTTATTTGATTGAGCATCGTCCAGAGGAGTTTTTGATTTATACTGGTGAGGATGGTGATGCCTTTCATGCTATGAATCTGGGGGCTGATGGAGTTATCTCTGTTGCTTCTCACACAAACGGTGATGAAATGTTTGAAATGCTGGACGCAATTGAGCACAATGACATCAAAAAAGCAGCAGCTATTCAACGGAAATTCATTCCCAAAGTCAATGCTCTTTTCTCTTACCCGAGCCCAGCTCCAGTCAAGGCTGTTCTTAATTACTTGGGCTTTGCGGCAGGCCCAACTCGCTTACCACTTGTGCCTGCACCTGAAGAAGATGCCAAGCGCATTATTAAGGTTGTGGTTGATGGCGACTACCAAGCAACCAAAGAGACTGTTAAAGGTGTCCTGAGACCGGATTATTGATCGGCAATTTGAGTTTAGAGTTGATATAAATAAGTGAGGTGTAATTTCATAATATGACAGAAAAGTATAGTCAACGAATTGAGGAGTATAAGGCAAAGCGCAGTCTGGAAAAACTTGAGGGGAAGAGAGTTTACGACAAGCCAATTATTCGAACTGGTGATAAGGCCAGTTTTTATGGCGCAGGTTTAATTTTGTTAGGGTTTGGTTTAGGGGCTTTTTATCTACTTCTTAATGTTATAACAGATTGGGATTTAAAACTTTTCTCTCTCATCTGGGAAACACTTGCTGGATTAGGGATTGTTGTCAGTCTTTTTGGAGCTTTTAAAATTGGTCGGTTAGAGTTACATACTGTGTCAATGATAGCAGATAAAGAGAAGAATTTTGACATTAAAAGGGCTTTTAATCTTTATAATGTCGTTCACAAACCAACGAAGAAAGTTTTACTTCAATACGATAGTGAGGATGATAGTTTGATCTCTCTAAACGCTGGGGGTGACTTATTAGTTGAGTTTCTAAGGAAAGTCGAGGAAGAGAAATTACCTTTTAATAAGATTAACAAGACTCTGGAATTAGAAGAAGTATCTGAAAATCACTGGAAAATGCACTATCGTTATAAAAGACAGGACATAGCATTAGAGAAATCCGATATATAATGTTTGGCTTTCTATTTAGTCGTATTTATTTAAACTGAAAAGTGAATTCAGTATCTGATAGTTTATGAAGAGCATTTAAGAAAGGATTGCCAAGTGCTTTCCTTTCTTTTTCGCTTTTTAAAGTCTAAAAAAGAAAGCTACCTTTGAAAAATATTGGAAAAAATTATATAATATTAGGGTGCAGTCAAGCTTTGGGTTTTCTTTTTGAGTAGGCTGTAAATAACTAGATTGGCAGAAGTCATGTTAGTGACTCACATTATATTAGAAATAGATAAATAAAGGAGTTTATTATGCAAGTAATTAAACGCAGTGGTGAAGTTGTAGATTTTGATCCGGATAAAATCTATCAAGCTGTTTTAAAAGCGGCTCAGACAGTATATGTTTTGACTGATGATCTTCGCCAGAATTTAGCACAAGTTACAAAAAAAGTAGTTTTGGATTTGCAAGAAGCTAAAGTTGAACGAGCAACTATCAGTATGATTCAGTCTATGGTTGAAAGCCGTCTCTTGGGAGCAGGCTACATTACTATTGCTGAGCATTATATTTCTTATCGCTTGCAACGAGACTTAGAGCGTAGTGGTTATGGAGATCATATTGCAGTGCACCTTCACTTTGAACAAGTTAGATAAATGATAAAGCCCATTGGGGCTTTTTTGTTTCACTGAGAATTTTTAATCTTGCCTCTTAAAATTTTGAAATATGTTAAAATAGATAATGATGAAATTATTCTGAAAGGAAAAAATATGGCAACGATTCAATGGTTTCCTGGGCATATGTCCAAAGCCCGGAGACAGGTTCAAGAAAGTATTAAATTTGTTGATTTTGTGACTGTCTTGGTTGATGCCCGTCTCCCTTTATCTAGTCAAAATCCCATGCTAACTAAAATTGTAGGAGAAAAGCCCAAGCTTTTGGTTTTAAATAAAGCGGATTTAGCTGATCCTGTCCGTCTCAAGGAGTGGCAGACTTATTTTGAAGGTCAAGGGATTCCTACTTTGGCTCTTAATTCTAAAGAGCAATCTGCCGTTAAAAAGGTCACTGACGCTGCTAAGAAACTGATGGCTGGCAAATTGGCTCGTCAGAAGGAGAGAGGAATTCGCATCGAAACCCTGCGTACCATGATAATCGGTATCCCAAATGCAGGCAAATCAACCCTGATGAATCGCTTGGCAGGAAAGAAAATTGCTGTTGTAGGGAATAAGCCCGGTGTGACAAAAGGTCAGCAATGGCTCAAGTCAAATAAAGATTTGGAAATCTTGGATACACCAGGTATTCTTTGGCCTAAGTTTGAAGACGAGATGGTTGCTCTTAAGCTTGCCCTGACTGGTGCTATCAAGGATAATCTACTGCCTATGGATGAGGTGACGATTTTTGGACTCAATTATTTTAAGGAGCATTATCCTGAAGAGCTAGTAGGTCGCTATAAACAGTTAGATCTAAGTCAAGAAGCGCCAGAGATAATTATGGATATGACCCAAAAACTTGGTTTCCGTGATGACTACGATCGGTTTTATAGTCTTTTTGTTAAAGATGTTCGTGATGGTAAGCTGGGCCGTTACTGCTTGGATATTGTTGGAGAATTAGATGGCAACGATTAAAGAAATCCAGCAACGTTTAGGGTTAGTGACTGATTTGGCTGATCCTTTTCTTGCAGAAGCAGCTAATGATCAGCGTAGTGGAGTTCAAAAGGCTGTTGAAAAGCGTAAAAAGGCTATTCAAGCAGAGTTAGACGAGGAAATGCGTCTGGAGCAGATGTTACGGTATGAAAAAGAGCTCTATCAATCTGGCTACCAAGCTATTGCTGGAATTGATGAAGTTGGCCGTGGTCCTCTAGCTGGTCCAGTTGTCGCTGCGGCTGTCATCTTACCACCAGAATGTAAAATTAAGGGACTCAACGACAGTAAGAAGATTCCCAAGAAAAAGCATCAAGAAATCTATCAAGCAGTTATGGATAAGGCCTTGGCAGTAGGTGTTGGCCAGATTGACAATGATATTATTGACCAAGTCAATATCTACGAAGCGACCAAGCTTGCTATGAAAGAGGCTTTGTCTAAGCTTTTTCTCAAGCCCGATTATCTGCTGATTGATGCCATGAAACTGGATGTTGATATCCCGCAAGATTCCATCATCAAGGGCGATGCTAATTCACTATCTATTGCAGCAGCTAGTATCGTAGCTAAGGTCACTCGTGATCGGCTGATGGCAGACTACGATAAAGAATTTCCTGGTTATGCCTTTGCGCAAAATGCTGGCTACGGAACAAAGAGTCACTTGGAGGGCCTAGAACATTGTGGGGTGAGCCCAATTCACCGGAAGACATTTGAACCTGTTAAGTCTATGCTTGACTAGTCATGAAGAGGTTGGAAATGCAGATTATTAAAATTTTAAACAATAATGTCGTTATTTCTGAAGAAAACCAAGAAGAAATTGTGCTCATGGGAAGAGGGCTGGCTTTTGGTAGAAAAGTGGGACAGGAGATCTCGCTTGATCTGATTGAGAAAAAATTTATTTTGTCAGCAGACAGGAAGCAGTTGATTAACGAAATTGATCCTGAAATTATAGAAATGGCTGGTGAAGTTATTGCATTTGCCCATAAAAAGATTTCTAAGAAGTTAAATCATCATGCTTTTATAGCAATGGCTGACCACATGCATGGAGTCGTTTTGCGAGAGAAGGATGACATCTATTTGAAAAATTTTCTTATGTGGGATATCAAGCGATTTTTTCCGGAGGAATTTGAAGTTGGAAAATATGCAAATCAGCTTCTAAGTCAATATTTTGGTAAAGACTTACCAGATGATGAGGCCGGTTTTATGGCCTTAACAATTGTGAATGCAGAATTAGAGAATGGTGCAGCTGCAAGAGATTTGACCATGTTGATGGAAGAAATCATGACCATTGTCAAGTACAGTTTAGAGATTTCTCTGGATAAGGAAGATATTTATGTACAACGCTTTGTGACTCATCTGAAATTTTTTTGCGAGCGAGTTTTGACAGGCTCTGGATATAGAGACTTAGAAGACAACGAGATGTTTATACTGATGAAGTCTAAATACCCTTGTGCTTTTGAAACAGCTCAAAAAATCGTTGACCATCTTGAAAAAACTCGAAATTACACCACATCAGAAGATGAACAGCTCTATTTAATCATCCACTTATCTCGTATGAAAAGGAAATTATCATGAAGACAGAATATGAAAAAATGATTGCTGGCGAACCTTACCGTCCTCAAGATCAGGAATTAAGGCAGTTAGCGGCTATATCAAAGGAATTTCAATATCGTTTTAACCAAGAACAAGACAGTGTCAAGCGCACGGCTATTATCAAAGAATGGTTTGGCAGCACAGGGGAGAATCTTGCTATGAAGCCCGATTTGGTCTGTGATTATGGAATCAATATTCATCTAGGGGAGAATTTTTATTCTAACTGGAATCTGACTATGTTGGACGTTTGCCCGATTCGCATCGGAGATAATGCTATGTTTGGTCCCAATTGTCAATTGCTAACGCCATTACACCCATTGGATCCTGTTGAAAGAAATTCTGGTATTGAGTATGGAGCTCCCATTACCATTGGTGATAATTTCTGGGCTGGAGGCGGTGTGACTATTCTGCCTGGTGTGACACTGGGAGATAATGTGGTAGTAGGAGCAGGATCAGTTGTGACCAAGTCTTTTGGAGACAATGTTGTTTTAGCTGGAAATCCAGCTCGGATTATCAAAGAAATCCCTAAAACTAAGTCAAATAAAGCCCTGAGCTAATTAACATCCACCTATTTACTTTAAATGCGAACAGATGTTTTTTAGAGAAATTAGTCAGGATATAAAAAAGACTGTAAAACAGTCTTTTTTTGTTGTTTTTTGCGAATATAATAGTGAGGTGAAAAAATGAAAAACTATGATATTTATAAAATGAAACATGCTGGACTGACTAATGGACAAGTTCTTAATGTCTTGAGATATGCTGAAAACAAGGAAAAGGAGCTTTCTTTGCGTGATATAGCGGTGGTTTCAGAGTGCCGTAATCCTGCCCTGTTTATGGAACGATATAAGCAAATTGACGACGATTTCTTAAAGAAATCCTTTGAGGAATTTCCCTCTTTTTCTATCTTGGATGAAATTTATCCATGGGATTTGAGTGAGATATATAACCCACCTGCTCTTTTGTTTTATCAGGGAAATATTGATCTGCTTGAATTGCCAAAAGTAGCAGTAGTCGGAAGTCGTGATAGTAGTAAGCTTGGAAATCAGTCCGTTCAAAAAATTATTAAAGAACTGAATAATGAATTAATCATTGTGAGCGGGTTAGCGCGTGGGATTGATACGGCTGCTCATATGGCAGCTTTACAGAATGGCGGAAGGACTATAGCTGTTATTGGAACTGGATTAGATGTTTTTTATCCTAAAGCCAATAAAAAACTTCAGTCCTATATTGGCAAAAATCATCTGGTTTTATCAGAATACGGTCCCGGTGAACAGCCTTTGAAGTTTCATTTTCCTGAGCGAAATCGAATTATTGCAGGTTTGTGCAGGGGCGTCATTGTTGCTGAAGCTAAGATGAGATCTGGAAGCTTGATAACTTGTGAGCGAGCGATGGAAGAAGGAAGAGATGTATTTGCTATCCCTGGATCAATTCTAGATGGAAAATCTGATGGCTGCCATCATTTGATTCAAGAAGGCGCTAAGTGCATTATGTCAGGCTCTGATGTCCTGTCTGAGTTTGATTTTTAAAACAAGTTTTCCTATAGGAGAATTTAACAGTTGACAAGCCTAGAAAAATAGTTTACACTCTATGAGATTTATTCTGATAGAAGGTGTATAAATTGGTAACAAAAACAAGTAAAAAGTCCACAACCAAGAAAAATCTGGTTATCGTGGAGTCGCCTGCCAAGGCAAAAACAATAGAAAAATACCTGGGAAGGAACTATAAAGTTTTAGCCAGTGTTGGGCATATTCGTGATTTGAAAAAGTCAACAATGTCCATTGATTTTGAAAATAATTATGAACCACAATATATCAATATCCGAGGCAAGGGACCGCTCATCAATGATTTAAGGAAAGAAGCAAAAAAAGCTAAACAAGTCTTTCTGGCAAGTGACCCAGACCGAGAAGGAGAGGCTATTTCATGGCATTTGGCACACATTCTTAACTTGGATGAAAAAGAAAAGAATCGTGTAGTTTTTAACGAAATTACTAAAGACGCAGTCAAGAATGCTTTCAAAGAGCCTCGTCAGATTAATATGGATTTGGTCGATGCCCAACAAGCTCGTCGTGTTTTAGACCGTTTAGTTGGTTATTCTATTTCTCCTATTCTATGGAAAAAAGTCAAGAAAGGTCTGTCAGCTGGTCGGGTTCAGTCTGTTGCTCTCAAGTTAATTATTGACCGGGAAAATGAAATAAATGCTTTCAAGCCTGAAGAGTATTGGACTATTGACTCTACCTTTAAAAAGGGCAGTCGACAATTTCAAGCTAGTTTTTATGGCTTAAATGGCAAAAAAATGAAACTGACCAATAACGATGAAGTGAAAGAAGTTCTTTCACATCTTAAGGGAGATGACTTTAAGGTTGAAAGTGTCGAAAGAAAAGAACGTCGCCGTAATGCTCCCTTGCCGTATACGACTTCTTCTATGCAACAGGATGCGGCTAATAAGATCAATTTCCGGACTCGTAAGACTATGATGGTGGCTCAGCAACTCTATGAAGGTATCAATATCGGTTCTGGCGTTCAAGGTCTTATTACTTATATGCGTACGGATTCAACTCGTATTAGTCCTGTTGCGCAAAATGAAGCTGCTAATTACATTACCGATCGTTTTGGAGCTAAGTATTCAAAACACGGCAGTAAGATTAAAAATGCTTCCGGAGCTCAAGATGCCCACGAAGCTATCCGACCTTCTAGTGTCTTTAATACACCAGAAAGCATTGCGAAATACTTGGATAAAGATCAGCTTAAGCTCTATACACTGATCTGGAACCGCTTTGTAGCCAGTCAAATGACAGCTGCAGTCTTTGATACTATGAATGTTAAAATAGAGCAAAATGGTGTTCAATTTACGGCCAATGGAAGTCAGGTCAAGTTTGATGGTTATCTAGCTATTTATAATGACTCTGATAAAAATAAGATGCTTCCAGATATGGAAAAGGGTGATAGCGTCAAACGTGTCAATACTAATCCAGAACAGCACTTTACTCAGCCACCTGCTCGCTATTCTGAAGCGACTCTTATCAAGACTTTAGAAGAAAATGGAGTTGGCCGGCCGTCTACTTATGCACCGACCATTGAGACTATTCAGAAACGTTATTATGTTAAGCTGGTTTCTAAGCGTTTTGAACCAACAGAACTTGGTGAAATCGTTAATTCGCTGATTGTTGAATTTTTCCCAGGTATCGTAAATGTGAAATTTACTGCTGAGATGGAAGCAAAACTGGACGATGTAGAAGTCGGAAAAGAGCAATGGCAGAAGGTTATTGACGAGTTTTACCGACCTTTCGAAAAAGAAGTAGCCAAAGCTGAGTCTGAAATGGAAAAAATCCAAATCAAGGATGAGCCAGCTGGTTTCGACTGCGAGGTTTGTGGCAGTCCGATGGTCATCAAATTGGGTAGATTTGGGAAATTTTATGCCTGCAGTAATTTCCCGGATTGTCGTCATACTCAGGCTATTGTCAAGGAAATCGGCGTGACTTGCCCGCAGTGCCAAAAAGGCCATGTTATTGAACGAAAAACTAAGCGAAATCGTATTTTCTACGGCTGTGATCGTTATCCAGACTGTGACTTTACATCTTGGGATAAGCCGGTCGGTCGAAACTGTCCAAAATGTGACCACTATCTGGTTGAAAAGAAAGTCCGTGGTGGCGGTAAGCAGGTAGTTTGTAGCAATGGTGATTATGAAGAAGAAAAGGTCAAATAAGTCTTTTTTAGCAATCAATTTAGTCCATTTTAACGGCAAAAACAAAAAATGTCTGTTAAAATGGACATTTTTTGTTTTGTCTGTTATAATAGACAAAAGGAGGTGGTGAAGTGTATATAGCCTTAATTGCAGACGTCATTGACTCAAAACTATTTAAAGAGAGATCAGACTTACAAAAGAGGTTGGAAGCAGTTCTCTTTCATATGAACAATCGCTTTGAAACTTATTTAGCTTCGCGATTAACTTTGACTCTTGGAGATGAATTTCAGGCTCTGTTTACTTTAGATGCACCAATTTTTCAAATTATTGACTGTCTACGTCAAGAGTTGAAGCCTGCTCAGCTACGCTTTGGGATTGGTTTGGGGAAAATAGTGACTGACATTGACCCTTTACAAAGTATTGGTGCTGATGGTCCTGCCTATTGGAATGCGCGAGCAGCCATTAATTTAGTTCATCAAAAGAATGATTATGGAAATACTCAGTTGTATTTTTCTAGTGGAAAAAAGGAAGAAGATTTTCAAATAAATGCTTTATTAGCTGCAGGAGAGGCAATCAAATCAGACTGGCGAGAAAGTCAGGAAGAACTTTTAAGAGGCTTACTCAAACTATCCATCTATAGTGAGGATTTTAGTCAGCAAGAGCTGGCTCAGGCTCTTTCATTAAATCCCAGTGCTCTTTCCAAACGCCTAAAAAGTAGTAGCATCAGAGTCTATCTTCGAAGTAGAGCAGCTGCACTTGCAGCTATCCAAGCCATTGATGTTACAGAAGGAGGTCAGAATGAACGGATTTTCTAGTATGGATTCATATCACCTTTTCGTACTTTTGTTGATTTGTCATTTGTTATCAGATTATTACTTTCAAAGTCAAAAAATGGCTGACAAAAAGGACAAAAACATTCGAGTCCTTGCATTTCATATTTTACTTGTAGGGCTACCTTTATTTGTTTTAACTATTATAATACCAAGTTTGTGGTGGAAGACTTTCATTGTTTTCTTAAGCCATGCTCTTATTGATTATTTCAAACCAATCCTACAAAGGATACTCAAGTTAAAAAAGTCTATCATTTTCGTGCTTGATCAACTCCTTCATTTGGCTATTATCTACGGACTCTCTAATATGAATACTGAGTTTTTGCCAAGTTTCCTTCCATTAACTTTCTTAAAAGCCGTTTTGTTTGTCTTATTGGTAGGAAAGCCAACCAATATTGCTTTTAGAATTTTATTTGGTAAATTTCAACCTGAAACGAGTCTGGAGTTAGATACGATAGATGGGGCAGGAGCCATGATTGGTTTCTTAGAGCGTTTGGTTATCGGAGCTTGTCTTCTTTATGGACAGTTTGCTTCGATTGGTTTAGTGTTTACAGCTAAATCCATTGCCCGCTATAACAAAATATCAGAAAGTCCAGCATTTGCAGAGTATTACTTGATTGGATCCTTGGTCAGTATTTTGTCAGCCTTGCTTGCAGCCTGGATTGGTATAAAGTAAAGTTTTGAAAGAAAATAGTATGAACAATAAATTTGCAGCATTTCTAAAGATTGCATCTCAACTGAACAAGATAGGAATTGTTCCATTGCTAATGGGCTCTTTGGGGCTGGAGCAAGTTACTGGTCAGGACTGGCAGGCGCGGGATATTGATATCCATGTTCATGGTGATGAGCGCGGCTGGGAAGCGCCAGATGAAGAGCGGATTTATGATATGGACAAGATTGAGCCCATGATGGAGAGCTTAGGCTATCGTTTAGTCGATCTACACGAGCATGAATTTCAAAAAGAAGATCTGTCTATTGAATTTGGAGCCATGGAAACCTTGGAGGCATTTTCAGGTGTGCCGCTAGAGAAGCTGACTAGAAAAGAAGTAGAAGGGGTCAAGTTTCTGCTTCCAACTGCAGAGCAATTTTTAGCTATCTACCGCGCTTCTTCCCAAGATTCTTACCGAAATGATAATAACAATCATAAGGATTTTGCTAAGATTGCTTATTTGGAAAGAATGACATAATGATGAACAGACAGGAATTCTCCTGTCTGTCTTTTTTGCTGGCTTTTTGTTATAATGGACCAAGTATTAATTTAGAAAGATTTGTGGGTGCAAACAGTTCAGTGGATTGTTTTGATATGGACTTAGGTTCCACCCAAAGAGGTATTAGTGTCGTGTCTCAATCTTATATCAATGTTATCGGTGCTGGTCTGGCTGGTAGTGAAGCGGCTTACCAGATTGCCAAGCGTGGAATCCCAGTCAAACTCTATGAAATGCGGGGTGTTAAGTCAACGCCTCAACACAAAACTACCGACTTTGCAGAACTGGTCTGCTCCAACTCTCTGCGAGGAGATGCACTGACCAATGCAGTTGGCCTACTAAAAGAAGAAATGCGACGGTTGGACTCGGTCATTTTAAAGTCAGCAGAGGCGACTCGGGTACCAGCAGGTGGTGCTCTAGCGGTTGATAGAGAAGGTTTTTCTCAGATGGTAACGGAGTTGGTGACCAATCATCCCCTGATCGAGGTCATTCGTGAAGAAATCACTGAAATTCCGGAGGATGCCATCACAGTCATTGCGACAGGACCCTTGACCAGCGATGCTTTGGCCGAAAAAATTCACGCGCTCAATGGAGGCGATGGTTTTTATTTCTACGACGCGGCAGCGCCGATCATCGACGTTAATACCATCGATATGACCAAGGTCTATCTCAAATCCCGCTATGATAAGGGCGAAGCAGCCTACCTCAACGCTCCCATGACCAAGCAAGAGTTTATGGATTTCCATGATGCTTTGGTTAACGCTGAGGAAGCACCGCTTAATTCCTTTGAAAAAGAAAAATACTTTGAAGGATGTATGCCAATTGAAGTTATGGCTAAGCGGGGCATTAAAACCATGCTTTATGGACCGATGAAGCCAGTTGGTTTAGAATATCCAGATGACTACCAAGGACCTCGTGACGGAGATTTTAAGACACCATACGCTGTGGTGCAGCTTCGACAGGATAATGCTGCAGGCAGCCTTTACAACATAGTCGGCTTCCAAACTCATCTAAAGTGGGGCGAGCAAAAGCGAGTCTTTCAAATGATTCCTGGCCTTGAAAATGCAGAATTTGTCCGCTATGGTGTCATGCACCGTAACTCCTATATGGACTCTCCAAATCTGCTGGAACAGACTTTCCGCTCTAAGAAACAGCCCAATCTTTTCTTTGCAGGACAAATGACGGGTGTCGAAGGCTATGTTGAGTCAGCAGCTTCTGGTTTGGTTGCTGGTATCAATGCCGCTCGACTCTTCAATGGAGAAGAAGCACTTGTTTTTCCAGAAACGACTGCTATTGGAAGTCTGCCTCATTATGTTACCCATGCTGACAGCAAGCATTTCCAACCCATGAATGTCAATTTTGGCATTATCAAAGAGCTTGAAGGTCCTCGGATCCGTGATAAGAAAGAGCGCTATGAGAAGATTGCTGAGCGCTCCCTGCAGGACTTGTCTCCTTATCTTGATAAATAAGAGGTTTGATTGAAAAAATATTTTAAAAAGATTGCACAAAAGTCTTGCAATCTTTTTTTATCTATGATATGATTATCAATGGTTTGAAAAAACTGCCTAAGACAGTAGGGGAGCTAGACTCATAAAGATCCTACCGAGGACAAAACGTATCATGTAAAAAGAAGCGTATTGTACTTTCGTGTCTAGGTTTGGGCGCGTTTTTCTTTTGGAAAAATTCCCCAAGCAAAATAATTACGGAGGTGAACACACTAATGAGTGAAGCAATTATTGCTAAAAAAGCGGAACTAGTTGACGTAGTAGCTGAGAAAATGAAAGCTGCTGCATCAATCGTCGTTGTTGACGCTCGTGGTTTGACAGTTGAGCAAGATACAGTTCTTCGTCGTGAGCTTCGTGGAAGCGAAGTTGAGTATAAAGTTATCAAAAACTCAATTTTACGTCGTGCAGCTGAAAAAGCTGGTCTTGAAGATCTTGCATCAGTTTTTGTTGGACCATCTGCAGTAGCATTTTCTAACGAAGATGTTATCGCACCAGCGAAAATCTTGAACGATTTTGCTAAAAACGCTGATGCACTTGAAATCAAAGGTGGTGCAATCGAAGGCGCTGTCGCATCAAAAGAAGAGATTCTTGCACTTGCAACTCTTCCAAACCGCGAAGGACTTCTTTCTATGCTCCTTTCTGTACTTCAAGCGCCAGTGCGCAACGTTGCACTTGCTGTCAAAGCAGTCGCAGACAACAAAGAAGACGCAGCTTAATTTTAAGCTACGCAGCGTAGCCTAGCTACGAAAAAATATTTAAAATTAAAAAACTTATTTGGAGGAAATAACAATGGCATTGAACATTGAAAACATTATTGCTGAAATTAAAGAAGCTTCAATCCTTGAATTGAACGACCTTGTAAAAGCTATCGAAGAAGAATTTGGTGTAACTGCAGCTGCTCCTGTAGCTGTAGCTGCTGCTGGTGCTGCTGACGCTGGTGCTGCTAAAGATTCATTTGACGTTGAATTGACAGCTGCTGGTGACAAAAAAGTTGGCGTTATCAAAGTTGTACGTGAAATCACTGGTCTTGGTCTTAAAGAAGCTAAAGAACTTGTTGATGGTGCGCCTGGTATTATCAAAGAAGGCGTTGCAACTGCAGAAGCTGAAGAAATCAAAGCTAAATTGGAAGAAGCAGGAGCTTCAGTTACTCTTAAATAATAGAGTAACGCAAATTGAATGCGAAAGCCTAGTATATTAAGGTTAAGAATTGCTTAAGGTGATTTAAATCTTAAATAGGGGAGTTATTCCCCACCAAATCCCCGCCAAGTTAGATCTTGGCGGGGATTTTTTTCTACAACAAAATAGACTATATAATTCCTTTGTTAGTTTTATCTTATGCAGAAAATATAGTGCTCTCTTATCTAAATCCAATCATCGCCTTCAACTGGTGCATATGCCCACCACACCTAGGCTAAACCAAGATCGGTAGCTTGGATAATATTATTTTGCATAGTAATTAAATTATGATGAAGTGCAAAATCAATGTATTCATCTAACTGATTTCTTTTATCAGCATAGCCTTCTTCAATTAATTTAGAGATTGATTCAGGTAAACTCACGTAATCTAAAAAGCTAGTGAAGTAGGTATCTGTTATTAGTGTTTCACAAATTTCAAAATTTGAACCTTTGAATTCTCTTTGTAAATGATTTTTAATTGACATTCTTTTACTTCTTTGAAATTTATAGTATGTCAGAAAAATGTGTTAAAACTGTTAGCTATACAACAGCCTATATTTTGAGTATGCCATAAAAACGCAGAAAAACTGTTTTTTTCCGTTGATTTCATGAGTAATCGTGAGTGATGTCTACCTAATAAGACGAGCAATCTCTGTAGATTTCTCACCCATCTTGAGATAGCGCTCATTTTACCACATTCAGAGTCTGATAATTAAGAATAGTTTGATTTTTCGTTGGAATGATTAGTGGGTATGTTCATCTACTTTTATACTGAATTGGAGAATTCTTATATATCAGAAGAATATGACTTTTGTGTTATACTTCATCTTACAACAGCAGTTGAATAAAAGTTTAAAAATGTTATAATACATATGTTGAGAGTGGTTAGATCACTTTTTGAAATAAATAATTGGCACATTGTCAAGTCAAGTGCAACAAGTTCATGGATAGACTAGGATTCCATTGTTTAGGCTGTTTGGGCTAGCCCAAACAGAAATTTTGAAGTTTTGTACTGATGAAGTCGCCTAGGTCTTTCGTTAATAGCTGAGAGATATTGAGCGAGTTCTTCGTCAGTCAGCGGATTGAGAGATTTGCCTTTAGGGAGAAACTCTCTGAGGAGCCCGTTGAAGTTCTCATTTGAACCTCTTTCATGTGATGAATGACGAACATATCTTTTCTGTTGCACTTCATTTTACAACACGGGAAATAAATAATTCCTTGAAAACGATTTTCTGTGAGTGCAGGAGTCTCTGTTTTCCTGTGTATTTCATATCGACATTTAAAAAAATAAGGAGGTTGTCTTTTGAAGAGAAAACAACAGGATTTTAGAAAGGAGAAGTACCTTCGTTATAGTATTCGGAAGTACAGCTTTGGGGCAGCATCGGTGGCAATTGCAGCCGGTTTGATGTTCCTAGGTAATGGTGCAGTATCTGCTACGGAGGTACAAGGTTCTGATACTACGGTAACAGTAACTAAATCACCAGCAACACCAGCACCGACTGATAAGTTGGAGTCAGATTTAGCAACAGTGAGATCTGAAGTTGTGACACCACCAACAACAGTATTAGCAGAAAAACCGGAGTCGCTTTCAACAGCGGTGAAACCTGAAGTTGCAACACCAGCAACTGCAGAGAAGGAAGATAAGATAGTAGAAGCTAAAAAAGCTGATAAGACTGCTCTGACTAAAAAAGTAGTTGAGTTAGAAGCAAAAGTTGCGTCTGCAAAGAAAGCTGATGCAACAGCGATAGTTACAGCAAATGAAGTATTGACTGCTGCAAAGGCAGTTCTTGCAAACGAAACTGCAAAACAGGCTGATATTGATGCAGAACTTGCTAAAGTTGAAGCTTTGATCACGGTTGTAGTTGAGTCAGACGAAGCTGGGAAACAAGTTGAGGAAACAGCAACAACTACAGCAGTCAAACCAGTGGCGACCACTGCTACAGAAAAAGCTGTAGAAGAATCTAAAAAGGTTTTGGAACAGGTCACGTCAGAAGCGGAAGTGACAAATGTTCTTGCAGATGAAGCAGTTCGTAGAAATAAGGTTGAAGACGCAAGCAAAGCAGCCATCGAAGCGGCAGTAGTCAACAATAAAGCAGCTATTGCGGAAGCTAAGAAAGTTTTAGCAGCTGATAACGTTACCGCACAGCAAATTAACACCCAACTATCACGCTTAAATGATTCCATTCTTGCTGTCTACAATGATCTGAAAAAAGCAGGAGTTGGAAAAGACGGGAATTTTGGAGTAGCTTTGGCTGCTCAAGATTTCTATGCTGAAGAAGGAACAAATGTCTCTCGTGTCTCAGAAATAAATGCTTCAAATCACACAGGTAAGGATACCTATACGATTCCAGTACAAGAAATTAAATTAATTACGGGTACTGATGCTACAGGGCTAGAGATTGAAGTCTATTCTAATCAGCGGGTTGGTAATGATACAAATGCTGGAAATGGGATGCATACAGAACAAGGTGGAAAGACTGGTCATAACAACAAAGGACGTGTAGACTATCCATTAACCCCTGATGCCGCTAAAAAATTAGCAGAAGAAGCCCCTCTTTGGAGAAACAAACTCCGTGCGGATGGGTCAAGAATTTTAAACGCTGCAACATCGATTTACTCTGCTAATGGTGGTTATGAATACCTAGCTACAGAAATTTATGGATTGGGTTACGAACAAGGAATTGATCGTGTACTAATTAAAGGCTTGAAAGATCGTATCGCTGTTTCTGAAAATGCCAAGCAAGCTGGTTGGAGTTTAACTTCTGTAACTCCAACTAACCTTGTGCCGGGATTGACATACGATTCAGAAACAGACACAATTCAAGGAAAAGTTATAGCGGATATTGAAAATGGAGTTTATGATTTACGATTTAATATTACTGCGACCAATACAGATGGTCGTACGGTAACTTTCCAAATTCAGAATCTTCGTGCTGGTTGGGTCGGGTGGCAAGATAGTACGCCTCCTAAAATAAAATCAGATTCTAAGCGTTATGATCGTAATGTTGGTGACGATGCTAATGTAAATATTCAATTCTATGATGAGTCAGGTGCAAGTGCAACACCAGCAAATAGTCGAGGAACTTATAACTATACGACGGTTGAAGGCAAAGTTGTAAGAGTACCTCAAAGATTCTCTAAATCAGTAACAGGAGTTTCGGGATATAATACTATTGGTGAAGCATTAGATGATTCCAAAGTATTAATTCCAGGAACTAAATATAGTGTTGCGAATAGTACTTCTGAAGAGCAAGCTGCTGATCAAACGAATATGGGGAGAGGAATCATTTCTGGGAAATTAACTGAAGCAGGAATTTACACAGTCTCCGTATTTGCAAAAGATTATGATAAGTTGGCTAATAATAATGTCTGGAACCAATCTGGACAAGAAGCACATGCTACTGTAACATTAGTTGTGAAACCAAAGGTTGAGGTTCAAAACGTTGAAACTTACTCAACGGTTGTACCAGTTAAAATTTCTAAAGGTGCGTCAAGTGCTAAGATAACAATGCCGGATGGTACTGTAACCAATCTAAAAGCAGTTAATGGCAAATGGCTCGTAGACAGTGGTTCAACCAACACAGCTGTTTCTGAGAATCAAGAATTAGGTACTGTTGATTCAGATACAGTATTTAATATTCCTGTGACATCAGAGGCAACTGCCAAAGTTGGTGTGAACAATATTAAAGTGGAAGCATCTGTTGAAAATGTTAAGGGAACTTTCTTACGTGAACAAGTTGAGTTAAATGGAACGGATGGGCAAAAACATACTGCGACTTTTAATAAGGCTACCGGACACTGGGAGTTACCTGGCGACTATGCTGAAAGTAAAACACTGAATGGTGATGGTACGACAAGATGGACTAAACGTCAAGTGTACACAGAAGCTCAGCAAGACGGTGGTATGAAATTTTATATCTATGAGTACATTCGACAGCTTGATAGCACTGGGAAAGTGACAAGTGTAGAAACGCCAACTCGTCCAGAAACGATTTATGTTTCTAGGAATACTAATCAGGTAGGAGATGGAATGTCAGTAACTGTCACTTACGATAAACATTCAAATACCTGGGCGTCATCTGATGGAACTGAAGTGACTGCTACTAAGCTTGAAAATGACTCTTGGGAAGTTCATACTAAGTCAGGATTTGGTGGTATTATTAGAGGGACGATTGCAACAAATACTGATGTGGCAACTGTAGTAAATACAAAACCAACAGCAACTTCACAAGATTATACTTCAACAAAAGGTACAGTTGTTGACCTTCGTAATGAAGCAAAAGCTGCAGTAAGCATCTCAGACTCTGAAGATACTAAATATGGAAAAACTACCTATATCACTCGAATCACAGTAACATCGCCTTCAGGAGTTCAAAAAGTATTTGATACCAAACAAGATGCAAATAACTATAATATTGCTAGTGGATATAGCTTAAATGAAGTAGGAGTATATACTGTTAAGATTGATGTTATTGATAGTAATGGAAATTATACTACTGAAGCAACAATCGGTGGAACTGAGTCGGGAGTTGATCATGGAGTTGATTCATCAACCGCTACAACAACCTACCATATTACAGTAACTGATACGATTGAAGGACATAATGTGACTTCGACTGATATTCAAGGTGCTACTCAAAATGAAACTCCAACCTTTACATCTGTTGGAGATGGATCACCAGTAAAACCGAGTGCTTCTTCGCCTGCTAAGTTAGTAGATCCAAAAACAGGTGGATTTGTTGATACTCTAACAATTGATGGTCAGGGTACCTACTCAATTAATAATGAAACAGGTGAAGTAACTTTTGTTCCATTGAAGACATTTACCGGTACAGCTACACCTGTCACAGTTTCACTTACTGCCAAATTAGGAAAAGATGCAGATGATACTGATATTACAGCAACTGCTACAGCAACGTATACTCCAACTGTAATACCTGTTAAACCAACTTCTACAGACGATGAATCTGAAGGACCTAAAGGGCAAAAACAAAACGGTACACCAACTTTTACTGGTGGTAAAGTTGAAGTAAACGGTGTAGAAAAGACTGTTGAAATTGATGAAAATGTTAAACCAACCTTTGATGATGGGACAACTAAGAAAGTTGTTCCGGGAGAAGGAACTTATACCATTGATGAAAATGGTGTGGTAACTTTCACACCAGAAAAAGACTTTGTTGGGAAGGCTTCAGGAGTTACAGTCAAACGAGTTGATAAGAACGGAACAGAAATAACTGCAAAATACACTCCGACTGTCCGTCCAATTACTTCATTTGTAGATACTAAGGGGAATACATTAGTTCCAACCGAAGACGGTGAACAACCTAAGAAAGATATTCCAGGCTACCGCTTCGTAGAGACTAAGAAACTTCCAAACGGCGACACAGAACACGTTTATGAGAAGGTTAAGACTAGTCATAAGGATAAGGAAGGCAATGAAATTCCAGGCCACCCAACCGAAGACGGTGAACAACCTAAGAAAGATATTCCAGGTTACCGCTTCGTAGAGACTAAGAAACTTCCAAACGGCGACACAGAACACGTTTATGAGAAGGTTAAGACTAGTCATAAGGATAAGGAAGGCAATGAAATTCCAGGCCACCCAACCGAAGACGGTGAACAACCTAAGAAAGATATTCCAGGCTACCGCTTCGTAGAGACTAAGAAACTTCCAAACGGCGACACAGAACACGTTTATGAGAAGGTTAAGACTAGTCACAAGGATAAGGAAGGAAATGAGATTCCAGGCCACCCAACCGAAGACGGTGAACAACCTAAGAAAGATATTCCAGGCTACCGCTTCGTAGAGACTAAGAAACTTCCAAACGGTGACACAGAACACGTTTATGAGAAGGTTAAGACTAGTCATAAGGATAAGGAAGGCAATGACATTCCAGGTTATCCAACCGAAGACGGCGAACAACCTAAGAAAGATATCCCAGGTT